>JADDQE010000038.1 GCA_016781525.1 bacterium | reverse complement strand
TTGCGGACGACGCGATAGTTAGCCGAAAAACTGGTCGCGTGGCGTTCCCTGGGTCGTTACGTGAGCGGAAAAGGCGAGGTGCTGTATGCAGCAAGCGTGCACAAGTATAGCAGATCACAGGGCCCTTCCCCCAACAATCTGAGCAATAACGGCACCAGGTGGTGCACTCGGTGCACCACCTCATGTGTAACACGATCAATGTAAGCCGCTGGGCCACGCGTTACCTCGGCACCGGTACCAGCCACATGCTGGAACGAGGCGGGCTGAAGTCCGTGTTTCCGCATGGGATGCCCGCCTTGGGCCGAATCAGTCGGCCGTGTCGCCCACCTACAGGAGCACACGTCGTCCCACCAGCCCTATCCCACACTGTTCTGCGCGTCCTGTCGACTCACGTTGCCGCCCCGGTGGTGGCCCCGGAGTCGTTCACGCCGGCCGCGGTGACGCGCCGTCCGTCGGCCCGAGCAGCGCGCGCCGTAACTGGGCCGGGGCGAGGTTGCCGCCCGAGCAGATCAGCCCGACCTTCTTGCCGCCCAGCGAGTCGCGTAGGCGATAGGCGGCGGCCAGTGCCGCCGCCCCGGCTCCCTCTGCCAGCGTATGTGCCCGCTCGATCATCCAGACGATCGCCTGCAAGATCTCGTCATCACGCACGAGCATGAACTCCTGCAGCCGCTCCCACAGGATCGCCTGCGGCAGCGCAAAGGCCGTCCCCGTCGCCAGTCCCTCCGCAACCGTCTGATCAGGAGCTGCGATGCACTGTCGCCCGCGCCATGACTCGTAGGCTGCCGGCGAAGCCGCGGATTGAACAGCAATCACCCGGATCGCCGGGTTGATCGCGTTGGCGACGATGCAGGCCCCGGCCGCGCCACTCCCACCCCCGACCGGCACGATGACCACCTCGATCTCCGGCTCGTCCTCCAGCAGCTCCAGCGTCTCGGTCGCCACGCCCGCGATCAGCAGCGGCTCGTCACCGGAATGCACGTAGCGATAGCCCTGCTGCTCGGCCAGCGCCTCGCAGTGCCGCCGTGCCTCGTCGAAGCTCGCGCCGTGCACGATGACCTCGGCGCCCATGCCGCGCATCGCGGCCACCTTGCCCGGATTCGCGCCTGCGGGCACCACCACCCGCGCGACCACACCGAAGCGGCGGGCCGCATACGCAACTGACTGCCCGTGATTGCCGGTCGACACCGCGATCACCCCGCGCTCGCGCTCCGTCGGTGTGAGCTGGGAAACCAGGTTGATGCCACCGCGCACCTTAAACGCGCCGACCGGCTGATAGTTCTCATGTTTGACGTAGACGGCCGTCCCGATCAGCTCGTCGAGGGCTGGGTAGCGATGCAGCGGTGTGCGCGGCAGATACGGGCGGATCTGCGTCTGAGCACGCAGGACATCGTGAAAAGTAGGCAAGCGCATGCGCCGGCTCCTTGGCTAGACGTCGTCGATTGGTGTACCTTACCACGAAGAGCTTCCCCCTGCTCTGCGGCGTGACCTCACAGCTGCGCGGCCGCGCATGTACTTGCCAGCACATCGTCACGTGGACGATGAGTTCGCGGGGGCGTCCGTGGTACAGTCCATAGCAGACGTGCGGCATCACTGCGTTCGCGTTCTTTGATCCATTCGCCTAATGTGCATCAAACGTCCAAGGGCCCCCGCTCGCGCAGGCGCTGCGTTTCTGTGACACGGAGCCCACCGAACTTCTGGCGCCAGCCAGGTGCCTTCGGGGCACAGGTGTTTTCAGCGATGCCGTATTCACGGCAGATCGCCCCAATCGACTGCTCGCCTCGTTCTACGTGCTGCATGATGCGAACGATCTGCTCCTCAGTAACCTGGCCTTTCTTCATCGAGAACCTCCGCGCACGGGGAGATTTTAACGCATCCAGCACTCCACATTCTAGGGAGCAGATCACGTTGTGCGGCTCTGGGATGTGCTACTATTGATAAACGTGGCTCTACCTGGACAGCTTCGGTATGCATGATTTGCGGAAACACCGCCCTTATTATCAACAATCCATCCTTTATCTCCTAACAGCCCTTTCTACTGGCTATATGAGCTACTTCATGTACGCAAATAGGAGCTATGCGCCCGACGTACTGGCTGCGGCACTCACAGGTCTCTCGTCCGCCCTCTATCTTGTAGCTGGCCTTACGGCAATTCATCGTCCACAACATACGAGGATGATTGTGTTAACTGCCGCATCGCTCGCCGGTGTCGGCTTTATCGTTCACCTGCTACTCGTGATGAGCATCCTTTTTTTCTGCTATCGCTGGTTGTTCCTGTCTACATTGTCTCTGTACTTTGGCCATACACGTTTGTTAGCTTAACCATGATGTATGCTCGCTACGAAAAGCGCAACAGGCATAACCCTGATGCCCTGGAACCACTTCACTGGCTGATACGTACAGAAACCGGATGGGCACAGAAAGCATTCGTGAGCATCATGGCAAGTTGGACGGTCTTGGTGCTTGGAGTGTATTATTGGTGGTAGGATTGGCTTGCGTATGCATAGTTCATGGCCTTCATCCGCCGAACAAATCGCTCCAGCGGCTACCTGCTAAACGGCAGGTAACGTCTTTACAGGGAAGCACCTATGAAGTTTCAACGCATTGAGTTCTCGTGGCGTGCTGCCTTCATTGGGCTGTACATGACCCCCGAGCGGGATAAGGTTTGGGTGACCATCCTGCCCTTCTTCCCGCTTTACTTTAAACGGTCGGCCTGACGCACAAACTATGACCGGCCGTTATTAAGTTATGACGGTTATGTTGCAATGGAGTGGGCATCGTATGAGCACAGGTTCTCCGGCTGCGGCTATTGGCGATGTATCGGCGTTAGTGGGGGTTAGATCGCCGGTGTCAGTTGTTGCCAGGCAGTCGCGAGGCGCAGCTGTCGCGGGACAGCCCGTGTCAGCGTGGAGAACCCATTCCGCAGGTTCCGGATGAGCGCATGTCCACGAGCAATGATGTCGGCGGAGGCTGCCTGCTTGAAGCCACGCATCGGATACAGGCGCTGTTTCAGATGTCCATGGTCGCGCTCGATGCCGTTGTTGAGGTACTTCGATGTCCGATGCCGAACGTCGGGCAAGACGGCGCGGAGAGCAGCAGGATAGCACTTGGCCTTGTCGGTTGTGACCCGCTCCGGCCTCACGCCTGTCTCATCGATGGCACGCGCGAAGAACGTCTGGGCAGCCTGAGCGTTCCGCCGCTTCGAGAAGTAGGCGTCAACGACTTGCCCGTCTTCGTCGATGGCACGCTAGATGTAGGTCCACGTCCCGTTCAAACGCGTGTACGTTTCATCAACGCGCCACCTCGTGCCGACTGGCCGTCGGTGCATACGTGCAGCTGCGCCAAACATAGGCAGGAAGCGCTGGACCCAGCGATAGACGGTGCTGCGGTCAACGTCGAGGCCCCGCTCGGCGAACCACTCGACGACGTCGGCATAGCTCAAGCGGTACCTGATGTACCAACGCACAGCCAGGGCGATGACATCATCGGGGAAGACATGGTGCGAGAAGGCGCTCGTGGAACGCGCGGTGAACCGGCGTCCACACGCATTGCAGCGCCAGCGTTGTCCGCCTAGCCGGGTCTGTCCGTCCTTGCGTGTCCGTTCGCTCTCGCACCGAATGCACTTCATGACCAGTCCTCTCCCTTCTTCTGGATTGATCATTGTACCTGCCCACGCCGCTGCAACAAAACCTGTGCTGGCTACTTCGTTCATCCGCATGCCTGCGAGTTACTTTATCTTTCGTTATGTCAATCAAGAAAACAAGAAATGTAGCTCCTGGACACTGATACTGCGGACGGATAGGCCAAGTAGCCAGCACAGGAAGCGGGTTACCACTGCGACGGACGGGGTACGTCGTGCACACCGCGCCAACAACACGAGTACCGCGTAGCTGCGGTCGGCCACGAGCACGAGCGGGCGGTTGGGCAACCAGCGTCGGACTTGCAGAACCATTTGCCGTGCCCAGTCAGTGAGCTTTTTGTGCCGCTTACCTCGCTCGGTAGCATAGCGTTCAGACGGTGCGAGCACGGTCAAACACGGTAAGGCCCAGACACGGCCAGCCCAAGGAATGGGAGCGAGGAGCATACGGCACAGCCACCGTAAGCCACTCGCCTTGACGAAGAACGTCTTACTCGACCGTGCAGCATCGCGATAAATTCCTTTGGCCGCGATGTTTGCCCCTTGCCGCCGTTCGAGGGTTTCATCGATTCCCATGACGATGGGACCATCCGGAGCAAACCAGCGAACCAGCAGCTCCAAGAGCACCTGAGCTGCTTTCCGACTCGACCACTGCGCCCGATTAAGGACGCGATGATAATTTTGGAACTGGCGGGGATGTTGTAAGCCCATGATGCGCAGCGCGCTCGCAATCGTCCGCCGACCTGGCGTCAAAATCGCCCCAATCAGCAGCACTTCCACAGAGCGAAACACCCGACGCGAGAACAAGGGGCTAAATGCTGAAACGACGCGTATAATCGATGGTGGCAAGTTAAGCATGGCAGACCTTTCTTGGCGGATGTGGTCATGACCATAGCTTAGCTTGCTTCGCCGCCCTCCTCAAATGGATAAAGTCTAGCTCAGTGACGGTGTCGAACACACGGCTGTGGGCGAGCGGCTTGGTCAAACGTGAGATGCCGGTGCTGACCACGTGCAACCCTGGTTTGACACACGACTGGACCCGCTTCACGATCCCAAACACCGTTCACCTCCTTTATGCTGCTTCAACACAGAACATTCGAGCTGTCCTGAAGGAGTATACGGTGTGATGGCATGTGTATGGAAGTCGCCACAAGGCTGCGGATGTGACCTGTAGCCAAGACAGGTCGGGCTTGAAGACCTGGAACAGCAACGGGAACGTCAGGTCATCCAGTACGCCGGACGCATTTACCGATACCAAGCCAGGTTCGATCGCACCAAGGTTGCCGATATACTGGCAAGCTACGTAGTCCGTGACGCTACCATATTTCTGGTCGCTGGTTTCGTCGATACAGAGCACAAACGACCGACCGCGCAATGCATGCCGAATACGATCAAGGCGGCGTTGCTGGAGCTGCGTGACAGCCCAGTCGGCATTGGCGACAACATGATGAAGCGCTTGCGCGGCGGTACCGGTGATGCGTGCAATCGACGGCAAGGACGTGCGAGACACGTCGCTGATGAGACCGAGCTGCAAGCGCGTGACGTGATCGAAGCTGCGAACAGCACCGAAGAGGTCGCGGTACGCCGCCGTGTACTGGCGATGAAGGCAACCGTTTCTGTTATTGGCCGAACGCAGTCATCGCAACTCCTCCTCGTGACAGGAGGAGGGCGGCTCATGCTATGCTACACCCAGAGTGACGGAAGTCGGATTACTAGGCCGAGCTGCGCTCATCCCTGGATCAGTCGCCACAGGAGTATGCTCCATGAACCCCATCGACCTGCGCTTCCGGCAAGTTCATCTCGATTTCCATACGAGCGAAGCCATCGCCGGTATCGGAACTGAGTTCGATTCTGAGGAGTTCGCGGCCACACTCGACCGGGCCCGCGTGGACTCGATCACCTGCTTTGCGCGCTGCCACCACGGCTGGCTGTATTACGATACGCACGTGTTTCCGGAGCGTCGGCATCCCCATCTGCAGCGCAATCTGCTCTTTGAGCAGATTGCGGCCTGCCACGCGCGCAACATCCGTGTGCCGATCTATATCACCGTGCAGTGGGACCACTACACGTCCCAGCGCCACCCAGAATGGTGCGTCGTCACGCCGGACGGGCGGCTGGAAGGCACCCCACCGTACCAGGCCGGCTTTTACCGACGCCTGTGTGTGAATACGCCGTACCGCGACTTCCTCAAGGCGCACACCGCGGAGGTCCTCGAAACATTCCCGACCGATGGCTTGTTCTTTGACATCGTGCAGGCACAGGACTGCTCGTGCTTCGCCTGCACGGCCGGCATGGCTGCTGGAGGCCTCGATGCCGAGGATGCGGCGATCCGGCGCGCCTATGGCGCGCAGGTGATCGACGAGTTCGTCCATGACATGACCACCTTTGTTCGTCAGTACCATGCTGACTGCACGATCTTCTACAACGGCGGCCATGTCGGCACCCACCACCGGTCGATCGCCGATGCCTACACACACTGGGAGATTGAAAGCCTGCCCAGCGGCGGCTGGGGCTACATGCACTTCCCAATCACGCAGCGGTACGCACGAAACCTTGGACGTGACTGCCTCGGGATGACCGGCAAGTTCCACACCTCTTGGGGTGACTTCCACTCGTTCAAGAACGTTGAGGCGCTGCGCTACGAATGCTTCCGGATGCTCTCGCTCGGAGCCAAGTGCTCGGTCGGGGATCAACTCGAGCCGCACGGCCGGATCTCGCAGCCGGTCTACGATTTGATCGGCGCGGTCTACGCGGAGGTCGAGCAAAAGGAGCCGTGGTGCGTCCAAGCGCGCGCCGTGGTCGAGATCGGCGTACTCACGCCCGAGGAGTTTCACGGCGGAGGCATCGGCGCACTCCCTGCCGCGGTGATTGGCGCCATACGAATGCTCGAGGAAGGCGGCCATCAGTTCGACATCGTGGACACCAAGGCAGACCTGGCACGCTACCAGGTGCTCGTGCTGCCGGATAACATCCCGGTTTCACCGGAACTAGCCGCTACGTTGGAGGCGTTCGTGGCAAACGGTGGCAGCCTGATCGCCTCGTTCGAGTCCGGCCTCACGCCTCACGGCAGCACCTTCGCCTTGCCGCTGCTGGGCGTGACGCGCATTGGCCCGGCACCGTACAGCCCCGACTTCCTCGTGCCTCGTGGAGCGATCGGCAAGGGCCTGCCCGAAACGGAGCACGTCATGTATCTGCAGGGCCTCGAAGTGAGCGCCGCACTGGACAGCGAGGTGCTGGCAGAGACATTCATGCCGTACTTCAATCGCACATGGGAGCACTTCTGCTCGCACCGGCACACACCGTCGGCCGGGCAGGTGGGCTATCCCGGCATCATCCGCAATGGAAACGCGATCTACTTCGCCCATCCGATCTTTGGGCAGTACCACGCCAACGCCCCCCGGTGGTGCAAGACGCTCTTCCTGAATGCCCTCGACCTACTGCTGCCCGAGCCACTCCTGCGACACGGCGGCCCCTCCACGATCGTCGCCACCCTGAACGAGCAGCCGGCGGAGAACCGCCAGGTTGCCCACTTGCTGCACTATATTCCCGAGCGGCGCTCACAAGATATTGACATCGTCGAGGATGTGATCCCGCTGTACAATCTCCCGGTCTCGGTGCGAAGTGACCACCCGATTCGGCGTGTCGCCTGTGTGCCTCAGAATGCGGAGGTGTCGTTCACGCAGCGCGACGGGCGCGTCGAGTTCACCATACCGGTGATTGCCGGCCACCAGATGGTTGAGCTGCAGTTCTAGCTTGCAGGATCGTGGCGGCGGTGATAGTGTGCTGCCGACGTACGACATCCACCTGCGCTGTCACGTGTCATTATCCACGCTGTGCACTGCCAGCACGTGGAGCGCTCGGTCCCTGTGTTGGCTCGTTCGCTTATCCGGACATCTGAAACATGTCAAATAGTTCTTTATGTCAACCTTAATGCCGCTCATGGAACGAAATTGTGAGCCTCATGGCAACGGATGACTGAAGTAGCCAGGACAGGTGTGGTCGTACTCGAGGGTACGGCGACGCACGCCCCGCCAGATGCCGAATGGCAGGAGCGGCTGTATCACACGGCCGACCAGCAGCTGGCTGACCAGCGCGCGCTCGGTAGCATTCACGGCGATACCCTATTACGCTTGGGCCAACCGCGTGCCGGGACGCATGCTGGTCTGGCTCCGGCAGACTTAACGGCACGGGCGCGAAGCGTTCCAATCCAGCTCGCACA
Source organism: bacterium (assembly GCA_016781525.1). Lineage (GTDB taxonomy): Bacteria > Chloroflexota > Chloroflexia > Chloroflexales > Kallotenuaceae > LB3-1. The sequence continues at coordinate 1,147 of JADDQE010000038.1, read as the reverse complement.
CGATGAAAGGACCCATGATGACTGCAACGCAGCCCAGGCTACTACCCAGGACGTTTGATCCATTGCCGCTCGGCGAAATCCGACCGGCTGGCTGGCTTCGTGGGCAATTCCAGATTCAGGCTGACGGGTTGGGCGGCCACCTTGACGAGCTGTGGCCCGATGTCGCCGACAGTGCCTGCATCGGCGGGGCAGCAGAAGGCTGGGAGCGCGGACCCTACTGGCTTGACGGCTTCATACCGCTGGCATTTTTGCTGGCGATGAGCAGTTGATTGCCAAAGCGCGGCGCTGGGTCGATGCTATCCTCGAGCGGCAGCGCCCCGATGGGTGGCTTGGCCCAGTGCGCGATACGAGTGACGAGCGGCGCATCGTCTACGACCCGTGGCCGGTCTTCGTCGTCCTCAAGGCGCTGGCGCAGTATCAGGAAGCGACCGGCGACGCCGGTATTATTCCCGCCATGCTGCGGTTCCTCCACTTTCTCACGGCATTGCTCGATCGCCAGCCACTCTTCGATTGGGCGCGCTACCGCTGGGCCGAGCTGCGCCGCCGCCTCCACTGACTGAGCATCGACAAGGATACCGCCGCCTGCCTGTCGCCCAGCCTCTTTTAGGAGGACAGCACGAAGCATCCGACGCACGGACGAATCCGACACGCCGAGCGCGCGCCGTGTCTCTTCAATAGTCAGCGGTTGTTTTGCCATGCGGTGATTATGCGTGCTTAGTCAAGATGCTAGTTCCGCTTCGCAGCCTCGCGCTCCTGTTCCTTCTGGTCCAGCGCGGAGGCATAACGTTGGTTCGCTTGATGGTCCATCGGTTGTCGGCAACCTCAGCGGTCGCCCGTTGGCTCCAGACTGCCTCGCACTTCAGCGTTCCGCTGAAATCATTGCCATCAAGCAGTTCAAAACTTCCTGGCGTGCGCCGGTGGGGCTGCACCCAGCACAGTGTATCGGTCATGACGTTGGAAAGTGGTTTCACCGTGTGCCTCCGTCAAGCTCGTGTTCGACCCTCATGGTTATTACCGTGGTAGAGATGCGCGACCATCGCCCGAAGTCCACGCACTACAAAACATGCTTGCCACAGCCGCTCATCGGCGAGGGGCACCTAATCGGCGCCGCAGTCGACGCAGCGGGGTTAGGGTACTTGCTCATGAT
>JADDQE010000203.1 GCA_016781525.1 bacterium | reverse complement strand
CATTATTCCAACTAGCCAATCGTACTGCAAGCCCTACACCGCCGGAAGGGGGTGATCTCCTCGTAGCACGTATACGTCGTAAAGGGCCGCACTATACCGTAGCTTTGGAAGCTCGGCAATTGAACCCATGCTATCCGGTCGGCTCGCAGAACCGCTGCTCGGCACTCATTAGGCTTCACGGTCCCCTGTCCACGTGGACAATCGAGTGCTCCATTCGAGCCTAACCCTGGTAGCAGAGAAGCACGTACTGGAGTACGCAAAGGAGCACGCAATGAAGAAGGCCGCGTCGGCATTGATGACCCTTGTACTCACACTTCTGTTCGCTGTACCCTCAGGCGCACGTGCGCAGAATTCGGAGATCATGTGTTTTCCGGAAACCGGCCAGTGTATCGCGCACGGTTTCAAGAACTTCTGGATGATGAACGGGGGATTGCCAGTCTTCGGCTATCCCTTGACAGGTGAAATCACCGAGCGTAATCCCGATACAGGGCAGTCCCACACGGTGCAGTACTTCGAGCGGCAGCGCTTCGAGTACCACCCCAACAACCCTGAGCCGTACAAGGTACTGCTCGGTCACCTTGGCGTTGCGGATGCCGAGCGCCGTGGTCTACAGGGCTCGCCACACTTCACCCCGCGAGCTGGCAACGAGAACAGCCCCAACTGTACCTTCTTCCGCGAGACGGGTCATCAAGCCTGCGGTCTATTCCGTAGCTACTGGAGCAGCCATGGATTGGACTTGGGCGAGCCGGGCATGTCATTCCGCGAGTCCCTTGCGCTCTTCGGCTTCCCGGTCAGCGCAGAATTCACCGACCCTGAGACAGGCCTCATGACCCAGTACTTTGAGCGGGCCCGCTTCGAGCACCACCCCAACAATCCCAAGCCCTTTAAGGTACTACTGGGACGACTGGGGCCCCAAGTACTTGAGCGTACCCAGGGCTTCCAAACAAAAGTTCAGGCTATGTTGCGGCCCACAGGCAATGGCTCGGTCAAGCCGATCATCTCGACGGGTGATCGTTTGTCGAACGGCTATGAGTTCGAGTCGATCCCGGACGGTATCGGGATCGTGCCGCGCGGCAACGGGGTCGTCGATGTCTTTGTCGCGCATGAGACGACAACGGTGCCATTTGCGGGAGCAGCCGACTACAAGAACGCCGAGATCTCGAAATTAAGGGTCAGCCAAGCTTCAGCTGGTGTTCTCGGCGGCGAAATGGTTTGGACGAGCGACCTTAACTTCGCGCGCTTCTGCTCCGCATTTATGGCGAGCGAGCGCGAGGGCTTCAAGCAGCCCGTGTTCTTCACAGGCGAGGAGGATAACGCGATCCTCTCGCTGCCGCCCGCTCCGGCATGGCCACCACAGGGCAATCTCCGACAAGCCGGCTTCGTCGTGGCCGTCGAGGCCAACACCGGCAAGAAACACGTGATCCAGGGCATGGGCCGCATGAACCATGAGAACACCGTGATCGTGCCGGGTGGATGGAACCAGGTCGTCGCGGTGACGGACGACGACACCTTCGACGCTCCATCGGCTCAGGTCTACATGTACCTGGCCAACTCGCCGGACGACCTGCTCGCCGACAAGGGCGAGCTCTATGCGTTCGTCAGCGACACCCCCACCATCAACGACTACGGCGACCTCACCACGGGTATGGCAGTCGGCGGTCGCTTCATTCCGGTTCCACGTGAGATTGCCATGGCCAACCAGGATGTGCTGGAGCAGTGGTCCAACGCCAACAACGTCTTCCAGTTCATCCGCGCAGAAGATATGGCCTACGATCAAAACAACCCGCGTGTGCTCTACATCGCCGACACGGGTGAGCCCCGAGCGGTGCCCGATGCCAGCACCGGTCGGTTGCGGCGCGGGGAGCGTGGCACCCGGGGGCCGTATCCCAATGGCCGGGTCTTTAAGATGACACTTAACGACAACGATCCCCGCCAGGTTGATCGGCTTGAAATCTTGATTGATGCGGACGTGGGAGGGTACAACAACCCCAATGTGCTGCACAATCCAGACAACATGGACACGAGCGCGAACAGCCTGATGATTCAGGAGGACCCGATTAGCGAGAACAACTTTGATCCAGGCAAAGGACCGAACGCACGGATTTGGCGCTACGACCTCCGCACCGGTAGCTTGAACGTCGTGGCCGAAGTCGACCAAAGCCTCGACCTCAAGGCGAAGGCGGGTAGCTGGGAGTCGAGCGGGATCGTCGACGCCTCAGAGGTCTTTGGTCCTGGCACGTGGATCGCCGATGTTCAGGCGCACTCAATCAGGCTGCAGCAGGAACCGGCCGGTGACTATACCCGTAAGCGTGAGGGTGGCCAGCTCTTGCTCTTGACAGTACCCGGCTCCTAAGCGCGATCGTTCCCTGACGGGGCAGGCTGAACAGCCTGCCCCGTCATTACATCCAAGTCTCGGGTTAGCGCTATCAACAGAAAGCTGAAGCGGCGACTTGCGCACTAGGGCTAGATCATGGAGACTCATGCACGCAATGAAGTCGCGCCAGTGGAGATGGATTGAGCAGCGTGTTCCCCCATTGGCACGCACGAAAGGAACGACTGTGGGTAACCGATCCCGACACAGCCAACGCATTCGCTCGTTTGGAACCTCGATCTTCACCGAAATGAGTGCGCTAGCCGCGGCCCATCAAGCGATTAATCTCTCACAAGGATTTCCAGATTTCGCCGGGCCAGAACATGTTAAGCAGGCGGCAGTCGCTGCGATTACTGCGGATCACAACCAATATGCGCCTTCACCTGGAATTCCCGCCCTACGCCAGGCAGTCGCCGAGACGTATCGCACCACGTACGGGCTTCCCGCAGCCCCAGAGCACGTCACGATCACCTGTGGCGCTACGGAGGCGCTCTTCTCGACATTGCTGGCAATCGTCGATCCCGGCGATGAAGTGATCGTGTTCGAGCCGGCCTACGACTGCTATGGGCCCAATACCATCATTGCCGGCGGCGTTCCGCGCTACGTTCGCCTCAATCCGCCAGCATCGCAGGCCGTTAACGGCAGCAGTCAACTGGGTGATCCGGATTGGACCTTCGATCCGGCGGCTTTGCGCGCGGCATTCGGCCCCAGAACACGCGCGATCCTTCTGAACACGCCGCATAACCCGACCGGTAAGGTCTTTCGGCGTGCCGAGCTGGAGCTGCTTGCCGAGCTCTGCATTGAACATGATGTTATCGCAGTAGCGGATGAAGTCTATGACCGAATGGTCTTTACCGGCCAGCATATCCCGATCGCAACACTACCAGGCATGTGGGAGCGCACGGTTACAGTTAATAGCACCGGCAAAACGTTTAGCATGACCGGATGGAAGATCGGCTACACGATCGCGCCGCCAGCACTCACCGACGCCGTTCGCAAAATCCATCAATGGGCGACGTTTGCGATTGCCACGCCTTTCCAGCACGCCATCGCCACGGCCTTGGCCGACGCGCTCCAAAGCTCATACTATGCCGAGCTCCATCGCTTCTACGCCGAGCGGCGGGCCTTGTTGGTCGACGTCCTACAAGCTAGCGGCTTTGGCGTCATCCCTCCCGCGGGAACCTACTTTGTGATGGCCGATATCAACCCGTGGGCGCCCGCGTCCGACGTTGATTTCTGCCGTTATCTGACGACCGAGATCGGGGTCGCCGCGATTCCACCTTCAGCCTTCTACGACCAGCCGGAAACGGCGCCCATGATGGCGCGCTTCTGTTTTGCCAAGGAGCTTGCAACGCTTGAGGCTGCCGCGCGTCGGTTGGAGCTACTTCCACAACGGACTCCGCGTGCCGGCTGATAGCGTAACTCGGCCAGGGAAGCGTGCAGCAGCGCCGCCGTCAAGTCTTGCGGTACCCAGCGAGAACGTCGGTTATATCGTGAGAGACCCAGTGCAAGACGTCCAGCCAAATTCTGTTGTTCTCATGGGAAGCAGAATGGTATACTGCGACTAAACTCACCCCCTGAACACGTGCGATCAACGAGCGGGAGGCAATACATGAAAGCCGTAGTCATGGCCGGCGGCGAAGGTTCGCGGTTACGGCCCCTTACAATTAACCGTCCCAAGCCTATGGTGCCGCTCGCAGATCGTCCGGTGATTGCCCATATCTTCGAGCTGCTCAAGCTTCACGGCATCACCGACATTATCGTCACGGTTCAATATCTTGCCAGCGTCATTCAAGATTTTTTCGGTGATGGATCAGCCTACGGATTGAACATCGTCTACTCGGTAGAGGAAACGCCGCTAGGAACGGCTGGCAGTGTCAAGAACGCCCAGCATTTGCTGCAGGAGCCCTTTCTCGTTATATCCGGCGACGCGCTCACGGATATTAATCTCACAAATATCATCGAATATCACTACCAGAAGCAAGCACTGGTGACGGTAACCCTCAAACGCGTTGATAATCCGCTCGACTATGGGGTTGTGATCACCAAGGAAGATGGGTCCATCAAGCAATTTCTTGAAAAGCCTTCATGGGGCCAGCTCTTCTCCGATACAGTGAATACGGGTATCTACATTATCGACCCCAGGGTCTTCGACTTCTTTGAGGCCGGCCAGAATGTGGACTGGGCAAAAGATATCTTTCCTGTGCTCCTACGCGAAGGTCAGGAGCTATTCGGCTACGTCACGGACGGTTACTGGACGGATATCGGTACCCTCGACGCCTACATGCGCGCGACAGCTGACTATCTCCATGGCTATGTTCACCTGCCACGGCTTGGAACGAATATTGGCGGCGATATTTGGGTTGGTGGTGAGTACGAAATCGCGCCCGATGCGCAGCTGTTCGGGCCAATCTTTCTGGGACATGGCGTCAAGATCAAAGGCGGCGTCGTAGTCCATGGCCCAAGTGTTATCCGTGATTACAACATTGTCGATACACGCGCGATCATCGACCGCTCGATTATCTGGCGCAACTCGTATATCGGCGAGCGCGCAGAGCTCCGCGGCGCGATTGTCACGCGGCAATCAAATATTAAGAGCCGTGCCGTACTCTTCGAAGGAGTGGTCGTCGGGGACTACAGTATCGTCAACTCCGGGGCGGTCATCAATGCAGGCGTCAAAATCTGGCCTAGCAAGGAGATCGACGAAGGTGCGACCGTGATGAACAGTATCATCTGGGGTGCGCAGGGGCGCCGGGTGCTCTTTGGGCGGTTCGGCATCACGGGCTTAGTGAATATCGATATTACTCCTGAATTTTGCGCAAAGCTAGGCGCGGCATATGGCGGCACACTGCCGCGTGGCTCGACCGTCTTGATCAATCGTGATGCGCACTACACACCCCGCATGCTGAAGCGCGCAATTATCTCGGGATTGCCCTCGGCTGGTATCAACGTCGCCGACGTCAGCACCGTACCTATCCCCGTCGCGCGCTACATGGTGCATGCGACGAATGCCACGGGCGGCATACATGTCCGTCTCTCGCCATTCGATAACCGCGTCGTCGACATTAAATTCTTCGACCACCAGGGCCTCGATATCGACACCGGCGCCGAGCGAATGATCGAGAATATTTTCTTCCGGGAAGATTATCGTCGGGTCTATCTTGATGAGATCGGCCGGATTCGATATCTTACCGGCATCGATAAAACATACATTGGCGGTTTTTTCCAAGCGGTTCGAGCGGAAGCGATTCAAGCGATTGGGAAACGCTTCAACATTGTAGTGGATTATGCTAACGCCAATGCCTCGGATATTGCGCCCACGGTTTTGCGTAGGCTTGGCTGTGATACGGTTGAGCTCAATGCCAATTTGAACGAAGCACGTATCTTCCAAACACCTGCCGAATTTGATGCGGGGATGGATCAACTCGCCGCGATTGTGCCGGTGCTCCACGCCGAGCTCGGGGTCAGGCTGGATCCTGGCGGCGAAAAGATGTTTATCGTCGACGACCAGGGCCGCCGGCTGAGCGATCTCCAAGTGCTAGCAGCCTTGACTGAGATGTTGATGCGCTGCCACAATGGCGGCACCGTAGCGGTTCCTGTAAGTGCGCCGCGTGTCTTCGAGGAAATCGCGCAGCGCTACGGCGGCACGATCATCCGGACTCGCACAAACTTGGGAGCACTGATGCAAACAGCGGCAGCTAACCGCGACTACCTGATGCTCGGCGACGGCGCGGGCAACTTGATCTTCCCATCGTTCTACCCGATTGCCGATGGTTTATTTGCATTAGTCAAGCTGATGGAGCTGCTGGCGCTGCAGCACTTAAAGCTCTCGACGATCATTGACGCGCTTCCGCACTACCATATGGACCGCATGCGGGTGGCGTGTCGGTGGGAGCACCGCGGCAAGGTCATGCGCATGCTTAACGAGCAGCACGCCGACCGTGCAGCCGACCAAATTGATGGCGTCAAAATCGACCTTGGCGACGCCTGGGTCCTGGTGCAGCCTGACGCGGAAGGCCCCTTCTTTCATGTGATAGCCGAAGGCGCAAGCATCGAACAGGCGCGGGAGTTAGTGAAGAGCTACGCCGAGCTCGTGAGAAACTTGCAGTAGTCCACGGACCTTGATAGAAGATGGAGACCGTATGCTCGGTTTGAAGCCGACCACAACCACAATCTTGCTTGTTGCTCCTTCGGATATGCGGCGGACAATGGTCGCCCAGCAGCTTGAAGCGCTCGGGTATAGCGTGATCGTCGCCGCCGATCCGCAGACGTTGACCGACTTGCTGACATTCAGCCAGTACGACCTGATCGTGATGGATCTAAGCAGTGACCGAACTTCTGCCTCCCGCTCGCTTTCCGACCAGGCGGCCCGCCTCCTCGCTCAAGGAACGCCCGTGCTTATGCTCACCTTGGATCAGCAAAGCAACTCGCGCTCTTGGACGCAGGAAACACTGAGCTATCGAGTGGGAGCTGCGCTACGCAATCGTAACGTGTCGGATGTCATTTCTGAGCGGATGTTCAGGTACGAGGGGCTCAACGTCCTTGATCCCGAGACGACTCTCTTCAGCCGCCGCTACTTCGATGCGATATTCCCCACGGAGATCGAACGGTCCCGACGCATACACCAGCCGATGACCGTGTTACTCCTTGCAGTTGGAGGGACGGCGCTTGAACGACCGAGCACATGGCAGCTCGTAAGCGCTCGTATTCTGACGAGCTTGCGTCAAACGGATATTCTGGTGCGCTTCAGCTCTGAAAAGATCTTGATCGTTCTCCCCTTCACCGAGGCTGGTCTTGGTCGTGTTGTCGCCGCACGGCTCATCAAGACGCTTGGGCTGCTGACTGAAGACGATCCGGCTGAGCTGCAATTCACGATTGGGCTTGCCTCCTTCCCACGGCAGGGAACAACGCCCAACGCGCTGCTATCAGCGGTTCAGCACGCACAGAGCCAGGCGGTCAACCCGGGTGAGATCGTAAGCAGTGACGAATGACCCGGCGCAGCTAATGCGCCCGTGGATACCCTCAGCCCTCCGCGGCCGCCGATTCACGTAGCCTGCCACTACTGTCTATCGAGAAGAAAAAAACCTCCCGTGGTCGTGCGGGAGGTTTGCGCTTGGCAGTAGCTGCATACAGGGTAGTTCAAGGCCTAGGGGTAGATGCCGCGGATCAGCGTTGCATCTGCGACACGCTTTACGGCAACCACATAGGCTGCCGTACGCAGCGGAACGCGATCCCGCAGGGCAATCTCAAGCACACTACTGAATGAGCGGATCATGATCCGCTCAAGCCGCTCGTTGATCTCCTCTTCACTCCAGAAGAACTCTTGCAAGCCCTGCACCCACTCGAAGTACGAGACCGTCACGCCGCCAGCATTGGCCAGAATATCGGGCACGATAAAGACGCCACGGTCGTAGAGAATTTCATCGGCGGACGGCGTCGTTGGGCCATTCGCGCCTTCGACGATGATGCGTGCCTTGATCCGATCCGCGTTTGCCCCGGTGATCTGGTTTTCAAGCGCAGCAGGTACCAAAATTTCACACTCTAGCTCAAGCAGCTCGCCGTTCGTGACGTGTTCGAGCCCAGGCTCCTTGTAGCCTTCGAGCGATCTGTTTTGCGCGGCATAGCGCATCATTGTCGGTACGTCGAGCCCCTGGGGGTTGTAGTATCCGCCGCTAACATCGCTAACCGCAACGATTTTGGCACCCATTTTCTGTATGAGTGCTGCAGACGCGCTACCAACGTTTCCAAAGCCTTGGACCACCGCTCTGGCATCTGCAAACGAAATTCCTAGGTGCTTAGCCGCCTCGCGCGCGGTAATACTTACCCCTCGACCAGTAGCATCGGTACGTCCAAGTGAGCCGAAGACATCGATCGGCTTCCCAGTCACAACCGCTGGCACGGTGTAGCCTCGATGCATGGAGATCGTATCCATAATCCAGGCCATAATTTGCGCGTTTGTACCAACGTCTGGGGCGGGGATATCTTTTTCCGGTCCGATAAGCAGTGAAATTTCGGAGGCAAACCGGCGGGTCATGTGCTCTAGCTCGTGCGTGGACAGCTGCTTCGGGTCAACCACGATACCGCCCTTCGCGCCACCGTACGGAATGTTCACCAGGGCGCACTTCCAGCTCATCCACATGGCGAGGGCACGCACCTCGTCGATATCCACGGCTGGATGGTAGCGAATACCACCTTTGGCCGGGCCACGAGTAATGTTATGGTGGACACGATAGCCGGTGAAAACGCGCACCGAGCCATCGTCCATTGTGACCGGAAAGCGGACTGTAAGCTCGCGCTGCGGCACACGCAGAATTTGACGCATGCCATGGTCAAGGTTGAGAATATCGGCGGCAATATCAAATTGCTGCTGCGCGATTTCAAAAGGATTTTCCGCTTTTTCTTCCACAAAGGTCGCCATACCGGTTCTCCTGGTATTGAGCCTAGAGGTTATAGCAGGCACGCGGCGCATACCCGAAACACTGCCAGATACCTCCCAGGTAAACATTGCCTAGGTTAAGCTGACAGGCACGCAAAAAGCCGCGACGAGGCGCGGCTTATCCATAACTACAAATATATACTTGCTGGACAACGTCGTCCTTCATATTTGATATTCATTCTAGCACTGCTGGCCAGACGGCGTCAAGATGGGGACTGATCACGCGAGGCGAACCCACTGGCCCGGTGCGGACTGACAA
>JADDQE010000235.1 GCA_016781525.1 bacterium | reverse complement strand
GGCCTGCTCATTGGAGACCCCGTAGCGCAGGAGCTTGGGCTGGCCGGTTTTCAGAGTCAGCTGGCACTCCTCGAAGACGGCGCCTTCCACGCACCCTCCTGAGACCGAGCCGGCCATGGCGCCGCCGCGGGTCACAACCATTTTCGAGCCAACCTGCCGCGGCGCGGAGCCATATGTCCGCACAACGGTAGCGACGGCAAGCGACTCGCCGCGTGCCCGGCTTTCATCGATCAGTGGTAGAACATCGTTGATCACGGTGCACCATTCTATCGCCAGCGAACGCCAACGTCACGCTGGTGTTCCAGTTATTGCTCAACTTGGCGCGTCGCGTCCGCCAGCTGCTCAGCCACGCGGCCGACAATGTTGTGCATAAGAGGCTCCGCAACGGCTTCGCGCTCGGGCGCGCTATGGTCCTTGCGGTAGCGCTGCAAGGATGCTTCATCCGCCCGCACGTCGCCTTCCCAGTAGGTCACGCCCGCATCGTCTGTGTCGGGCTGGGCCGAGCGCACAATGGCTCGGCCCTGGCGCGCGTCATACTCCACGACAGCCAGCGGGCCATCCAGCTCGGTCACATCTCGCGCGATCCGCTCCGCGACATCCCGTACATCCGAGGCTGGCTGGTCGGGCCGAACGACGATACCGCGCACACCCACCGCGTACCGTTCGCACTGCTCGACGTCGACAGCAACACTGACTCCGTCGCCGTCGACACTGACGGTGCCGGGACCCTGTCCAATATGGTGCTTGAGCCGGTCTGCAAGCTGTTTGGCTACCGTGACGCTCATCGCGGTGCATCCTTTGACGTTGGTCTGCTGTGTGTATAGCACCCGATGTGCCATAGCTAGAAAACCGGTTAACTGGTCAGTCGATCCGACGCTCGGCGTAATCGCGGCCATCGAAGGTCAGCAAACGCTTCTTTTCGTCGATCACCGTCTCAAGGTGAACTGGTCGCGTCCAGATTTTGTGGAGGTTGCGCAGCGTGTCGCGGGCGTAGTCGATGCGGAGATCAACGCCCTCATGCCGATGACGCAAATAAAGCTCGCCGCGGTTCGCGTAGTTGCCATCCTCGACTTGGATAAACGGCTGTCCGAAGTTGGTCAGTCGATACAGCAGCTTCTGCTTGATCTCGGCAAACTCACGGCTCGCGATCTCGTACAGGTCGGTATCACGGTTGTAGCGGAAGGTGAAAAGCTTCTGCTCCAGCGCAAACTCGGGCGTCAGGAACTCGTCGATAAAGGTAATATCGTTGTGAAACTTGCGCACCTCGAAGAGCTTCTGCCGACCCAAGCCCAAATTTTTGTCCCATGCCCGCTTCGCGGCAAAGTCCTCGCACTCGTCGTACACCTTGCCGAACTTGCCCTTGTTCCAGCGCTCCTCGATGTCGCGCAGCAGCTCGAGTCCCAGCTTGTAGGGATTCATCCGCTGGGGGCTGGTTGCCACGACGCCCGAGTGATGCTCCGCGAAATCGACGATCTCCGAGGCCCGCGCGGCCTTTTTGGTCATGATTTCGCTATGCCAGTAGCTGGCCCATCCTTCGTTCAATATCTTGGTCATCGCCTGCGGTGCGAAGTAGTACATCTCGTCGCGGACGATCTCCAGCACCGTGTGCTGCCAGCGATCGAGCGGCGCGTAGTTGAGCAGAAAGAGCAGCACATCCTTCTGCGGGTTTTCCGGAAACTTGCGTGATCGGTTGCGCTCGTCCTGCAGCTTTTGGCGCTCGGCCGCCAGGAAATCGGGCGGGTTGATATAGCCTTGCATATAGCGCCGATCGACCCTGAGACCCTCCGGCAGCTCTTCGGCCTGCTCCTCCTCGGTAACGGGCACGAGCGTCTGGGCCTCGGGACGCTGAATGTAAGGAGCGTGGTAGTCGATCAGGTTTTCGAGCGAAAGGCACACGTCGATAAAATCTTCGACGGGCTCGTAGCCGACGCGGTCGATCGCCTTTTGGATACGCACCGCGTGGTTAGCCATCGCGTCCAACATATGGCGATTGGTATGCGAGAACCACAGGTTATTTTTGAAGAAGTCGACGTGACCGGTTACATGAGCCATCACCATCTTCTGCGTCGTCATGTCGTTGCCTTCGAGCAGATACGCATACGATGGATTGTTGTTAATAACCATTTCGTAGATAACCGAGAGACCATAGGTATGGCCCTTGATCATCTGGTCGAACTCCATGCCGAAACGCCAGTGGGGATAGCGCGTCGGAAAGCCGCCGAACGACGCGACCTCGTAGAGCGTGCGGTAATCCAGCACCTCGAATGAGATCGGGAAATAGTCGAGGCCATAGTCCCGCGCATAGCCGTCGATCTCTTGCCAGGCGGCCTGTAGGTCTGGAGGAAGTTTTGTGTTACGCATAAGCAGACGAGGGGCTAGGGGCTAGAGGCTAGAGGCTAGAAGGTACATTTCCACCTAGTCCCTAGTCGCTGGCCCCGCACCCTTATTTCCCCTTCCCCAAAAAGTCTTTAATCGAGTCGTAGACATCATTGCGATCGGCGATTTCGGAGACAACCAGGTTTTCGATTTTGCCAAGATACTCTTCGAGATCATGTGCGAAGCGACCCGAGCCATAGAGCGAGCGCACCTGGCCATAGCAGAAGAGGTTAATCTTCGGCAGCAGGTGCTTCCGCAGGATATCAACGCACTCGCGCGTATCACCACCACCCCAGTTATCGCCATCGGAAAAGTGGAAGCAGTAGATGTTCCAATCGTCGGGCGGGTAGCGCTCCTCGATCATGCGCAGCGCTAGCTTGTAGGCCGAGCTGATCTTGGTACCCCCACCCTCGCGCAAATGGTAGAAGGTCTGCTGATCCACCTCTTTAGCCGCCGCGTCATGGACGATGTAGCGAATGTCGATCGACTTGTACTGCGAGCGCAGCCATGTCTCGATCCAGAAGGCCGTGATCCGGACGAGCTCCTTCTGCTCGGTGCCCATCGAGCCCGACACATCCATTGCATAGATGATCACAGCATTCGCCTCGGGCAGCATCGTGGTCTTCCACGTGCGATAGCGCATGTCATCCTTGATCGGCACCACAATCGGATCGTCGGGGTTGTAGGCGCCGGTCGCAATCTGCCGCTTGAGCGCCTCGCGGTACGAGCGCTTGAAATGGCGGAGCGAGTCGGGGCCGACCTTGGCGATGCCGGTGTACCGATCCTTCTCCGAGATAATATTCTTCTTGCCCTTCGGCTCGATATTCGGCAGCTGCAGCTCCTCGCCGAGGATTTGAGCCAGCTCTTCGAGCGTTACGTCGACTTCGATCGTATGCTGGCCGGACTCTTCTCCGGCCTCACCGCTGCCGCCGTCCTTACCGTCGCCTCGAGCAATCGGATCGCCAACATCACCTTCACCCTGGCCAACGCCACCGCCCTGCTTCTGGCCAAAGCGGAACTGCGGGATGTCGATCTGGGGCAGCGGGATCGACACGTAGCGTCGTCCCTGCCGCCCGATCATCTCGCCCTGCGACATATATTTACGCAGGTCCTTTTTGATCTTCCCGCGCACAATTTGTCGAAAGCGATTCAGGTCGCGCTCAACACGATCTGCCATAATCCACCTCAAGGGACGAGGGACTAGCGGCTAGGGACGAGGGATTAGGCGATCAAATCTTCTAGCCCCTAGCTTCTAGCCCCTAGCCCCTCGTCTGCCCCTAATTCCGGCTCTTTACGTCGCCGCGGGCGAAGATACTGGCCACATAGGTCAGGACATCGGAGGCGCAGCGGTCGCAGTAGCCATAGTTGCGGATCAACCGCGTCTTGACCACGTCGATCTTTTCCTGTGCATCCTTATCGACCACCTGCGACACCAAGCTCACCAGCTTGATCGAGTCCTTTTGGTCCTCGAAGAGCTTGAGCTCGAGCGCCCGATGCAGCCGCTCATTGGTCTTGTAGTCGAACTTCTTGCCCTCGATTGCCAGCGCGCCGATATAGTTCATGATCTCGCGGCGGAAATCGTCCTTGCGCGACTCGGGAATGTCGATCTTGTCCTCGATCGAGCGCATCAGCCGCTCGTCGGGCTCCTCGTACTGTCCGGTGAACCGGTTACGAACGCGCTCGCGCTGGGTGTATGCTTTGATGTTATCGATATAGTTGCCGCAGAGTCGGGCGATTACATCCTCGTCGGCGCTGATAGCCCGCTGAACCTCGTTCTTGACGATTTCGGCATACTCGTCTTTGACGACGCTAAGCAAGTCCCGATAATGCTTCTTGTCTTCTTCATTGTTGATCAACGAGTGGTGCTTGAGGCCACTTTCGAGCTCGTTCAAGACCATGAACGGGTTGACACAGCCATCCTGGCCATCGTTGACCAGCGCGTTCGAGATTTTGTCCTGAATGTAGCGCGGCGAAATACCGCTCATGCCCTCGCGCTGGGACTCCTTCCGCAGCTCCTTGATATTGTCCTCGGTAAAGCCTGGCAGCGACTTGCCATCATAGAGCTTGAGCTTTTGGAGCAGCGTTAGGTTGGCCTTTTTTGGCTCTTCCAAGCGTGTGAGCACTGCCCACATCGAGGCAACCTCGACGGTATGCGGCGCGATATGCTTGCCACGGACACGACCCTCGTTGAACGACTTCTCGTAGATCTTGATCTCGTTCTTTAGCTTGGTGATATACGGAATGTCGATGCGGACAGTACGATCCTTGAGCGCCTCCATAAACTCGTTATTCTGGAGCTTGCGATACTCAGGCTCGTTTGTATGCGCCAGAATAACCTCGTCGATATCGGTCTGCGCAAACTTCTTCGACTTAATCTTATGCTCCTGGGACGCGCCCAGCAGATCGTACAAGAACGCGACATCCAGTTTGAGCGCCTCGATAAACTCGATGATACCGCGATTGGCAACGTTGAACTCGCCGTCGAAGTTGAACGCGCGTGGGTCGCTGTCGGAGCCGTACTGAGCAATTTTGCGATAGTTGATATCGCCCGTAAGCTCGGTCGAGTCCTGGTTCTTCTCGTCCTTGGGCTGAAACGTCCCGATACCGACGCGGTCCTTCTCAGAGAAAATCAACCGTCGCACGCGCACGTGCTTGATCATCTGGGTCCAGTCGCCATCGTACCGACGCATCAGGTCACGATAGTTGTAGCGGCACGAGGGGCACAGGTCGCCCGTAACCGTGACGCTGCCGCCGTCCTCGAGGCTAGCGTTCAACTGAGCGAGAAATTTGTCACGGAACTCCTCGGGCACGAGATGCAGTGGCTCCTCGTGCATCGGACAGTCTTCATAATCGGCGTCGGCTACGCGACCAGTGACGATGTCGTCGCCGTCGCCCAGATACCAGCCGAACGTATAGAGCGCACCATCATCCGCGCGGGTATAACCTTCGAGGCCTTTTTTGAGCCGGCGGACAATCGTGGATTTAGAGGAACCTACGGGGCCGTGGAGCAGCAACACACGCCGCTCGGTACCATAACCCTCGGCGGCCGAGCGGAAGAAGTTGACCAGCCGCATCAACGGGATTTCGAGCCCGTAAATCGCGTCAGCTTCATCAATCGACGGATCGGCGAAGAATTTGTAGCGCACCAGCTTCTTCTTGGCGTCAACGAACTCTTCTGAGCCATACGACATGATCATGTCGTAGATGCGCTGAAAGGCCGTGCGGGTAACACGAGGGTTACGCGCGACGACGTCGAGGTACTCGGCAAACGATCCGGTCCAGTTCAGTTCTTGATACTGCTTCCGATCCTGAAGCTCGCTGACGAGGCTCAGGAGTGATGTCCCATTGACTGCGGTTGCCATCGAAATCCTCCTGCCCAGAGGGCAAATTGAAGAGGCCAGAAAGGTCCAGCGGGGGGAGGCTCGCATCATGGCGATCGACACGCGGTTTGGCCCGTAATGCACATGCCGCGGCCCATGCGGCACGACGGCAATGATCGGCTTCCAGCGACCTACAGCGTCGGTGCTGGTGTGGGCGGTGCCGGTGAGTGTGGTGGATCAAGAGCGATGCTGCGATGTGGGAGCAGACTCGGAACCGTCGTGCTATTCAGTTGTTATAAAGTTCGGGAAACCAGTTACGAACGAGGCCTGCGCCTCTAGCACAAGTGTGTACTTTGTTATGTTATACCAAGATCAAAATACCGCGTCAAGCGACGCGGTGGGCCATCAGTCCCATCTCCGCCCGCTCTTACCTTATGGCGCTTCAGTTGTGCTCAACACAATCGTCTGCGCCTGTTGGACCAAACCAATTGAGCGATACTTCTCGTAGCGGCGCTGGCGCAGCTCCCTGCCCGGCAACACTTGTAACTCGTCAAGATGGCGTTGGATCGATGCTCCGACCGCTGCGATAGTTGCCGCAGTATCAAGATGCGCGCCACCAGCTGGCTCTGGGATAATCTCGTCGACAATCTGGAGCTGATGGAGATCGGGCGCGGTAATTTTCATCGCTTTGGCGGCATCGGGGGCCTTCGATGCATCCCGCCACAAGATCGCGGCACTCGCCTCAGGGGAAGCCACCGAGTAAATCGCGTACTGCAGCATAAGCAGCCGGTCGGCCACGCCAATCGCCAAAGCGCCGCCCGAGCCACCTTCGCCGATCACTGTTGTGACGATCGGAACGTCCAGCTCAGCCATGACGACTAAGTTCGCGGCTATTGCCTCGCCAATACCGCGCTCTTCGGAGCCCATACTGGGATCCGCGCCCGGTGTATCAATAAAGGCCAACACCGGAAAGCCAAACTTCTCAGCGTGCTGCATAAGCCGCAGTGCCTTGCGGTAGCCTTCCGGACGCGGGCTGCCAAAGTTATGCTGAATATTCTCCTTGGTATTGCTCCCTTTTTGGTGGCCCAGCACGACAACACTCTGACCGTTAAAGCGACCGATACCGCCTAACAGCGCGCGATCATCGCCGAAGCGCCGGTCGCCGCGCAGCTCGACAAAGTCTTCGCATAGGCCACGAATATAGTCGAGCGTATGGGGCCGCTGAGGGTGCCGCGCGAGCTGCACAATATCCCAGGGCGTAAGCTCCTCGCTCGTGTGTTGTTCGTCCGCCATGGCTACACTCCTCGGATGTAGGACTGTACCCCGTTGGCGTGGCCCGCGAACCTTCCTTCGGTCCTCGGCTTGTCTGTGTACAGGCCAAGCACACGCGCGAGCACGCTCTTGAGCTCGGCTCGGGATGCGACAACATCGATCATGCCGTGCTCCAAGAGAAATTCCGCGGTTTGAAAGTCGGCGGGCAGCTTTTGTCGGATCGTCTGCTCGATGACACGGGGACCCGCAAAGCCAACGTGTGCGCGCGGCTCGGCAATAATAATGTCAGCCGAGGAGGCATACGAAGCTGTCACGCCACCATAGCAGTTATCGAGCAACAGGGAGATATGCGGCTGACGCGCTTCGCCCAGCCGCGCCAAGGCGACCGACACCTTCGCCATCTGCATCAGGGACAACATGCCCTCATGCATGCGCGCACCTCCGGATGCATTGATGGTGAGCAGCGGCATCCCGAGCTCGGCCGCCCGTTCAGCTGAGCGGGCAACCTTTTCGCCGACGACCGCCCCCATCGAGCCGCCCATAAAGGCAAAGTCCGAAACGCAGAGCGCGAGCGGAACCTCGCCGATCGCGCCAACACCACAGATAGCGGCATCTGGCCGATGCGTCTGTTCGCGGAGCGTCTCAAGCTTTTTTGCGTAATTATCTTTCGGTGAAACAAAGCCCAGGGCATCTACCGGCGCAAGATCGGCGTCATGTTCTTGCCAGGAATCGAGGTCGAGAAGATAGCTCACCCACTCATCAGCACTTAGCCGCTCATGATGAGTACAGCGCGGACAAACTTTGGCATTATCTTGGAATTGTTTGCTAGGAATAAGGTCACCGCAGCCACTGCATTTATGCCACAGGTCCTCGGGGATCTGCTGCTCTGTTTTGCGGTTTGCAGTGAAATAGCGCGGCGTGCGCCGTAAAAAATCTTTCACATCGAGCCTCCATAACAGCCGCATTATACTGTTATTAACAACCATTTACCAATGGGGAACCACGGCGTAGCCTTGCGCAATGGGACACGGTTGCGCGGATCTGACACTGCAATGGTCGAGCACTAGCACGGCTCGAGACACACCGTTCCCACTACCCCTCGGCGGCGCGACCGGCTCCGCCGCTTAACGGTGATCAAGAGCGATCCACTCACCCACTGCTGCGATCCCTCCCGTCATAGCATCCTGCGCATGAAGCAGCTCGCCTGCATGAAACGATGAGCGAACGAAAGGGCCAGCAAAGGTCGCGCCAAAACCAAGCTCCTGTCCATAGCGGCGATACTCTGCGTAACGCGCGGGCGGGATATATTCAGCAACTGGAACGTGCGCCTTGGATGGCTGCAAATATTGGCCGATCGTTACCAAGTCAACCCCAACCGCCCGCAGGTCATGCATCGTCGCGAAGACTTCGTCGGTCGTCTCGCCGAGGCCGACCATAAAGCCAGACTTCGTCGGCATCTCTGGGGCAAGCGCTTTCGCCCGCGCCAAAAGCTCCAGGGTACGCTCGTAGTCTCCCTGAGGCCGTACAGCGTCGAAGAGGCGGCGCACAGTCTCGATATTATGGTTCAGCACATCCGGCTGGGCATCGAGCACGGTCTGCAGCGCCGAAAGCTGGCCCTTGAAGTCGGGGATCAACACCTCGATCTGCGTCTGGGGCATAGCCCGTCGAATATTGCGGATCGTCGCCGCGAAGTGCGCCGCTCCGCCGTCCTTGACGTCGTCGCGTGCCACGGCTGTCACGACGACATACTTGAGCTGGAGGCGGCGGGTTGCCTCGGCAACGCGGCGAGGTTCAGCGGGATCGAGTGCATTGGGCCGACCCGTCGTAACATCACAGTAGTGGCAGCGGCGGGTGCAGCGGTCGCCGCCAATCATAAAGGTCGCCGTGCCACGGCCAAAGCACTCACTGAGATTAGGGCAGCTTGCCTCTTCACAAACGGTGTTCAGCCCAAGGTCACGGAGGAGGTGCTTGACCTCGCGCGTTTCAGGCGTGCGCTCTATCTTTTTCAGCAGCCACTCAGGCTTGCGCTGGTAGCCAGATGACTCGGGCATCGATCGCTTCCTCCTCTAGGCTGTCACATGGGATGCAGTATAGCATGAAGCCGCC
>JADDQE010000192.1 GCA_016781525.1 bacterium | reverse complement strand
TTCTGTGTTCCACGCTCGTGATTCTAGTTATATGATGAAGCATTTGCCTACCGTTGCGAGGATTCTCCGCGACTATCTGATTATCACCGTCGGCGCCATCTGCATCGCCGTGTCGGTCGATCTCTTCTTAGTGCCGAACGAGGTAGTGACAGGAGGCGTGACCGGTGTCGCCATCATCCTAAACGACCTGCTCGGCACGCCCATCGGTTTAGTTATTCTGTTGATTAACATTCCGCTGCTGGTCGCTGGGTTCCGGTACCTTGGTGGCTTCGTCTTCGGCGTGCGCACCATCTACGCGACAGTTGTCTTGTCGTTCGCCATCGATCTATTGAACCCGTATGTCGGCCAGTACATTTCTGCACCACGGGACCCTTTGCTCTACACGCTCTACGGCGGCCTGCTCGACGGCTTAGGAACCGGGCTTGTATTTCGCTCGCGCGGGACTACCGGGGGTGTCGATATTATCGCGCGCTTTCTACAGCGTTGGCGTGGGATCGCTTTGGGCCGCTCGTTGCTGGTGATGAACATTATCGTTTTCGCGGCGGCGGGGTACCTATTCTCGCTTGACAAGCTGTTGTACGCATTGCTGGTGGCCTTTATTGCGGGACGGGTGGTCGACCTTGTGCTTGAAGGGGCATCGTACGCCCGGCAGGCAATCATTATCTCGACCCGGCCGGACAAAGTCCGTTCCGTAATCTTACATACGTTAGGCCGTGGCGTGACCCTGCTTGAGGGTCAGGGCGGCTTTACCACGAGCGAACGGACAGTTCTGCTCTCGGTTGTCGCACAGTCCGAGGTTAGCGTGCTCAAGTCACTTGTGCGGGAGTGCGATCCGAACGCCTTCGTGGTTTTTAGCAACGTGAACGAGGTGCTGGGCGAGGGCTTCAAGCCCGCATTCGAATAAGGCTTGGACAAGCCCAATTACGGCTGGCTGTAGACCGGCGCAGTTCCATACAGGGGTACTTGAGGGGGAAGCATGGAGATCAAATGGACGCCCTGGCGGGGCCAGTACATCAAGAGCAGCTCGCAGCCGGACGAAGGCTGCGTTTTATGTAACGTGTACCAGGCGAACAACGACGTCGAGCAGCTCGTGTTGTATCGCGGGACCCATGCCTTTGTCATGCTGAATTTGTACCCCTACAATCCGGGGCACTTGATGGTCGTACCCTACGAGCACACGGCCGACTTCGCCGCGCTCTATCCCGACACGGCAAGCGAGGTGATCTCGCTGAGCCAGCGTTGCACGGCAGTGCTCCAAGTCGAGATGAACCCGCATGGCTTCAATCTCGGGATGAACTTGGGCCGGGTTAGCGGAGCAGGCGTCGACCAGCATCTGCATATGCATATCGTGCCGCGTTGGAACGGCGACACCAACTTTATGCCGTTGATTGGCGGCGTAAAGCTCATACCCGAAGCGATCGACGACACCTATGCGGTCCTCCGCCCGCACTTCGACGCCGGACGCTAAGGCAAAACTCCGGGTTAAGCAGCAGCGCCGCCAGAGTCGTTCTGGCGGCGCTGCTGCACATCCTAGGAATAATTAGTCGGCAACCTGCAAGTTCACAAGAGAGACAAGCTCGTCCACATTGAACGGTTTTTGGATAATCACGGCACCCTCGGCCTCAAGCTCGTCAAACCACGCCTTTCGACCTAGGGCTGTCATGATAATAATTGGAATATTATCGTAGCGGAGCCTTTCCTGGATTGTCCGGAAAAACTCCACGCCATCCATCTGCGGCATCATCACATCTGACAGCACAACGTCCGGCTGTAACGAATCTAGCCGCTCCAGCGCTTCCTGGCCATTCGAGGCGAGCTCGACGTTGTAGCCAGCCTGTTGGAGGGCGATTTCGAGCACCATCTGCAGGCTTCCGTCGTCGTCGATAACCAACACCGTCTTGGGCATTCCGCACCTCTTGGCAGCACCGCTGATGGAGAGCACGACCGCGCGACATTATAGCAGAGATCAGCGCTTCCTTTGTCGCATGGGCCCGTGCGGACCTTGAGCCAGGGCCAAGCCCAAACACGCCCTGCTCAACGACGGCGTGCGTCCCTCCCCCAATTAGTCACGTGTGGCTGCGCCTCACGGTTAGCGGTGATTGTAAAACTCGACCGACCAACGCCATTCCTGCTCGTCGGCTGCGTTCCACCAGGCAGTCAGGCGGCCAATCTCACCGCCGGGCAGCATGACGAGAGCGCCAATATCAGCCTCTGCCGGCCATCGATCTTCCCGACGGACCTGCATACCGTCACGGATCAACCGGGTCATTGGGCCTTCCACTCTGGCGGTTAGCTGGTCGCCAAATGCTAGCCGTTGCCCATCCTCGGTCCGCACTTCAACCCGGATGACCGAGGGCGCCGCGTGAAGCCACAGACTATTGGTCGCATCGCATTTCCCACGCGCCACAAGTAAGCCGTCCGATGCCGCGCCAGGGTACCACACTTCCCAGGTTTCCATCGGCTGTCTCCCTTTGCAAGGCCCCAGCGGCGCCGCCGCCGCAAGCTCGCATCTTCCAGCGATCTATCCCGATTTAAGCACTTGCTCAACGGTGTCGATCGCCTCAATTTTACGGCTTTCCACTACCTGAGAATATACCTTTTTCTGATTAATACACAGGTGCTCAAATTGATGGGGTGCAAAGTTTACTTCGGGTAAGGTAGCAAGTAAGCTCTCCTTCCTAGCATAACCACACTAGTTCGCGTATAGCCAGCTATGGAAGGGTACCTTGCCATGTCGAAGCCCATCTTCTTGCTTGTTCATGACGACGCGACCATGCGCCTGATGCTTCGGCGCGCCATCACTGCGATCTATACACAAGCCCGGGTTTTTTCTGTGGGAACTGTTGCCGACGTCGCACGAGTTCTCGTCACACGCCCCCCGACTGTCATTATTTAGGCTTACTATCTGACTGATGGGACAGCATATGACGTACTTATGGAGGCGCGTCGCGCTATCACGGCACTTCCAGTAGTCGTCTTAACCACTAATCCGTTTATGGCAGGGACAATGCTTGCGGCGGGTGCCACCGATTTCCTAGCAGAGCCGCTTGATGCCGGCCAGCTGCGTGAGCGGTTAGATGCCATCGTCGAGCGAAGCACTCCCCCATCCGAGGAGTACGACACGACGACGTGCCACACCCCTAGTCATGGACATACCGCTAAAGCTGACAGTTGGGCTACCTCGTATCAAAGGTAATATGGACCTTGTTCTTTCCGACGGTGTCCCCCCTTTCTTGGTGCTGTTCTTGTCGACACATATCCTTCACCGGGTGACATTCGCGTATGGGCGGGAGAAGGACGCAGTGAGCAACCTCACCCAAGGCCGTGGGCGTACTTCGAGGACACCAGATTCGCCTTCTGTGCAAAATCCGCAGACGCGTTTAAAAGAAAAAACCTCCCACGACCTGGAATGCCGTGGGCTGGCGACTGCTGCCACTCCCGAGACCGCCTGCCCTGGAACCACGTAACGCACTTGTACATCCGGGTCCTGAACCGAGGGTTGGATCATCAAATCCGTTACCGATTCCGGCAGTGCTGTAGCCTGAACCGGAGCAACTGGCGTCAGCACAACGCGGAAGGTACGCCGGGGCCGCCCGGTTGGAACGGGCTCCGCTTCCTCCTCGGGGACAACCACGGGCTCAGCCATCGGCGGGATTGGGGTCAAAGTTGGCCGCGGGCCAGGCTCCGCGTGAGCCACGCCGGCTGGGCCGACAAATCCCAACGCAATTGCCAGACAGAAGATAACAGCGAAGAGTCGAGCATAAGAGCGTGCCATATTGGATATGTCCTCCTGAATTGTGATATTGGACCAGCCGAGAACGGCGGCCGGTCCATTGAAATCGCTAGTTTGAGGGCTTGGCCGGCCGGATCGGGAGCTCGGCGGCATCTGCCACGTCGGTGCTTTGTAGTGCCGCCCCCGTCACAGCCACGTTATGCAGCTCGGCACGGTTGTTGTTCTCGTTGCTCTCGGCGACACCGCCGGTGGCAACACCTGGGTTCCAGCTATCCACGTACAGATAGAGGTCGGTGGTGCCAGCCCCGAGCTGACCGGACCAGATCGTATAGCCATCCATGTAGCTGCCGCTGGTCGAGGTGAGCGTAATGCTCTGGCCTGGCGCTAAGCCATCCTTCACATACCATGCGATGCCCTGACACGGCTTCTGGGTACAGACCGTGTTCCAAGCGATGTTGGTCGTCGTGGGCACCTTGGATGGATTGATATAGAAATCAACCCAGAACGGGCCAGCTGCTGCGGTGCCTTGATTGGTTACCGTTGCCGTCACCACGACTTGCTCCGTGCTATTGAAGCTAGTCTTGGCTGGGCTAAGGGTGAAGCTACCGACAAGATCCGCGACGGCAGGTGGAGTGCTTGGCGTCGGTTCAGGGTTGGATGGCGCCGGCTCGGGATTAGATGGGGCCGGTGTATTGGCGGCACTGGTTACAACCATCGGAATGAAGGTCGAGTACGACACTTTGCTCATGACCTTGACCGTGACAGTTCCAGTCGCGGTGTGGCCTTTACCATCACTAATCACATATGTGAAGGTATCATCACCGACGAAGCGAGCCGCCGAAGTGTAGATTACAGTGTCGCCTGACAGAGCCGCCGTGCCTCCAGCACTTGACGTCGCGCTGACGGAAGCGAGCGTGACCGTATCGCCGTCGGGATCGAAATCGTTATGCAACAAGGTGGACGCGGCGATCGCGAGAGGCTGACCGCTGAGCGCGGAGACCGTGTCGAGCCCCGCCACGGGTGGATCGGCTACCGGGGTGATGGTTATCGTAAAGGTTGCCGTTGCCGTATTTTGGCCGCCATGTGCCGTACCACCGCCGTCGTTGAGCACGACGGTTACTACCGTACTACCATACGCATTCGGCGCGGGCGTGAAGGTAAGCCTGCCATTGGCTGAGAGCGCTGGTCGTACCGCGAAGAGCGAGGAATTGGTCGGTGAGAGCGTGAACGTAAGCGACTGATCGCTCTCGTTCGCGGGGCCTCTCGATATGTCGGTGGCCCACGCGGCGCTAAAGACACCTGAGTCTTCGGCGACCGTGATATCAGCTCCCTTGGCGAAGGCGGGAGCATCGTTGACAGGCCTGACAGTGATCTTAAGGGGTTCGCTCCACCGGTTCACGCCGCCGCGCTCGGTTCCACCATTGTCCTCGAGCACGACCGTTACCTCCGACTCACCAAAGGCGTTGGAAGCCGGGGTGAAGGACAGCGTACCATCGTCGGCGAGCCTGGGCGGTACGGAGAAGAGTGCGCTATTCGTATATGACACCGTGCGCACGACACTCTGTCCACTCTCGTCGGCAGGTCCTGGAACTATGTTCGAGAACCATCCCTTACTGTACGCACCTGAATCTTCCAGCACCGGTTCCGGATCACCGCTAGTCGTGATCGACGGGGGATCATTGACCGGATCAACCGTAATCGTGACCGTGTAAACAGCGGACGCGTCAATGCCATCCGTAACCTTGAAGGTAAAGCTGTCGGTTCCGTTGAAATTCATGTATGGGCGGTAGCTGAAGCTGCCATCCGTGTACACCGATAGTGTGCCATTGCTCGGGCCATCCACACGCACGGGATAAAGCTGGTCGTTGTCGGGATCGGAGGCGTCAGACAGTAGACCTGTCGCGGCACCGACCGACAGCACGGTATCCTCGTTCGTGGTGTAGGTATAATCGACGGCCGTCGGCGGGTTATTGATGCGCGTCACCGTAACAGTAACCGTAGCGGTCGCCGTGCGTCCAGTGCCGTCGTCGATGGTGTAGGTAAACGACGTCGTCCCGATGAAACCAGGGGCTGGCGTAAAGGTGACGGTATTATCGGCCCGATTAATAACGGCGGTACCGTTGGCTGGCTCCGGCACAGAAACGACCGACAACTGATCGTTATCAGGATCGCTGTCGTTTTGCAGTACGGCAATGTTGATGGGAGTTCCCGCCGGCGTCGTGGCTGTGTCATCGGCTGCGATTGGCGAATCGGGCGTAGCACCTACCGTAATGGTAAAGGTTTGCACTGTCGAGGTATCAGCACCACCGTCGAGCACACCGCCATCATCCTTGAGGCGTACGCTCACAATTGCACTACCCGTCGCGTTCTGGACCGTCTTGAAGGAAAGCGTGCCGTTTTGAGCGGTCGACGGCGCTACATCAAAGAGGGCGTCGTTGTCGTTCCAGACCTCGAAATTGAGCGACTGACCAGCCTCATCCGCCGGTCCCGCCAAAATATTGTAGGCCCAGCCGGCGATGGACTGGAGGCCCGCATCTTCGTCTACCTCCAGGGTGGGGGCCATGTGAAATGACGGCGCGTCATTTACGGGCGTAACGGAGATCCTTATGGTGCCATCTGCCGTAGCACCCCGGCCATCGCTCACGATGTAGGTGACAGTATCGATGCCGTTAAAGTTCAAGGCCGGCTGATACACAATCGTGCCTGCGTCAAGGGTTGCAGAACCACCATTGGCACTTGCCGCGTGAACCCCGCTGACCGCCAGCGTTGCGCCGTCGATGTCGGTATCGTTCAGCAGGAGGTCGGCCGCCTCGAGTGTGACCGTGGTATCCTCTTTGGTTGTGGCATCATCGCTGCCCGGCACCGGCGGGTCATTCACCGGGTTGACGGTGATCGAAATGGTCGCGCTGGCGGTGCCACCGGCTGGATCCGTGACCGAGTACGAGAAGCTGTCGGAATAACTGGCATTGGCATCCGGTGTATAGACCACCGAGCCGTTGTCGTTCGTCAAAGCTCCACGGGTCGGCGGCACCGTGATCGAAAAGGTGAGATGGTCACCGTTAAGGTCGTTAACATAGCTTCCCAAATTTAGCCGCAGCGGCGTATCCTCGTCGGTCTCCACGGTCGCATCCGCTGCAACCGGTGGCACGTTGAGCACCGTATCGACATCAGTCGTCGCCGTAACGGGAGCAGGCGCAGGATCGCCGGTCTCCTGAGCAGTAGCGTTGTTGCGAATCTCGGTGCCCGCCGCCAAGGGGCTGGCTACCTCGACCGTCACATAGCGGAAGGTCTGCTTACCGGGGGACAGCGTAATCGGTCCCGTCCAGGTTATCGTACCGGCATTGTGGAGGCCGGAGTCGCTCGCCTCCTGAAACTCAACGTTGGGGTCAAGCGTATTGGTGACGCTGGCCACCGTGATCGTTCTGGTCGTGCTGCGGTTCTTAACCGTTACACGGTAGGTAATGGTGTCACCCGGATTGACAGTGTCGACACCATCAGATGTGGACACCTGCAGATCGGGAAGCGCGGCTACAGCCCACGAGCCGCCGGCAATCATTGCCAGCAGCAGGACACCCAGCAAGGTGATAGGCAAGAGCGGGTTCCGCGTTCTGCGCAAAGGAAACGGTTGGGTCATGGACGGGTCCTTCTCGTGCGTGCGCATAAACAAATGCTCGGGACAACAAGGGACGCAGCGGCCGAATGCCGCGCCTCGCATCAGCAGTCGTGGGTTGTCGGTGTGCTGAAGCCGGCCATGAACGTAGGGGGACAAATTCATGGCCACGATTGGGGGGCTACGTGACAGTGCTATCATAGCTAGGATTGATGGAGCACGCTGGCGCGGGAGCGGCACTTTCGTCCTAATCGTACAAAGACGTTTCGGAGGACAAGACCTCCTACCATCGTTCATAGTGGCGCAGCTAGACGGCAGGAAGCGATCGACGCGGCCCAGCTGCGGCTGGGGCGTACGATCGCTTGGGGCTGCAAATCTGGACAAAGCAGTGGGGCGCCAGTATCATTAATCGCTCCAGGCCAGCGAGCTACAGGCGCGCGGACAGCTGTTCTGACCTCAGACGTGCCACGGGGAGGCGTAAGGATGCAGTGCTCACAGTGCGGGGCAACCGTGGTTGCGACGGCGAAGGCTTGTCCGGTATGCGGTCAACGTGTTGGACCGTTGGGCGAGCCGAATGGGGGCCTGTGGAGCGGGCAGGACGCGTCGTCGCCGGTGCCGCGCCGCGAAATGGTGGGCGGGGCACACAGCCAAGGGCGTGACGGCCATAGCTCGATCTACGATGCGCAGACACTGGTGGTCCAACGTCCCTCGGCGCCGCCCGGTGTCGATCCAGCCCTCTTAGCCGCCGAAATGGCAACCTTTGTTGCCGGCATGGGCAAGGCGGTGCTCGTATCGCAGTGGGAGCGCTGGTGGTGGAAGATACTGATCATCGGCGTGGCGCTGTACCTCGCAGTTAACAACGTGAGCTACTCGACCTCAAATATTTTTTTGCTGCCACAGCTCTTTATGATCGGCACATTTTTGGTGCCGATTGTGTACACGGCCTACCTTTACGAGGACGGCACGCTGTACGATGTGCCCTTGAGCAAAATTGCACTCATTTTCTTCTTCGGAGGAGTACTGGGCTCTCTCGCCGCATCCTTACTCGAGGCCCGACTGATTCACAGCAATACAACTGGGTTATTCGGCTCGCTGACACTGGCCAACGCCTTCATCGTGAGTGTGAGCGAGGAGCTTGCCAAGCTGATCGTCGTACTGCCTTTTCTCTTTGCTGCGCGGCGACAGTTTCCCTCGGTCATGCACGGGATTGTTTTTGGCGCAGCGGCCGGAATGGGCTTCGCGGCATTCGAGAGCATGGGCTACGCTTTTCTTGCGCTGGTTTCCACGCCCGGCGATATTGAGCAGAGCATCGCCGCGATGCACGAGACGATTCGGCTCCGTGCACTGCTAGCTCCACTGGGTCACGGCACCTGGACCGCAATCATCGCGGCGGCGATGTGGCGCGATCACATCGGAGGGCGCGGGCCGCTCACGCTCAACACACTGATCGCATTCATGATGGCCGTACTGCTCCACGCAGCGTGGGATTACGTGCCGACCGTACGCGTGCCCTTCATTGACCTGCCGTTGATGCTGCTGATCCTGGGGCTGATCGGCCTCCTGATCCTGCGCTTTTTCCTAATCGTGGCAAAGGGCGGGCGGGACGGGGCTTACCGGGAGCAGAACCTGGCGCGCGCCATGCAAATGTACTTCGGCGGTCTGCGTGCCGAAATTCGTACGACAGCGCGCAGACGGAAAACCAAACGCTGAGCCGATGTTAGCTCTCCCTATGTTGCGCGTCTTGCAACGCAGCGAGCTCAATCAGCGTCGCACCTCCGCTGACAAGCTGCCCAGCCGCGAAGGAGACGGCGCTCACGATGCCGTCGTAGGGAGCGACGATGGTGTGCTCCATTTTCATGGCCTCCATCACAATCAGCGGCTGGTTTGCGGTAACCGTATCGCCTGGCTCTACCAGCACCTTTACGATCGTACCCGGCATCGGAGCTTCGAGGCTTGTGTGACCGCCGGCCCTTGAGTGGGCCGTGGCAAGCGTGTCGATGCTGAGTGGCCGCGCGCGCTCCACACGAAAGCTCTGGCTGCCCCAGGCAATCAGAAGTGCATCGACAGAGGAAACCAGCGCAAGCTGTTCCTGCGTAGTCCCAAGCGCGAGCGTTAGGCTATGGAGCCGCTGCACAACCAGGCGGACCTCCACGCGCTTGTCCCCCAACGTAATTTGCCAGACATTGGAACTGACCTGTGCCGCATGGACGATGAAACGCTGATCACCCCAACGGTAGACGAGGCGGCGGGTTTCGCCGCTGGTGCGCCACAGTCGCGCCCAGGGATCGCCGGTGGGAGGCTCGGCAAGCATGTCATGGATCGCCGCGGCATACAGCAACATATCGGGCAAGTCCGCCGGCTGGCGCAAGGTCTCCGTAACCGCATAGGTTTGTAAAAAGTCCGTTGTCGTATCTCCGGCGGCAAATGCTGGGTGGGCAACAATCGCTTGGAGTAAGGCAATATTGGTGGTCACGCCGAGAACCGAGTAGTCTGCCAGCGCCCGACGGAGCCGCCCAATAGCGACCTCGCGGGTCGGTGCCGTGACGATCAGCTTGGCAAGCATCGGGTCGTAGTTGACGGTGACCTCGTCGCCAGAGCTGACGCCGGTATCGTTGCGCACCCCAGGCCCCTCGGGTGGCGCAAAAAGCGCGACGTACCCAATGGACGGCAGCATCGTGACAGGATCCTCGGCGTATACCCGCACCTCGATTGCATGACCACGCAGCATGACGTTTGCTTGCCCGAACGGTAGCGGCTCGCCCGCTGCGAGCAGCAGCTGCAGGTGAACGAGATCGAGCCCGGTCACCCCCTCGGTAACCGGATGCTCCACCTGGAGGCGCGTGTTCATCTCCAGGAAGTAAAATTGTGCATCAGCATCAAGCATGAACTCGACGGTTCCCGCGTTACGGTAGTCGACGGCGCGCGCAACCCGTACCGCGGCCTCGCCCATCTGCGCTCGGAGCTCGGGCGAAAGTGCAACCGACGGGCTTTCCTCGACGATTTTCTGATGGCGGCGCTGGATCGAGCACTCGCGCTCGCCGAGGTACACGACATTGCCAAAGGCGTCGGCCATGATCTGAATCTCGACATGTCGCGGCCGCATGATCAGCTTCTCAAGCAGCACCGCATCGTCGCCAAACGCCGCTTGCGCTTCGCGCTTCGCCCCTTCCAGGGCGGCGATAAAATCCGCCGACTGCTGCACGACCCGCATCCCTTTGCCACCACCGCCGGCGCTGGCCTTAATCAGCAGGGGGTAGCCGATCCGCTCGGCCTCGAGCACCAAGGTCTCGACGCTTTGATCATCGCCGTCATAGCCGGGCACAACAGGGACGCCATGGGCCAGCGCGAGCCGCTTCGACTCGATCTTCGAGCCCATCCGCTCGATCGCTGCCGCGGGCGGCCCGATGAAGGTAATGCCGGCGTCCGCGCAGGCTTTGGCGAAGTGGGCACGCTCGGATAAAAATCCATAGCCGGGATGGACCGCGTCGGCGCCGCAGCGTTGGGCAACCTCGACCAGTGTGTCGACCCGCAGATAGCTCTCAGCAGCTGGAGCAGGCCCAACAAAGTAGGCTTCGTCGGCGAGACGCACGTGCAGCGCCTCTCGATCGGCGTCGGAGTAGACCGCAACAGCGGTGAGCCCAAGCTCCTGGCAGGCACGAATGATACGGACCGCGATCTCGCCGCGGTTGGCGATAAGGACTTTTTGCATAAACGCTACTTACTGAAGCAAAAACTATAGTCGCTCATCGTTCGGAGCTACCCAAGTTGGCTTGCGCTTTTCAAGAAAGGCGCGCAAACCTTCCTGCCCTTCCACGCTCGTACGTGCGTCGGCAATCGCTTCGACGCCATAGCGCGTGAACTCGGCGGCGGGCAAGTTTAGCGCTGCACGTACCAGCTGTTTAGCCCGGCCGATCGCTTCCGGGCCACTCGTCAGCACGTCCTCGACTACCTCCTGGATAACCGCGTCGAGCTTGGCATCGGGCACGACATCGTGAACCAGGCCGATCCGCTGCGCGTGGCGGGCATCAAAACGGCGGCCAGAGACAAAGAGCGCCTGGGCGTGACTTGCTCCGATTTTTGGCACGACATAGCGCGCGATAACGGCGGGGACAATCCCCAGCTTCACCTCGCTAAAGCCAAACTTTGCCCGCTCGGCAGCGACCACGATATCACAGCAGGCGACCAGACCTGCGCCACCACCGACCGCGGCACCGTTGATACGGCCAATCACAGGCTTAGGCAAGGTCGCGATCGCTTCGTACATCGCGGCAAGGCGTTCGGCGTCGGCAAGATTCTCCTCGCGACTCAACTCAAGGCTGCGTCGCATCCACGTCAGGTCGGCGCCAGCACAAAATGATGTGCCGGCACCGGTTAGCACGACCACGCGTGCGCGCGCGTCTTCACGGAGCGCCACAAAGCGCGTGTGGAGCTCCGCGATCATCTCGGCGCTGAAGGCATTGTGGAGCTCGGAGCGATCGAGCGTTACCGTAACCACCGAGCCAGTTTGAACAAGCTGAGTAAACGTCATCTCTTCGTGTGTTTTATCACATGCGCGCACCGCCTTGACACGGCCTCCACCAGACCACTGCCATCGGCACAGCACTCGCCGCTACATCCGGAACACGCCATATTGCGTCGATGGGATCGGCGCGTTTGCCGCCATCGACAGCCCGAGCGCCAACGACATCCGTGTATCGACAGGATCGAGAATGCCATCATCCCAGAGCCGCGCGGTCGAGTAATAGGGATGACCCTCGGTCTCATACTTTTCAAGGATCGGCTGCATAAACTGCTGCTGCTCCTCAGGCGTCAGATCCTGGCCGCGCGCTTGAAGCCCATCGCGGCGCACCGTCAGCAGGACATGCCCCGCCTGGGCACCGCCCATCACCGAGATCCGGCTGTTTGGCCACATCCAGAGCAGTCGGGGCCCGAATGCGCGACCGGCCATGCCGTAGTTGCCGGCGCCGAATGAGCCTCCAATAATCACGGTGAACTTCGGCACCTGGGCATTTGATACAGCCATCACAAGCTTGGCGCCATCCTTGGCGATACCGCCATTCTCGTACTGCTTGCCGACCATAAAGCCGGTGATGTTTTGCAGAAAGAGCAGAGGAATTCCACGGCTCGTGCAGAGCTCGATGAAATGCGTACCCTTGAGCGCACTTTCGGAAAACAGGATTCCGTTGTTGGCGAGGAGCCCCACGGGCAAGCCCATAATGTGCGCAAAGCCGCAGACGAGCGTGGTGCCGTAGCGCGCCTTGAACTCGTCCAACCGCGAGCCATCGACGATGCGAGCAATCACCTCGCGCACATCGTATTGCTTGCGTGGATCGGCGGGCAGGATTCCATACAGCTCGGCCGGGTCATAGCGTGGCTCTTCCGCGGCTGCAGCCGCATATGGCTGGAGCTTGCGTCGGTTAAGGTTGGCGACGATCTGGCGGACGTAGGCCAGCGCGTGCTCGTCGTCGTCGGCAAAATAGTCGGCGACGCCTGAAAGACGAGTATGCACATCGGCGCCGCCTAAATCTTCGGCACTGACCTCCTCGCCTGTCGCCGCCTTAACGAGTGGAGGGCCACCTAAAAAGATCGTGCCGGTACCGTTGACGATCACAACCTCGTCGCTCATCGCGGGAACGTACGCCCCGCCCGCAGTGCACGAGCCCATAACTGCCGCGATCTGCGGAATGCCAAGCGCCGACATCTGCGCCTGGTTATAAAAGATGCGGCCGAAATGGTCACGGTCGGGGAAGACATCGGCCTGCATCGGCAGAAACGCGCCGCCGCTGTCGACCAGATAAATACAGGGCAAATGGTTCTGCTGCGCGATCTCCTGCGCCCGCAAATGCTTCTTCACCGTTAAGGGATAGTAAGTACCGCCCTTGACCGTGGCATCGTTGGCGACAATCAGCACCTCCTGCCCGGCGACACGCCCAACGCCGGCGACGATACCAGCCGCCGGGACCTCGTCCTCGTACACCTGGTATGCGGCCAGCGGTGACAGCTCCAAAAAGGCAGTGTTGGGATCGAGCAACCGCTCGATACGCTCACGAACGAAGAGCTTGCCGCGGGCCTCGTGCTTCCGACGCGCCTCGGCCTTGCCGCCTTCCCGTGCTTCTGCAAGCCGCTCCCGCAGGTCCGTCGCCAGCCGGATGTTGTGCTCGCTGTTCTGCTTAAACTCGGTGCTGCGCCCATCGATGTGGGATTGGATAATCATGTATCGTCCTACCGCATAAAACACAACGCGCGGGCGCGACAGCGCAGAGGCTGTGACAACTTCGCTTCTCTACGGCGTCACGATGCGAGCTACAGGTGTTCCAGCTCCACGATGCGCGGCTCGCCGACGGGCCCAAGGTGGCCACAGATGCCAGCCTTGATCGTCTGGCCGGGCACCTCATGCCCCAACAACGTCTCCAGGCCACGCGCGCACGACATGACTTGGGGCAGTGAGATACCGGTCGCGACGCCCATCTCGTGGAGCATATGCACCATGTCCTCGGTACACACGTTGCCCGGTGCTCCCGGAGCGAAGGGACAGCCGCCAATCCCGCCAACACTAGCATCGAAACGATCGACGCCAACCTGCAGCGCGGCTAGGACGTTCGCGAGACCAGCGCCGCGTGCACTGTGCGGATG
Organism: bacterium; assembly: GCA_016781525.1. Taxonomy (GTDB): domain Bacteria; phylum Chloroflexota; class Chloroflexia; order Chloroflexales; family Kallotenuaceae; genus LB3-1. The sequence continues at coordinate 17,829 of JADDQE010000192.1, read as the reverse complement.
AAAGCGGACAGGAACCTGCGGGAGGCGCTCGGCGAAGCCAACACAGACCTCCTGGACCAGCCGCGGGTGGGCCATACCTGTCGTATCGCCGAGCGTAATTTGCTGGGCCCCAGACTCGATGAGCTGCGCCGCGATATCCAACACCCGGTCAACCGGCACGTGCCCTTCGAAGGGGCAACCAAAGACCACAGATAGGACGGCGTCGAAGAGCTTGCCGGACGAACGCACCAGCCGCCCGATCTCGCTGGCCTGAGCCAACGACTCGGAGATGCTCATATGAACATTGCTTTGATTATGGCTTTCGGAGGTACTAAGGAAGACCTGGATTGCGTCGGCACCGGCCTCGATTGCTCGCTCCGCGCCTTTGAGATTCGGGGCAATCGCACTATACACAATATCGGGATGGCGCTCGATCCGCGCAAAGACCTCGGCCGTATCCGCCATCTGTGGCACTACCCGCGGATGCACAAACGAGCCGACCTCGATATATTCCAAACCCGAGTCCGACAAACAGTCGATCAGGGCGATCTTCTGCTTCGTCGAGAGGATGACATCCTCGTTTTGCAGGCCGTCGCGTGGCCCGACCTCACGGATCGAGACGCGTGCCGGCAAGGTGCCCAGCGGCAGTTGTGCAGTTCGCATCTTCGCGATTCCTTCATGAACTTGACTCGACGCCATTGTCGACGACACAGCGATTGTAGCGCAAAGATGGCAAGACGCCAAGGTGCGTGCCTCACGAACCTTGACGTCATCTTCACGAGCTACACTGTTCCGCTATACGACCGCTACCTCACGATACACCCCGAAGACTTCGCGGAGCACATCACAAATCTCGCCGACAGTTGCATAGGCGCGCACCGCCTCGAGCACGGGATACATCAGGTTGTCGTGGCCCTCGGCCGCGACGCGCAGCGCCTGCAACGCCGCCTGCACCTGCGCTTGGTCTCGCTCGCGTCGGACCCGATTGAGCCGTGCGACATGCTTGGCGTCACCCTCGGGATCCATCTCCAAGATCGAGATCTCGAGTGGCTCGTGTACGTTGTGCTTATTGATGCCTACGATACCGCGCTGCCCGTCGTCGACCTCGCGCTGGAAGCGATAGGACGCATCGGAGATTTCCCGCTGAATCCAACCCTTTTCCAGAGCGGCCTCCATGCCGCCCTGCTCCTCGATGCGCCGGAAGTAATCCAGGCACTGCCGCTCCATCTCATCGGTCAGTGCCTCGACGAAATACGAGCCGCCGAGCGGATCGATCGTATTGGTGACGCCGGTCTCCTCCGCGATGATCTGCTGCGTGCGGAGCGCGATCGTTACGGCTTTCTCGCTGGGCAGTGCCAATGCCTCATCCATGCCATCCGTATGCAACGATTGTGTGCCGCCGAGCACTCCCGCCAGAGCTTGAATCGCTACCCGTACGATATTGATCTCAGGCTGCTGTGCCGTGAGCGATACGCCGGCGGTCTGAGTGTGGAAGCGCAGCCACCAGGAGCGTGGATTTTTGGCACCAAAGACCTCACGCATCTGACGGGCCCAGATCCGGCGCGCGGCGCGATACTTGGCAATCTCTTCGAAGAAGTCGTTGTGGGCGTTGAAGAAAAACGAGAGTCGCGGTGCGAATTCGTCGATATCGAGGCCACGCTTGAGCGCTGCCTTGACGTAGGCGAGGCCGTCACCCAGCGTAAACGCCAGCTCCTGCGCGGCGGTCGCACCTGCCTCGCGGATGTGGTAGCCCGAGACGGAGACAGGATTCCACTTGGGCATGTGCTTGGCTGCGAACTCGATTGTGTCGACGACCAGCCGTATGGAGGGCTCGACCGGATAGATATACTCGTTTTGGGCCGCGTACTCTTTGAGAATATCGTTCTGGAGCGTGCCGCCCAGCTTTTCCATGGGGATACCGCGCTTCTCGGCCGCTGCGATATACATCGCCCAGATCACAATCGCCGGCGAATTGATCGTCATCGACGTGGTCACCTTGTCGACCGGAATCCCGTCGAACAAGATCTCCATATCGGCCAGGGAGGAGACCGCTACACCGCACTTGCCGAACTCGCCCTCGACTAGGGGATGGTCCGTATCGCGGCCGTACAGCGTCGGCATGTCGAAAGCAACCGATAGGCCTGTCTGGCCCTGACTCAAAAGATACTTGAATCGCGCGTTGGTCTCCTCGGCCGTGCCAAAGCCGGCGAACATACGCATCGTCCACAGCTTTCCGCGATAGCCCGTGGGATGGATGCCGCGCGTGAAGGGATACTGGCCCGGAAAGCCGATATCGTTGATTGGGTCGGTGCCGGCAATGTCGAGGGGAGTGTACAAACGCTTGATCGGCTCGCCCGAGATCGTGGTAAATCCGGCGTTGCGCGGCACCTCCGGCGCCTTCTCGAGGGTCGGAAAGAGCGTCAGCTGTTCCCAGCACTCATACGCGGCCTTAAACTCCTCGGAATGACCATGATCGAACATCATTGTTCTCCTCACACAAACCCCAAGCGGCTCATTCGCGGCTGGACCCGCGTACGTATCGTTGAGCTACAGTATACGTTCAAGTATACCATGGCCGGCCCATGCCAAAGGATGGCCAGCGGGCTTTCCCCTGACGCTTCATCAGCCGCAAGCAACAGAAAGGAGCCAGCAGTGCTGGCTCCCGTCGCTGCAGCGCATGGAGCGAAGCTGTTAATCGGCGGTTGTACGCTTGGGCGGCCACCCTAGCACGAGCGGCCCGCCAATAGCGCCCATGATCGCGCCCCAAATCGCACCCTGGATATAGTTGCCGGTCATCGTCGCGAGCAGCACACACAGGATGACACCAAAGATCACGCCGGCAATCACCCGGCGCAGCAGGGCTCCTCTCGGCATTGGTTCGTCTTCAACGGGTGCATTCGGCTTCGCCGCGGCGGCTGGTTTAGCTGGAGCGGCTGCCGGCCTTGGAGCCGCAGCGGGCGCCGTGGCAGTTGCGGCAGCGACCGGCGCGGCTGGCTGTGTTGCGGCCGCGTCCGGCGCCGTCGTGACGGTCGGAGCATCACCGCCGGCAGCTTTCTTAGCGGCGTTCGCGGCGCGAATTGCCTCGAGCTTGGCCTTCTTGTCGTCCGACATGTTGGCGCTGGCTGCCGACGCCGGTGCGGCTGCTGGTGCACTGGCTGGTGGTGCTGCGGGCGCCTGGGGCGTCGTTTGGGCGACTGGCGCTGCTCCGCCTTCGCCCTCTTTCTTCGCGCGATTGGCGGCACGAATGGCTTCGAGCCGGGCCTTCTTCTCGTCTGCTGTTTCTGCCATATACGTTCCTTAGGTGGGACTGCATGCTTTGCACGACGAAATGGGCTACAAAGAGCCACAATTAATTACGCAGTATATAGCTAATTTTCGTTTGTGCAACAGGCCCTGACCCGAGAGTAGGCATCAGGTGGTTAACGGAGCCAGCCAAGAAAGCGAGCCGCTACAACTCATTGGACGCGCTGAAGCCTTTCACCTGATACCTGTACCCTTCGTTTACATTTGCGCCGCGAAGCTGCCCAGCACCTGGCGCGCGATCACCATGCGCTGAATTTCGCTAGTACCCTCGCCGATCGTCAGTAAGCGCGTGTCGCGGTACAAGCGCTCAACCGGATATTCCGACGAGTAGCCATTGCCGCCCAGGACCTGGATCGCATCCCGGCAAATTTTCTCCGACGCCTCGGTTGCGTAGAGCTTCGCCACCGCCGCTTCCTTTGAAAAGGGTCGGCCCTGGTCCTTCAGCCACGCCGCCTTGTAAACCAGGAGTCGTGAGGCTTCAAGGCCGACAACCATGTCCGCAATCATATTCGAGACAGACTGATACGCGCCGATCGGCTTGCCGAATGTTTCGCGCGCCTGGGCGTATTTAACCGCCGTCTCATACGCCGTTTGCGCCAGACCAATCGCCATGGCGCCGACGGTAATGCGACCGCCGTCGAGAATTTGGAGGAAATGTGAGTAGCCCCGCCCACGGTCGCCCAGCAAATTCGCTTTGGGCACACGCACATCATTCAAAAATACCGCAGTACTCATCGAGCCGCGGAGGCCCATCTTATGCTCGTGCTTGCCAAAGCTTAGCCCGGGCGTACCACGGGGCACGATAATCATCGAGATGCCTTTGCGGCCTTGCTCTTTATCGGTTACGGCTGCGACAATGATATGACCGGCAATTGGAGCGTTGGTGATCCACAGCTTTTCACCGTTGATCACCCACTCGTCGCCTTCGAGCCGAGCGGTGGTGCGTGTCGCGCCAGCATCCGAGCCAGCTTGTGGCTCGGTGAGCCCAAACGCCGCGAGATACTCACCGCTAGCGGCCGGCACCAGGAAGTGACGCTTCTGCTCTTCCGTTCCGAAGAGGTGTAGCGGTATCGACCCTAGCCCGATATGTGCCAAAAAGGCCAGCGCCGTCGAGCCGTCACCACGGGCGATCTCCTCGGTAGCCAAAGCAACGCTTACTGCATCTGCCTCCGCGCCGCCGTACTCTTCGGGAAACGGGAGGCCTAGCAGGCCGAGGTCGGCCATCTGTCGAAAAATGTCGTGGGGAAACTCACCTGTTGCGTCGATCTGAGCAGACTTGGGCGCGATCTCCTTCTGGACAAAATCACGCACCGTCTGCTGGATAAACAACTGTTCTTCAGTCAGATCAAAGTTCACGAACGTCCTCCTCGTCGAGGATTGATCCGGCAACAACCTTCTGCTTCGACTGCAGCGAGAAGCAGGAGCGAGCCTGAGTATAGCATAGGGAGTGCTTGGCTCCAACCTTGATGGAACGAGCCAAGACGAATGAGCGCCGCCAAGAGCCGACAGCTGGGGTAGGCCGCCGTGTGTAACTATGAGCGCCTAGACCGCCTTACGGATAGCGTACCGGGAGGTAACGACCAGCCAACCATCCTCAAACTCAACCAAAACACTGTTTAGCGAGCCGCGTGCCAGAATCCGACAGCGCTGGCCTTTGCGCTCTGCCAGACGGGCGCGCCAATACCAGACATGGTCGAAGCAGGCGCTCAAAACAGATCGTCGACCTCCTCCAAGACTTTGGAGTAGTCCTTCTTGGCGACTGCCTTCGGCGCTACTGCCGCGTAGAAGGCCTCGTCGTACGGCCGTGTACGGACGACTACCGGCATCGGCACGGCATGACCTAGAATCATTGCTTGCTGACGCGTATCAAGGCTCGCCAACACGGCCCGGAGCTTGGCAGCGCCACCAACACCCGTGAACACCGCGTCGATATCCCGCTCGTCGTTGAGCAGCGCGGTGATTCGCGAGCCGAGCTGCGACATCACCTCGTTGTCGATCGCACTGGGCCGCTGATCAACTACCAAGAGCGTTACACTATACTTGCGGAGCTCACGCGCGATCGTGCCGAAAATAGTCTGGCGCGCAGCCTGGGGGTTGAGGAATTTGTGCGCTTCCTCGACAGTAATCACCAGCGGACGGGGCCGGTCGGAGTCACGCTTCGACTGCAAAAACGTTTCGGTCTGCTCGACCCAGCGCTGATGGATGCGACGCGTGATGATATTGGCCACCAGCATATAGGCTAGCGACGAGCTATGCTGGCCAAACTCGAGCACCACATGTTTGCCCGCAGACAGTGCGTCGATGATCGCGTCGATCGACTTGACCGGTGCCGTAGGACGCACAAAATCCAAGCGGGCGACCTTTTCTAGCTTGCGCTTGAGCGCTGCGAGCGATCCAGGATGTGCACCGCTGCGCTGCGCAAATTCGTCCAGCTCGTCGCCGCTCATCGCGCGCAGCCGCTCGAACCACTTGTCCTTGAAGTGGTCGACCAGCAGATACGACGTTTCCGCGGCGGTTGAGGTCAGATTGAGCTCGTCTTGCAGCAGGATTACATCCTCGACATCGATCTGGTCGTACCCGATCACCACTTCGCTGTCGATCGCAACGCCACGCTGCCGGGACGACTTCGGATCGAGCGAGTAGACCAGCACCTGGTGTCCGAAGAGCTGGCGCAGCCCTTTGACGAAAACGCCCTCCTCCGAGCGGGAGTCCCAGCCGTACTCGGAGTGCATATCGAAGATTAGGGTACTGGCGGCATTGCACTTGATCACGCCGCAGAGCAGGAGCCGTGTTAAAAACGACTTGCCTGTACCCGACTTACCAAAAACACCATTTGAACGTTCCACCAGCCGCGCAAGATCGAGACAAACCGGAATATCCATATCCAGCGGCATGCCCATCTGAAACTTGGTGCCACTTTCGGTGCCAAAGACTTGGGCAAAGCTGGCCTCGTCGGCACTGTACACTGGAGCGAAATGGCGCGGCACCGTCCGAACCGGGCGGAGACCTTCGAGCGCGTCGACCATCAACATCGGCGCGACGTTGAAGCTGCCATAGGTCGTGGTACCACCAAGCACTCGCCGCAGAAAGTCATCATCGTCGGGCGGGGGATCGGCTAGAACATCGCGGTTGGCGGCGTCAAGCTTGACATCACCAATCATCGAGAAAAATTGGTGTTGCTCGCCCTGGATTACCACGAACTGGCCAACCCGTAGCTCCTCGATCGAGCAGGCGGGGTCTAGACGGACCGTCAAGCCTTCGGCGAGCGATCCGGCGACAACAGTGCCCAATTTATCTTTGTGCATAGGCTTAAGGTCTCAGATTTAGTGCTTCGGCGCATTGAAACGCAACGGCGACTTGGACGCTTCCCGGTTATTGTACACGAGCACGCACGTAAGACGGCGCTTGGGTAAGGACGACGGTCGCGGCCAGCCGGTAAGAGAGCATGCCGGTCGCGAGCTTGTCTCCTACAGCCGCCGTACCGCTGAGCTGTAGCTAGCGGCTGCGCGATCTAGCTAGCTCGGCGTCAGCTTCTTGCGGATTGCCCCAAGCAGCTGTGCCGGCTCAAATGGCTTGGGCACGAGAACATAGCCACGCTCTTGGAAGCGCTCCGGCGGCGCACGCAGCAGACCAAGATCGGCTGAGCAAATAATAACCGGAATACGCTGCGTTAGGGGGTCTTGGGCCAAGAAGAGCAGAACCAGCTCGCCGAGCTCCGGCTGCTCCAGCCATAAATCAAGAATAACCAGGTCGGGACGTAGCCACTTGACGAGCTCGAAAGCATCAGCGCCATAATGATGCACATGGGTACGGTAGCCTGCGCCTACGAGCACATGCTGCATGACCTCGCTCATGATTCGATCGTCGTCAATGATGGCAATCAATGGTGCTGTCATAGAATAAAACTTGGTCGAGTCCACGGCCCGGGCCGAGCAACTGGAGTGCCAGCAGCACGATGGCGCCTCGGCACCGACCCACGTTTCGGGCAGTGCACTCGGATCAGCATCTAGCCGTCGCCATGGCTCCCCAACCACGCGTCACGAATGAGGGAGCCGAGCCGCTTTTTCGTCGGAGCAACGCGCAGCTCCTCGATTGATCGGGCCAGTTCGAGCCGGAGCACTACCTACCGCAAGCAAGCCTCAAACGAACATACCAATCGTATCTTTCATATGGTTCAAGTATGAGGCTTCCGAAGACGAAACCCGAAACGCGGACTGCGATTGTTGCAGATTTGGAACAATTGTACACGAGAATGCCAAAGACCAAGCAATAGGTACTTACCGTTCCTCAGGCGATCGAGCCGTCAAGTAGAACATAACCGCGTTTACCACCCCGTTGGCGATAGCCTTCCCGTCCGAAACGCCTAGCGTTACCGGCGATAATGCTCGACCTCGAACAAATGGTCGCCTCAGGTTTGACATAAGCCGCAGATTGCGCTACCATCCTACCTCGCAACTATTCGAATCCGATTTGGAGCCGCCCTCTATGCGCGACCAGCTTGACCAGTTTCTGGCACATCTTGCTAGCGAACGCAAGCTTTCATCCAACACAACGTCAGCCTACCGTACCGACCTTGAGCAGTTTAGCGAATTCGTTCAGGAGCGTGGCAATAGCGACTGGCATAATCTCAACCGCGACGATGTTCTGGCATTTTTGCTCTTTCTCAAGGAACGCCGTTACGCAACTTCGACACTAGCGCGTCGCACTGCCGCGGTAAAGTCATTTTGTGACTTTCTCGTCCGAAACAACATCATCAACGCTGATCCAACGGCGGACCTCGACTCGCCTCGTGTCGATCGAACGCCACCGGTGGCCATAACCGTTGTCCAGGTGGATGAGCTTCTCGAGCTACCGTTGCGCTCATCCGGCCCGGAGGCTTTCCGCGATAAAGCGATGCTGGAGCTGCTCTACGCCACCGGCGTGCGCGTCTCGGAGCTCGTCGCCCTCGACCTGAATGATGTCAATCTCGAGGCTGAGTGCGTGCGATGTAACGGACGCAACAAAGAGCGCCAGCTGCCGATCACAAGCTCGACGGTGACAGCGCTCGAGGAATATCTCGACATCGCGCGCCCGCAGCTGGCCCGCGGCAGCCGCACGGTTGACACTGCGCTCTTTCTCAACCATCGAGGTAAGCGCCTCACACGTCAGGGCTTTTGGCTGATCTTGAAGCGCTACGCCAGCCAGCTGGGTGTGCACGAGCTGACCCCGCATACGCTCCGCCACTCTTTTGCCACACATATGTTGGCGAACGGCGCAGATCTTCGGTCCGTCCAGCAGCTGCTCGGTCACGCGTCAATCTCAACCACTCAGATCTACCAGCAGGTAAATCAGGCTGAGGCCAAGAGCGTAAAGCGACAGAAGGCGCTCGCCGAAGTCGAGAGTTAGTGTCGGACGTGGGTTGATTCACGGCGCGGGCTATGCTATCCTGCGCCTACGGCGATGAAGCAGAGGAGTATTCGTCACTGCGTGTTCAGAGAGTCGGCGGGTGGTGTAAGCCGGCGACGCGACGACGAGGAATGGCGCTGCGGAGCCGATCGTTTGACTGAGAGGCGTTCGGGACGGCCCTAATGGCTGTGGGCCCGGCGCAACTGGGGTGGAACCGCGGTGATGTGGGCGGGTGCCCGTACATCGTCCCCAGGCAGCCGTTGGGGCGTAGTTGCTACGCCCCAACGGCTGCCTGGGGCATTTGATTCTCTGGGCGCCGACCAAAGGAGGCTTGTATGCCAGCTCAAACGATGGATCAGATCGTATCACTATGTAAACGTCGTGGCTTCATCTTCCCGGGCTCGTCGATCTACGGGGGAATGCAGGGCACATACGACTACGGCCCACTTGGGGTTGAGCTCAAGAACAACCTGAAAATGGCCTGGTGGCGCGCCAACGTGTGGGAGCGCGACGACATGGAAGGCATTGACGCAGCGATCATCATGAACAAGCTCGTGTGGCGTTACTCGGGCCACGAGGAGACCTTTGTCGATCCGATGGTCGACTGTCGCAAGTGCAATATGCGCTGGCGGGCCGACCAGATCGGCAAGACTTGTCCTAACTGCGGCTCGAGCGACCTGACGGAACCTCGGCCATTTAACTTGATGTTCAAAACCCAGGTTGGTCCGGTGCCGGATCCGGAGTCCTTTGCCTATCTGCGCCCCGAGACGGCTCAGGGCATCTTTGTTAACTTCAAGAACGTGCTCGACTCCACCAGCCGTAAGCTGCCGTTCGGCATCGCGCAGATGGGCAAGTCATTCCGCAACGAGATTACGCCGCGCAACTTCATCTTTCGCGTGCGCGAGCTTGAGCAGATGGAGATTGAGTACTTCGTCAGGCCAGGCGAAGATGAAGCGTATCATCAGCGCTGGATCGAAGACCGGCAGCGCTGGTGGCAGAATCTCGGCCTCAATCCGGCAAACATGGAGCTCTACTGGCACAAGCAGGAAGACTTATCGCACTACTCCAAGGCCACGGTCGATATCTTGTACCGCTTCCCGCACGGGATGGAGGAGCTCGAAGGCATTGCCAACCGCACTGACTTCGACCTTGGCTCGCATAGCAAGGACCAAGACAAGCTCAATCTGTCGGCGCGCGTCAAGCAAAATCTGCACAGCACTGAGCGGCTGACCTACTTCGACCAAGAGTTGAAGCAGCATATCGTGCCATTTGTGATCGAGCCCGCAGCCGGCGTCGACCGTGGCTGCTTAGCGGTATTAACCGAGGACTACACTGAGGAGCAGGTCAAGGCCGTGCCAGCCGAACGACTGAAGCCGGTCGAAGAGGCGCTCGGAGCCTTCCTTAAGTCTGTAGGGCGCAACGAGAAGCTAACGGCGGCCCAAAAGGACGCAATTGCCGAAGCTGGTGAGCGCATCGGGAGCGACATTGAGCACAACCTGGCGGGCATCTCGGCACTTCTCGGCTTGCCCGGCGCGGAGAGCATCGAGGTGGCCAAGAAGCTGCGTGGGCAGGCCGACCCGGTGGCAGACGAGTTTTACCGCACAGTGCTGAAGCTCAAGCCCGCCCTTGCGCCGATCAAGGTCGCGGTACTGCCGCTCAAGAAAAACAACGAGCAGATTGTGGCCACGGCTAAGCAAATTCGGCGTCAGCTTCAAAGCTCCGGGAACATGCGCACCGTCTACGATGATACGGCCGCGATCGGCAAGCTTTATCGCCGGCAGGATGAGATTGGGACGCCCTTCTGCATCACCGTCGACTTTGACACCCTCGGCGAGGGCAAGGATGGGGCACTGGCTAATACAGTAACAGTCCGTGATCGCAATACGATGGGTCAGGAACGCGTGCCAATCGCCGAGCTGGAAATGTATCTGCGCGAGCGCCTTCGGTAGTACGAGGGACGAGGGATGAGGGACGAGGGACGAGTGATGAGGGACGAGGGACGAGGGATGAGGAATGAGGGTCGAGGGATGAGGGATGAGGGATGAGGGATGAGGGATGAGGGATGAGGGATGAGAGGCGAGGGATGAGAGGCGAGGGATGAGCGACGAGGGATGAGAGGCTGTAGCTGCTATGCCGTACCTCCTAGCCCCTCGCTGCTTGCCCTAGCCCCTCGCCCCTAGCCCCTGACGCCTATGAAAGTCTACACCATCACCAGTCACGTCGCCGACCAAGTAGCGGCGCTGGAAGCCGGCTCCATGCGTCGGCGACGCCTGTTACGCCCTGTCACCATCCCGCTTCTCGCGCTGACTGCCCTTGCCGTGATCTATGGCTTGGCGACAGGTCGAACCGAGCTGGCCATCGTCCTCGCCGCTCTCGGTTTGTTGGGGCTGTTACTGCTCGGCGTGATGGCGATCGCCGGGCCAAATGAGCGTGAAGTGGCGATCAAGCGGGCGGGGGCGGCCGGTGAGGCGGTTTTGCCACAGATACTGGCGACCCTACCGGATAGCTTCACGCTCCTTAACGGCGTACCGGTGCCCGGGTCGCGGGCAGATATCGATCATGTCTTGGTTGGGCCAAGCGGTATCTGGGCGATCGAGGCAAAGCATCACGGGGGAATGGTCCAGTGTGTGGGCGACGCGTGGGGTTACGCTCGGCTTGGCGTCGGCGGAGTCCCTCGGGAAGGACACATCGGCAATCCGTCGCAGCAAGCACGTCGCGCCGCAGATTCCCTCGAGCGATATCTGTGGCACCGGGGGATGGCGGAGCCGGTCCAACCACTGGTTGTTTTCACCCATCCCCGCGTCGAGCTCAGCATCGAAGAGCCGACAGTACCGATCGTTCGGGCGGCCGAGGTAGCGGGCTTGGTCACGCGCAGGGGAATGCGCCTTTCGTCGCACGCCAGCCAGCAGGTTGTCGACGCATTACGTAAACTACGACCACTTAAGGCCTAAGCCCAAGTGACCGTTGTTTCCAGGTGAGTGCTATTCTCCGCGCGAGCAAATCTCTAAGGCGTATGTCCAGCTACGCAACCCGCTTCCGTCCGTTGTGGATTGTGATCTTGGGCCGCGGAACCAAGAGCTGTCGGAGATACGCTTTAACCGTCCGCAGCAACCGAGGATTGCGGGTGCGCTCTCCGCTGGCTAGCCGCGTCACGTGTTCCCGCTGAGCTTCCTCGAGGAGAGCCGTCTGCCGTGCCGCGCCCATAATCTCTATATCGTACGTGCTATGCATAGTGCTCCCTCCCAGTCGCTCCAGACCCAGACCAAGCCGCATGTGGTAGGCGAAGCTTGATGGCGTAACACCAGCATAAGGGCAAGCGAAGCACGGCAACACGGCCACTAGACAGAGCCAGCACCTGTTCCTATGACCGGATAGGTTTTGCAACCAAAGGCGAGTATGCCTTGGTCGAGAGGCTAAGGGGAGAAGCGTCAGGCGCACCGTGAAATCGCGGTGGCTCGCCACCAACAAGCGCTCACTCCACAGGCACAGGCACCCGGTCGACAATACTCTGCACAATCTTTGCAGGCGAACGACCGCGTAGCCGAGCCTCGGGCTGCAGCACAAGCCGGTGCCCCAGGGTTGGCACCACTAAGCGCTTCACGTCGTCAGGCAGCACAAAATCGCGACCGTTGAGCGCCGCATAGGCCTGGCACGTTCGATACAGCGCGAGCGAGCCCCGGGGGCTGGCCCCGAGCTCAAGCTCGTCCGAGGCGCGCGTTGCTCGGACGATGGCTACAAGATACTGGCGGACGAGGTCCCCAACCGTAACCCGCGACACTGCATTGGCAAGCGTGCGGATATCGGCCGCTTGCACGACACGCTGCACGTCCGCCAATGGCTCGGCGTTGCCGTGGCGTAGCAGGATCGCATCTTCTTCGGCGGCCGACGGATAGCCCATATCTAGCTTGAGCAGGAAACGATCGAGCTGTGCCTCGGGCAGCGGGAAGGTACCCTCAAGCTCGACCGGGTTTTGAGTGGCAACCACGAGGAAGGGGCGCGGCAGATCACGGGTCTCGCCGTCGATCGTCACGGTGCGCTCCTGCATGGCTTCCAGCAGGGCCGACTGTGTACGGGGCGTGGCTCGATTAATCTCGTCGGCCAGCACAATCTGCGCAAAAATCGGCCCCGCTCGAAAGACAAAATCGGCGAGCTTCTGGTTGAAATACGACAGGCCAGTCACATCCGTTGGCAGCAGGTCAGGCGTGAACTGGATCCGCCGGAACTCGCAAGCGAGACTGGAGGCAAGCGCACGTGCCAGCGTTGTCTTGCCAGTGCCGGGCACATCTTCCAGCAGCACGTGGCCTTCGCAGAGCAGGCCCACGAGCAGCAGCTCGACGACCTCGGCTTTCCCGACGATCACCCGCCCAATCTGCGCCTGAACCTGCGCGCCAAACTGTTGAACGTCTCCGATCACGGCCTTAGGTGACGCTGCCTGCACAAAGCTCTCCTTCATCACTGGTTATCTCACCCCAGTGTAGCATAGTTGGTTCACTCAAACCGCGAAATACCCCTGCTACGCGCCGACCTTTGGCCACCCTCCCGTGCTGTACGCTAAGGCTTGGCACTAGTTGTGCATAAAGCAAGGTAACCACGGCTGCTGATGCGAATTCTATTGCTGCTATAATGGAACGTAGTGCCCCAAAGCTAGATGCTGGAAACGCAACGTATGAGGAGTGACCAACCAATGATGGATATGTCGATGGGGATGCAGATGGCCCCGCAGATGCAGATGAAGGCATCACCGGCGCTCATCGCGCTGAACAACATGCTGATCCTCTCGACGCTTGAGCTGCAACAGATGATTCAACAGGAGCTGGAAGAAAATCCCGCACTGGAGCTAACCGAGCCCCAGGAAGAGCTCTGCCAGCGCTGCGGCCGGCCCTTCACCGGCGCCACCTGTATGCACTGTTTGCAAGAAGACATGCGTACAATCGAGGCCGATCGCGACGATTACACGGGGCCGGTTGAAGATGACGAGTTCGATCCGCTGATGCTGGTCGCGGCACCGCCGTCGCTTGGCGAGTCGCTTGTCCGCGATCTGCGGGCTAGCCTGCCCCACGAGGACCATTTCATCGCCGAGTATCTCATCGGCAGCTTGGACGATCAGGGCTATCTCGAGGGCTCCCTGGACGACCTCGCAGCGAATATCGGGATCGACGTCGAGCGTGCGGAACGCGTCCTGCACAAGCTGCAGGAGGTCGGGCCCGTAGGCGTGGGAGCTCGCAACGTGCCCGAATGTCTGCTGCTCCAGCTCCGCCGGCTAGAGCAGGAGGGCATTACGCAGCCGCACATCGAGCAAATCATTCGCAACCACTGGCTTGACCTCGGCGAGCACCGCTACGGGGCCATCGCTCAGGCGCTCGGCATCAGCTACGACGAGGTCGTCGCGGCCCGTGATTTCATTCGCCAGTACCTCCGCCCATATCCGCTTGAGCGCGGCAACGCCGATGGGACGGTTAGCCCAACCCAAACCGCGTACCTCACACCCGACGTCATCATCCGGGAGGAGGAAGGCCGGCTGGTGGCCGAGGTGGTCGAGAGCCAGCGCTACTTCCTCCGGCTCAACCCGCTCTACCAAGAGCTGGCACGGCAGGCGATCCGCGGAAATGAAGCCAGCGTCACTTCAGAGGAAAAGGATCACCTGACGCAGTTTGTCGGACGAGCCCAGCTCTTCCTGACCAATCTCCGCCAGCGGCGGGAAACGATTCGTCGCATCGCGACCTATCTGATCGAGCGACAGGAGCCATTCCTGCGACACGGCGTACGGTATCTGGAGCCACTAACCCGCGCCGAAGTCGCGTCCGCGATCGGCGTCCACGAATCGACGGTGAGCCGCGCGACGGCCAACAAGCATGTTCAAATTCCGTCGCATGAGGTTATTCCGTTCAGCCACTTCTTTACTGCCTCGCTGAGCATCAAGGATGTACTGCTGGAGCTCGTCACGAAGGAAGCTCGGCCCTTGACGGATCAGGAGCTCGTCGAAATGTTGCGTCAGCGCGGCTTTGACGTCGCGCGCCGTACCGTCGCCAAATACCGGAACCAGCTCAAGATTCTTCCTTCCACACTGCGCTAGCGGCTAGAGACTAGGGACTAGGGATGAGTGGAATGCTTACCCACAATCGCTAGTCCCCAGCCCCTCAGTTGGGCATGGCATAGCTTTTGGTATAGCAATGCAGCGAAAGTATGTCGGGGCAGCACTCGTTGGATTGATCGAGGGGCTGCTGCTGCTACGGCTGGTAGCGCTCCTCTTTGCCGCTCGACCAGATAATCCCTGGATCGCGCTGCTCCTTGCCCTAACCGCACCAGTCACGGCTCCGCTGGGGATGCTGGACCAATGGGCTGGACAGCCACGCTTCGGAGCACGCCTTGAACTCGCGACCCTTGTCGCTATGCTGCTGATAGCATATAGCTCGGGGGCATGGTTATGGTGGAGCGAGCGCAGGGCCACGGGACACAAGCTGCACTAAGCAGGAGCGGGCGCAAGTTTGGAGGGCGTGAACCGGAGACAACCCCATGGATGACGGACTACGAACATTCGGCCAAGTACTGCTCAGCTTGCTGATCATCGGCGTATTGCTTGGGGCACTGGTGCTTGCCCTGATTTGGCGTAAGCTTCGAGGAATCAAGGTGCCGCCAGATGCCGATTTCTTTACAACGGTACGAGCGGTGCCGCTTGGTCTGGTCGTCGGCCTGGATCTGCTAGACATGGGGCTAGACGTTTTCGCCACGCCGATTGTGTGGATGATTCTGAGCCGTTTCAAGCTCCACGCGCTGCGCAACGTCGCGACGGTCGAGGCGCTCGTGCCCTTTACACAGCCTGTCCCAACCCTGACGCTTGCGTGGTTTGCCGCGCGCATGTTGAACCTCGGATCGCCGCCCTCCCGATCCGAACCAAGTATTCTCGAGGCCGACGAAATTGAGCCGAGCACCTACGCTCCACGTACACGGAGGCACTGATGGGGTTGATCGAGCTTTTGATCCTGCTGGTTATCGCGGGCATTTGTGGTGTGATCGCCGAGTTCATCGTGGGTTTTAGCCCGGGCGGGTTTGTGGTGTCAATTATTGTCGGCATCATCGGCGCGTACCTCGGTAGCTATCTCGCGAACCTACTTGGCTTGCCGCAAATCGCCCCGGTCTCGCTGTTACTGCCAACAACGACCTATAACTTCGATATGCTTTGGGCCGTGGTCGGTTCGATCGTACTGGTCGGATTAATTAAAGCATTACGCAGCGGTGGTCGCCGTCGGCGACGTGGACGCTTCTTTTAGCACATGGGTACATGCTGCATATTGAACCCCCAGGCGGGCACGGCCCGAGATGCCGGCGTAGTCAAGCACGGACTGCGGCGCCTCGGCCCAGTCGACTTTTACCTCACGGAGAACCCAGGAGATGCCCAGCGACTCGCACGCGAGGCTGTTGCCCGCGGTTGTGACTTCGTCGTCGCGGCGGGCGGTGATGGAACAATCAACGAGGTGGTGAACGGGCTCGCAGAAGATTTTGGTCGAGCGCGACTGGGGATAATTCCCCTCGGCACCGGCAACGATTTTGTCCGCTCGATCAACGTTCCGAACGATCTCGAGGTTGCAGTCGAGCTACTCGGGGCAGGCGAGACACAAGCCCTCGACGTTGTACGGGTCACCAGTGATACGCAGCGGTACTTCATCAACGTCTCGGCCGGTGGTTTCAGCGGTCTGGTCGACGAAAGGCTCACGGCTGAGATGAAGCGCAGCTGGGGTCCGCTTGCCTATCTCCGCTCGGCCGCGATGGCGCTCCCCGACCTCACCGACTACCATACCTATCTCACCTTTGACGATGAGGAACAGCGTGAGGTCGACACGTACAACATCGTGATCGCAAACGCACGCTTCGTCGCCGGTGGCATTCCAATTGCACCCGAAGCAGACCTGTGCGACGGGCTCTTCGACGTGCTGATTGTTCCAGTCGGCTCACTGCCGCAGCTTGCGCTGCTCGTGCCAAAGATCTTGCTAGGACAGCATCTGGATGACGAGCGGATCCTGTTTCGACGAGCCAGAAAGCTACGCCTCGACTCGCAGCCGAAGATGTGGTTCAACGCCGACGGCGAGCTGGTGGGCAACGAGCCGTCGACCTTTGAGATCATACCGAGGGCAGTGAACGTGGTGGTGGGACCGGAACCTCGGGACGAGGAGCTGGGAATGGGGGCGAGGGATGAGGGACGAGGGATCGGGGATGAGGGGCGAGGGACGGGGGGCGAGGGACGAGAACCGAAGCCTGATAGTTGATAGCCGTTCCCTGACGCCTGATACCTGATACCTGATGCCTAATTACGATACCGGAGGTTGTATGAGCGATCTTGATAGTCCAATTCCAACCGGACATACACAGCAGCACAATACGTCGTTCGAGCCGCGCGCGGACCCGACGCCGGATCAGGACGCGGGTGATAGCACGGAGTTCTTGGAGCAACTGGCGGGAACGCACGCGGATGCGACCGCCTATTTCGACGACGAGGATGTTGAGCAGACGCAGGACATTACCATGACCGACGTCTACCAGGGTGAAACCGACGTCCTGCAAGAGCGGCGCGAGCCCACGGAGTCGCTGGCGCTGCTCGAATCGCTCGAGCTGCGCGAAGGTGAGACCGACGACGCCATGGTTGCTGTCGAAGAAGGGCTTACGTACGTCCCGCCGATCGACCCGCCGATCGTGATCGATCCTGACGATCCCGAGAGTATTCAAGTCGCCTCAGGCTTTGGCCTGGACGCGGACCAGGCCGACGACAGCTACGGGGGCTTCGATACGGCGCGCACGGCCGAAGATGATATGGTAGCACGCGTCCGCCGCGCGCTGCTCAACGACAGCACCACAACCCATCTGGCCGACCGCCTGCATATCGCAACCGTTCATGGCACGGTCACCCTGCGTGGTACCGTGGACGACCTGGACGATACCGACAATATCGTCGCGGTGGTGAGCGATGTACCGGGGGTTGAGGCGGTGCGCGACGAGACAACCGTCCGCGGCCTCTAGCACGACTAGTGCAAGGAATTCTACATCTACCGCTGCCGGATGATCATGGATCGATCATTCGGCAGCGGCGTTTTGTGCCGACTACTCGACAGCTTCGCCTCAGCTCGTAGGCGACACGTCATCAGAATACAACGTGCTGATGTTACGGGAGCA
>JADDQE010000004.1:456-9134 GCA_016781525.1 bacterium | reverse complement strand
AGTCCCTGGTAGTAGTATAACTTAGAACGCGAATTGGTATGATACCAGGCGGGGTTGAAGTCTGTCTCAACCTTCACCAGATCGCGTGCGATCAGATCCTGCCAGAAGTCGGCAACCCGTATGGTGGCGAATGGAGTTGACCGTGTTCCTGCTCGCCTCGTTGTGGTGCCCGATTCACCGTGTCCGTTGCGTATTGTGCCTTTGTGGCCTTCTAGCGCAGACTGGTTGGAATAGCGGCTAGCGAGTCTTGACAAGCGGGCATCAGACTACGAGAAACTACCAGGTTGACGTAATGGTATAAGTCGTACGGGGCCGAGTAGGCCAGACGGCAAAGGCTCCCAGCTGGAGGCATCAAACTCTTGGTACTCGATATTGACGAAAAAGAACCTCCGCCATGGCTGGCCATTGCGGTCCAGGTCTGCGAGGCGATTGGCCATGAGATTGGTCACCTCGAGTTCCAGGTGATTCGCACCTTCCAGCAGACCTTGTGGGAGGACGATGCGCCAGGGACGTGTATACAGCGTACCGAGGTTTTGCCCGTTGAGCTTGATCCGAGCACTATGACAAACAGCACCAAGGTCGAGCGCCCAAGCAGCAGTCTTGCTTGGCGGAGTCGTGAACGTGATTGTGTAGCGGGCTGTGCCCGAAAACGCGCGCAGCGCTTCGCTACCGACGTCCCACTCCGTCCAACTCGTCAAGTGGTCCACCAGCGTTGGACCGGGCAGCGTGGGGCCACCCGCGATGAACTCTACCCGCCAGTTCCCCTCGATTACGTGGGGTTCGCCTGCGGGTGATAGATACGACCACTGCTCACCTTCTACAGCGCGAAAGCTGGTCCGGAGTAGGATGGATGCGCCTGGGTCGAGCTGGAGGTAGACTTCCGTAGCACCGTCGTTGCTCGCTCGGGTATGGGCAAGGCCACGGCGCTGATCAACCGGATCAAACAGAGCCACTGCTTCCGCTTGGACGGGCAAGTCTACCCATTGATCCACACGCTCTTGCCCCATATTCGCCAGGAAGTACAGGTAGCCCATTTCATCACGACGCCGGATGAGCTCAACGCCTGTGTCCACGACGCTTTCCCGCTGGATACCCGCCATTTGGAGCATCACCTCGATGTCTTGCCCGACGAGTAACCGGCCTTTGCCTAAGCGGGACTCGATGATTCCGGGCTGTATCTCACTACGCGGCTCAAGCGTTGATCGTGCGGCGCGGAGGCGTTCTCGCTGTTCGGGCAGATTGCCCAGTCCAGGCACATCTTGTGGCAGTTCGCCGACGACGAGCACCGTAGCTCCCGCCCGTACGAGATCCAGGATCCGTTCAAGTGTTTCAGGTGAGATGAGCCGACAACCGGCAATTGCCAGCGCTTTGTAGCTGCCTCCATGTGAGTGAAGCTGCTGTTCCGCAACTTGAATTGTGTGGGCTAACAACCGATCCGACACGAAGTCAAAGCTATAGCCCCGATCCCATAGCTGGCGCGCAGTCGCTGCAAAGCCCGACAGATTTTCATCGAGCCAGTGCTCGGAATGCACGGTCAAGAAGTGGAGCAGATGTTCGGCACCCTGTTCCGAAGACCAGAGGTCGAAGATTGGCAGATACAGCAGGATATCGTTATCAGGTTCTCCCGCCTGGAGGAAGGACTGGCACCGGCTGATATAGCCATTGAGCGCTTGCAGATCCTGCCACCATGGATTGGTGGGCCCCACATGTGTCGATGCATAAAACAGCCAGCCTGGCCACTCGGCTGCTGCGGGGGAAAACGGTGTGCCATGGAAGAATACATGGTTGATCCCCATGACGAACAGCACATCCACTTCGGCTTTCATATGGGCAAGCGGTACTTTGCCATGCTCGTCGAGCCAGGTGAACGATTCGCTGGAGCAGAGCTGTTTGCCAGCAACATGCGCGGCGGACGAGGCTAGTTTGCCGACGAGAACGTCTGCCCGCCCACCTTGTTCCGGTGGGGTGCCTGGCATCGACGCAAGACCGGCTATGCTGATCCAGTCTGGACCAAAGGTTTCGGTCTCGGGAATATCGGCCGCCGCATACAGATCAAGGAGGTTCCCCGGCGATCCATGCGCCTGGTTGCGTGATAGCGCCCCATTGCGGTGCGCCCACTCGGTCCATGGCTGGACAAACGCTTCCAGGAGCAAGTCCGCGACGGTCAAACGATAATCGGAGCGTACTCTACTGACGATGTCCGGTTCATCGTTGCCGTAGAGTGCCGGCAGGTAGTGGCGTACATCGTAGCCACGCTGCTGCTGAAACTGTGGTACAAGGGTGTTCGTCCAGTTTGCCTCATACACTTCATAGGAATCATTGAAAACACAGCGCAGCCGTTCGTCGCCTGCGAGAGTAGCCAAGGCTTGATCAAAGTGACCGAGGTAGCGGGCAATTGCGTCAGCGGAAAAGTGATCGACGACGTTACCTTCAGCGCCGGGAGCCGCCCGTTTTACCTGTTGGCCGATTGGCATCTGAAAGAGGGCATACACCTGCCACTGGCCCGCTTGGGCAGCCCAGGTAAGTCGGTTCTGTGCATCCGTATGCTGGCTCACGTCAAGAATCTGTCCATCTTCGGAGTACGCCATCAATGCATTGAGGGCTGCCTGAGGCGCAGCGTTGCAGATGATCGGCTCCGACAAAGGGCTGCCGTCAGTGAGGGCGTAGGACTCGATGACCATTTTGGTGGCTGCATCGTCGGTGCCAACCCATGGCCCGCCTAAAGGCCAACCCGTGCCAGTGATGAGGTCAACGCCCATGTCGAGGCGGCGCGCTTCACGGATCGTGTGGCGCAGTAGCTGGAGCCATCTTGGCGTAAGGAAGGGAATGAAGCAGTCTTCTGCACCCATGACCCCGTAAACAGGGCTGATCTCCACGCCGCCGATGCCAACCTCGTGGAAGAGCTGTAAGTGGCGCGTAATTTCTGCTTCATCGACGGCGCTTCCCATCCACCACCAGCGCGTCCATGGTCGGCACTCCCGGGAAATTGTGGGCAAGGCTAGCTCTCTCTGTGACTGTACGTGCTCCTGCATCTGGTGGTCCTCCCGTGCTTCACTAGAGCTATGTTGGTGACTGGCACGCCTATCGGCAGGACTGCCGCGCAGAATATTGATACGCCGCGGCACACCGAAAAGCACGGTCTGCCCGGCGCAGTTGGCATCCCGTGCCCGCCGACACCGCCGCCTTTTACGAGAATCGTGCAGTGTACCACCCGCACTCGAGCTTAACTGAGTGCACTCCCTAAACTCACGTATGCGAGAGCCCACGCGTAGCACGATCAGTCCTGCGCGTGGGCTCGCCGGGGCTGCGTAATGGTGCATCAACTTGAAGCCGATGGTGTTTGCCTCCATGGGACTGCCGACTGCCGCTAATGATTGGGCGGACGAGGCTTCGCAACTATGCTAAAACTTGACGAGACTCGGCACGTGTACCGGCAAGCCCGTGTCAAATGATTTATTGGCAGCAATGCCAGTCATGATCGACATTGCGCCGGCAACGTGATCGGCGGCTCGGCCAAGTGGGTCCTGTTTACCACCAACGAAAATGTCGTCCAGCATGCGTCGATCACCGCCACCATGGCCGCCCTCACTGCCACCTTCGATCTCCACCCGCAGCGGCTTGCCCCACAGGGGTCGAATCAAGATGCTCGCCGGCTCGTCAACCACTACCTCCTTGGCATCACGCATCTCTGGAAGATTGGTGTCGTCTTTGGAGCCGCTGACGTAGGAGTTCTCGTGCACTTCATATTCGAGACGTCCTTGTGTTCCGTTGAAGGCTACGCGGTAGCCCTCCCAGGGCGAGTACGTAGTCAGGTGGTAGCTCATCTGCGCACGATTCTTGTACCGCACCAGAACCGCCATATCATCCTCGATCGATATGTTGTGGCCAAAGACGCTCTGGTCGCGAATGTAGCCATCTTCGTGCTCCGCTTCCAGGTACATGCGGCGTAGGGCCTCGTTCTCGGCCAAGTTAATGGCAAACGGATCAGACGCCGCGGCTTCGCGCCCATGTGCCCGGTCGTACAGATTGGTGACGCCGCGCTCTTCCGCGTTCTCTCGACCGTAGAAGAGGAGATCACCCATCCCGAAGACCGTTTCAGGCTGCGTATCCAACCACCAGTTGACAAGATCGAAATGGTGAGTCGCTTTGTGGCCCATCAAGCCGCCCGAATTGTGCTTATCGCGGTGCCAGCGACGGAAGTAGTCGGCGCCATGAACCGTATCCAGCAGCCATTCAAAATGCACCGACAGCACCTTGCCGATGGCGCCTGCTTGTAGCAGCTCCTTCACTTTTGAGTTGCGGGGCGCGTAACGGTAGTTAAATGTGACGGTAAGCTTGCGTCCCGTCGCCTTGACGGTATCAAGAATGGCCTGGCAGCGAGGCGCGTCGATGGTCATTGGTTTTTCGCTGATGACATCGCGGCCTAATTCCATGGCCCGAATGATGTAGCGATGATGCGTTCGATCAATGGAGGTGACGACGACCGTGTCGACTCGATTCTCTTCGAGCATTTGCTCAAAGCCATCCGATTTGTAGGTCGGAACCGGCCGCGCGTTGAGGGTTTCGGCGTAATACTGGTTGTAGTAATCCATGCGAGTCTGGTTGATATCGCAGAAGGCAGCCAGCTCGGCACGCTCGGCATACTCCTTCAGAATCGCGGTGGTAAACATCCGGGAACGTGAGCCCAAGCCAACTACCGCATAACGTTTTCGCTCTGGCATGAGTTATCTCTCCTTTTTCTGCCCCATTCGAGGGGTGCACGGGAGTCTGTACGCGTACTGACTCCCGTGCACCCCTTGTGATGGCTACATTCGTCATCCGTCCGCGGTGCACCTCCTTCAGCCTCGATCAAGCTGCCCTACGATAGTCGTGATGCAGATCGCCGAGAACCGGCAAGGCGATGACTTCGACGCTCCCGTCTTCTGACGAAACTGAACTCAGTGTACGCTGTGGCACAGATTGGCCGATCCCGTGGTGCGGCCGTGTACCATTGAAGTACGTCACGTGCTCGTTCAGGACGCGTCGTAGGTGCGCTTCGCCCACGATCAGGATGTGATGCGACATTCGTGCCGCACGCTGCCCAGCCTCTGGAGTCGGCTGGCGAGCAGGACGAAGAGGCCTCGATCGGTGGGCGTGAAGCGCGGCCGTTTGACCGAGCGGTTGAGCACGATGAGCTGCTGATGGAGCAGCAGGTTTGCAGCGATCAGGTGCGGTGTACTCCGAGCGAGGTCAGTGACGGTGCTGAGCACAGGGCTGTGAGCGTTCGGCGTGGTCAAACGCGAGATGATGGTGTAGGCGACGTGCAGCCTGCGTTTGACACACGCCTGGACTCGCTTCACGATCCCAAACACCATGTACCTCCTTCATGCTGCTTCGACACAGCCCATTCTAGCTGTGCTCAAGGAGTATACGACGTGACGGGATGAGCGTGGAAGCCGCTACGAGGCTGCGGATATGAATGGTAGCCAGGACAATGGTAGGAATACGGGGGACGGTGCACTTCACAGGTTTGCTGAGTGACAGCTTCATTACCGATAATCTTTATTCTATTAAAACCTAGCATGCTGTGTGTTGAAGGTCAACTCCCGCGGCGGATCGGTCATTATTGCGATGAGCCGCTGAGATCATAGCTTGTGCGCTTGGCAAATGGCAATTTCTACGAGCCTCCAACGATCCTGATACGTGTCTGTGAAAATGCTCTGACTGCCCACCAACTTAAAGATACTCTCGCCTCCAACATCCTAGAGATCGATAAAATTGGCCGCGTTCTCCCGAAACAAGTCGCCATCCCGAATGTAACGGCGTACCACCTCTAGAGAACGATGCCCAGTCTGTTTCATGATGGCACGCTCACTCGCTCCGCTCATGGCTGCTTGCGTTGCCAATCCAGCGCGCAAGCTGTGACCGCCGAACTGCTCTGCATCATACCCCGCCGCCGCCGCCGAACGCTTGACAATCGTTGCTACCGTCTTGTCGTTCAAACGGTAGGGCAAGACCCGGGCGGTCTTCGAAAGGCGGCGAAAGAGTGGGCCATCCTTTATCGTCGCATCGTGTAGCCATGCCTGAACTGCTAGCACCGGGCAGGTATCGTTGCGCTTCCCATACGGAATTCCAATCGTGCGGCCCACGCCTTCCTGGTCGGTCTTTGAGCGCCGCATGGTGAGCACAATTCCGCGCGGCGTAAACGCGAGGTCGCGGACGTCGAGCGCAACGATCTCAGACCGCCGAAGCGCCGCTGCAAAGCCAAGCAGGAGCAACGCCCGGTCGCGCGTCCCGAAGAGATTGTGCGGCAGTGTATCTAGGAGTTGACGTAATATGTGCGTCACGACTGGTTGCTTGCGCGTTTGGGCTGAGCCTAGGACTCGGCGGATACCCTTCATGGTTTCCTGTACGGCAATCGATCGTGTTGGGGGTTCATGTTGGGCCGTGCAATGCATGCGGCTGATCGCAACGAGCCGTCTCTGAAGGGTACTTGGTCTGCAGCCCTCGGCCAGAGCGGCGAGATAGAGGGCAACCGTCTCTGGAGCCGCCGGTAAGGCCTGGAGCCCCTGCGTCCGGCACCAAATCGTGAAGTCTTCCCAGTCGCTCCGGTAGGCGCGGCGTGTGCTGGCCGAGGAGGCCTGCTCCAGATACGCCTTGGTCCGCGCGGCGACCTGCGCAAGCTGTGCATGTCGCGGTACCGTGCGCAGACTACGTGTCGTTTGTTCCATTAGCTCGTCTAGCTCGTCGCTTTGCTGGTCGTCAAACTCTGGGCGCTGATTCACGATCCCCTCGTCCCTGCTCTAACCTGAATTGTCCCATTTTGATTAGGTCCGATAATGAAAGCTTATCAGACCTAATATGAGTATAGACGACCGACGTGTTAAAGGTCAAGTTTTCGATTTGAGCGAAAGGCAGCCGGGCACCGGCCTCGCAAATGACTCCTGGGTGTCAAGGGTGAACCACAAGTTCGACGTGGCGCCACGGCAGCTATGAATACACCGTGAAGTGCCGGCAACAAGAACCGGAACGCTTTATTGTCAATCCAATCCACCGCATCGTGGGACTGAACACCTAGTCCAGGGCGGCGGTGAATTGCTGAATAATATCGTAGGCTCCGGCGGGCTCGGCAGGCAGGATCGCAACCTGCCAATGCCATCGGTGCGATTGAGGGTGACAAAATCATCGTGCTCGTAGCGCAGCGCCATTGGTTGCGGTCCCTGCGTCCTGGCTTCGAGGGTGTCGAGTCGCTTCGTGATTGAGTGCTTCATCGAGGCAGCCTCGCAGCAATAAAGGTGGAGGCCGACGCTGTGCACTGCACCATCAGCCTCCACCCACTCGACCCGAGGCCGATGATTGTACCGCCGGACCCTAGCAACGATTGCGGCAGGAGTGTCGATGAGCGGACGAACGAACAAATGTCTCTCGACTGCTATGTTCTTGGGGTTTCTTTTGTCGGCTGAATAGTGTAAATTAATGATTATCGGCACCATATTATACGAAGCCTCCCAGCTTGTCTCAAAGACTGCCGTCACCGCCTGCTTTGCGTCCTTCTTGGACAAGCCGGTCCGTTACGCGACCTGATCAATCAATTGCGATGTACTCATGCCGTTCGGCATCCGTGAACTCCTTTCCGTGATCGTGGCGTGACCCGCATAGTTGTGCGCCATGACTACCCGCACGTCAAGCGTCCACTACGTAACGTTATAGCCGACAATCGTTGTTCGGCATCCGCTGAGCGGCCTACCGCTTGCTGCTGGCCCCTGATGTACCCGTGGCTCGGGCACTCGCACTCGCTCTGTGCAGCGTATTCGCGACGGCATCTCCGCTCGATTTTGAAGCTATTTTCGGTTATTTCAAGACCCCCGCTACCTGATGGGCAATGTCCGGGTCGCAACATACTCCTGCTTACCGAGCGTTTACTCGACGCCTTCGCGAGGCGCGCGAGCAGAGCGAGCTGACCCAGCGGGAGGTGGCGCGTCGTCTTGGGAAACCGCAGTCGTTCGTAGCTAAGTCGGAGCAGGGCGAGCGGCGCGTCGACGTCAAGAAAGGATCGCAACTGGTGGAACGCCCAACTGTGGAGGGTCAACGCGCTGAGACCGGGGAGCCCTTGCCCGCGAACGGATATGCGTCAAATCTTCCAGTGTACGCGTGCCGAGCGCGCTGGCCGGGAGCTCACGGTGCGGACGGAAGCCGCCCATCCGGCACTGCAAGCCGCACGGCGGCAGCAAGCGACGCCCGGATTTTGGGAACTGTATAAAGTGCGAGCAGGCGTGGAGGGCAGCTTGTCCCAGGGTATCCCGCGCTGCGACCTGCGGCAGGCCCGCTATCTCGGCGAAGCGAAAACCCGGCTCCAGCATCTGCTGATTGCCACGGCGCTGAACGTGATCCGGGTCGTCGCCTGGTACCTGGAAACGCCGCTTGCCCCCACCCGCCAGTCCCGTTTTGCACGCCTTGCTCCATGTTCGGCATGAGCATCGTGCCGAGAGAGGGTTCGCCAGCGGTATCCACCCAAAGGGTGCCCGGTTTGGCCTGTTGTACAAGCCGTTTAGCGATCACATGATTCGTGTCGGTGGCAAAGCGGCGCTCTTGTCCTGCCAACTGCTTGAGTCGGCGGCGTGCGGCTTTCGTGCCTTTCTTTTGAAGTTTGGTTCTGAGACGGCGGTGGCGGTACCGCACGTTTTTGATGTACGATCCAC
>JADDQE010000004.1:0-273 GCA_016781525.1 bacterium | reverse complement strand
CGCCTGCCACAAACGGGATGGCTTGTCGCCCGTTCGCGAGATCTCACCCCTCATCCACTAACTGGAGTGGGTGCATGCTGATGAGCTGCGGGAGGCGTTGCGACGAGCAAGGTCGATGCTTTTGGCGTACAGTGCGGTGTTAGCTGAGATCTCAAGAGTACCGGCTGTGCCGACGCGGTAGATAACCGGGTCTACTCCGATCCTCCCCCTGCAACAAAACACTACCCATCAACCGAAATCGAACAGTTCGTCGAGCATTCCCCGCCGTTTCTT
>JADDQE010000218.1 GCA_016781525.1 bacterium | reverse complement strand
AACCAAGCCTCGATCTTCCGCGAGTCGAATTGCTTGGAAGAATGATCGTAGCAAAATCGTTACAGCAGAGTGCCAGAAGACCGGTTGCCGACAGTGGTTTATGACCATATGTATGCATAGGCTTCAATGGATATACAACGGCACCTCGGCATTGCACAACAAATCGTGGCACCTGACACCTATCATCGAGGTGAAAATTCGTGAGTTCAATTACTTCGCATGCGTAGCAGAGCGCATTGCAGTAGTCGTGCGGCCCAGGTAAGCTCGGGTAAGCGCCGGTTCGCGTTGCCCCTACCGCAGACCGCATCATTCACGACGCGTACCGCATTGTGGCGTCCTGCCTGCACTTAGTGCAGAAGCTTGCCCCCATGGCAAAGCGCTGCAAGTTCAAGCTCGTTTCTCGCACTACCAGCCCCATCACAGCGTGGAGGATTGTGCGATGCATCTCCCTCAATGGCCGGTTCCATGGCCACAAATGACTTACCCCGGCAGCTGTTTGGTCAAATGCAGAATCAAGGTGTCGTCGACAACGGCCTGAGCACCATGCGTGAGGATGCGTCCGTCTTGTATCAAGCCTCGTCCGTCTGGTATGTAACCGCGCTTGACGTAAAGAATATGGGCTGCTCCATAGTCGGGCGTGAGACCGACCCCGATTCCAGCAATCGCCGACTGAGTAGCGATCAGCTGTTCGGCACGAGCCATCAGCGCAGTTCCAATACCTTGGCGTCGGTACTTGATAAGGACATTGAAGTCCATGATCTCGGGAATACGCTGCTCGGCAAACGGGCGATAGGGCGAATGCCGTACAACGGTGACGTACCCGGCAACATCGTGGTCGACGAACGCAACAAGCACCGTTCGAGCGCCGGCGTGTTGCTCGTCGAGATAGTGGTGGTACTGCGTAACGGGACGCTGCCAGCCCTGTTGTGTGAAAGCTTGGGAGATGACCGGGCAATCGTCGGCGACTAACGGCCGTATGCTTGCTGTAACCATGCTTTGATGCCTTGGAAGAACTATAGAACAGAGTGCACGGGACTCTAGTCGGCGTTGTTCGTGGGCGATCCTGCGTACGATATAATGCATTCGATATTCGGAGGCAGCGTTGAAGGCGCCTGAACATCGACGACCATACATGAAGGAAGTATAGCAGCCCCATGCTCAATCCGATGCCTGTCTCCTCAGACCGCCCTGGCACCGATCCGACCGCGCCGTATATGATCCCGTAGGTTCGTAAAATTCTGCTCACGTTCCTGATCGCCAACATAGCTTGGATTCCATTGCCCCTTGTTACGTCGAATACGCTAAACAATTGGGTAATCGGCCTGGCAGCCGCATCGATTCCTCTGGCTGGCACACTTTATGGCTTGCAGCTATTGCATCATGGCCGTTATCAACGTGCAATCCTGATAACGTCACGCGAGTTCGTAGCGGATGACGGGTATTTTGAGAGGCTACTGATTCGTTGCGATTGCTCGTCGTTGTACCAGAGCGGTCGTCGGCGAAGCACGGCAGCGCCAGGTTAACGCTGCTCAGGCGGCAGGTCGTCCACGCGAAGTTCAACATGGAGAACAATCCGGCCTTCATGCGCCTCGATCACTGCCCGCTTAACTAGCCGCACGAGCTCGGCTACCGGCACTTGCGGCTGCCGGGACGGCGGAGCCTGGTGGGGGGGATCGGCAGCGCCCATCCCCTGCATGAGATATTGGCGGATGAGCTCGTTGAGGACCTTGTCGGGCACGGGGATTGTTCCAATCAGCTCCAGCCCACGGAAGTCAATCAGGCCTCGCGCCAAGTAGTGAGCGAGCATGTCGGTGATACCTGCCATTACGGGTTCCTCCAGCGTCGTTTGCGGTTGGTCATGGGGCGCAGGTCATGCCGGATGGCGGCGCGGCCCTCCATCAATAGCGAATTCAACGAACACGAGCAGCATACCGCGATGCCCCTCGATCGCCATAAACTGAAGCCACTCGACCAGCTCCGGCAGATTCTGGTCATACAATATTTCGCCTAGGTCGATTTCCAGGAGGCGTCCGCTTACCCGTACGCCGCGTGGTAACCATCCTCCAACCGTTGTGAGGAGGTGAGCCGCGCTGCGCAACACGTGGTGCGATTGCGGCAGCCACAGGCGGATAGTCGGCGAGTGGGCAAACACGACGAGCGGCTCGACCACGAGGTCGAGGACGATGCGCTTGTGGAAAATCCATTTGTGGACGGTCATCGAGACCTCGATGACCTGATCCCCATGCAGGATCACGTGCAGATCGTGGATGACCGAATTATCGATCAGCGCGACGCTTAGCAGGTCATTGATTACTGCCTCGGGAATAGGTATTCGGCCTCGAACGGCAGCGCCAACGAAATCGGCGTAGCGGGTAGCTCGTTGCTGCTCGATCAGCTGTCGCACCATGCTGCTTTCGTGTTCCTCCTGATACGGTCGATTGAGCGGGCCACCTGGTATCCATGAATGCCTGAGGCTCGCGCAGGAGTATAACAGCATACGTCCACCCGCTCGATTACGCCTGCTGGCTGGAGCAGGAAAGTGCCGGCGAAGGACTGAAGCTGCCGAGTGACCCTCCCCCTACCTGACCATTCCGCATTCCTGTATATTGAGGGAGGCCTGGATCTCATGTCGATTCAGGGACCACCGCCCCGCTGGCAGAAAGATCTCAACCACTGATCCCCGGTCCAGCCCCAGGCCCTTCACCGCCGCCCAAAGCAGCTTGGGCCAGCCCAAGTGCAGCGGTGGGTAAGTAACCGCCGAGAACAATGGCTGCCAGGGTGACAGCCATCACATGCATGGCTGCGCTACTAGGCGCTCCGCCTCCGTCCGCGACCGTGTTCGCCAGCTATGTGGAGCTTCGCGTGATGCCTGTGCGGCTAACGGTCCCGCCGTCTGCTCGCAAACTGGATATACAAGCTCCAAAGATATTGAGTAACGCCGATCAACAGGACGATTACGCCGAGCATGAAGAAGCGCGGCTGGACGTCGATTGAATAACCGGGCAGCTGCGAAAGCAGATAGCTTTCAAAGAGCGAGGGGTGCAGGGCCATCAGAAGCAGCGGCAGGGCTCCTAGGGTAAATACCCATCCGACCTCACGCAGCGCCTCTGCAGCTTCCACCACGGTATCGTCACCCGGGTTGTGTGCTCTACCACGTTGCCGATTCATCTTCCACCTCCTCTGACCATGGGCGGACAATAGGGAGGAAAGCAGGGAGTGTGCCAGCCTACAGAATAATCGGTGAGTGGGATGCTCTCGGCGGGATGCCGCCCGTCATAGGTCCTGCTTGGTTGTGTTATGTGTAGGCGAGCAACACTCTGGATTTCATTTCAATCGTCTCAATCTGTTCTGCCGATCGCAGTGGAGCACGCGAGGTTTCCGCGTCACTGTGCCTCGCTTGCCATACTACCGATTCTTCATCAGAGCCTCGGCGAGTAGCGCCAACATGTTGGTAGGGTTAGAATAGCCCAACTGCAAATTGCTCACGCACACGACCTGAGGAGCACTCGATGGCCATATTCACAATTGAGCCTGAGGCTGGGACGGTACATGGCACCTTCTCGCGAGATATTGCCCCAATCCTCACCATTGATGCGGGTGACACCGTCCGCTTTCGCACGCTGGATGCCGACTGGAACCTAGCCCCGCGCGTATCCACGCGTTATGATGAGCGACCACCACAATTCAGCCCGCGCCCCCAGGGGCAGCAAGCTGGGCATCCCTTGTGTGGCCCCGTGGCTATACGTGGAGCAGAGCCGGGGATGACCCTTGCCGTGACGGTCGATGCGATTCGTACGGGTTCATGGGGATTTACGCAAGTGGGCGGACGGCCGCACCCCGTGCATACCCGCCTACGCGTCGCGGACGAGGGGACCTATTTATTGTGGACGCTCGACCCAGCTACACTTGAGGGGCGCAACCAGTATGGGCAGACGGTAGCGCTGCGCCCGTTCATGGGTGTTATGGGCATGCCTCCAAGCGAACCTGGGCTTCACTCGACCATACCACCCCGCATTACCGGCGGTAATATCGATTGTAAAGAGTTAGTGACGGGGAGTACCCTGTATTTGCCGATCGCCGTTCCCGGCGGCCTCTTCTCGGTCGGGGACGGACATGCGGCGCAGGGTGATGGCGAGGTGTGCGTTACCGCAATTGAATGTCCTATGGAAGAGGTCGACCTTACTTTTCGTTTAGTTGAGGATCTGCGGCTCGTGACACCGCGCGCGCATACACCGGCCGGGTGGATTACCTTTGGTTTTCACGAAGATTTGCACGAAGCGTCGATGATCGCGCTTGAGGCGATGATGGATCTGCTCGGGGAGCTGTACGAGATGAAACGCCATCACGCCTTGGCGATGGCTAGTGTCACCGTAGATCTGCGTGTCACCCAGATCGTCAACCAAACCCGGGGGGTGCACGCCCTACTCCCACACGGCGCAATCACCACGAGGGCCGCCAAGGACGGAAGCACGAGCGCCTGAGGGCGGCTTTACGGCGGGTATCGAGGTCATCGGCTCAAGCAATCTTTATTGGCAGATTGGGACCGAGTCTATGGCGGCAGGCCGAACGATTGTCGGACCCCCGAATGATTTCGTGTGTACACGCCCTGGTACGCAATGTGTTTGCGAACGGTTCGCGCAACTCGCGAGCGCGGGAAACGTGGACCTGCGCCACGTCTCTCTTGCTGATCGACTACTCGTCGGCAGATCCAGGCTCGGAGAGCTTGCGGTGCTGCTCGGCATTCGCCGTCGACGGCAGCATGTTCGTCACCGCGGCTTGCAGCTTGGTTGAAATTGAACCGGCGACGATATGGTCCTTCCCGGCCATCAGGGCGTCAAATCCTTGCTTCGCTACCTGAGCGGGATCGTCTTTTTTGCTTGCCCCAGCCCTCGTATCATCCATACCCGCGCGATGGAAGAAGTTGGTCTCCGTCGGGCCCGGCTGGAGCGCCGTAATCGTAATCCCGGTGTCTTTCAGCTCGTTACGCAGAGCCTCCGCGAACGATCGCACGAAAGCCTTCGAAGCGGCGTATACAGCCTCGAACGGGCCAGGCATGAGGGCTGCGATCGACGAGGTGAACAGAATTCTGCCCTGGCCGCGCGCGACCATATCCTTCACCAGCCGCTTGGTCAGGTGCACCGGCGAGACAACGTTGAGATTGATGAGATTGAGCTCATCTCGAAGATCGGTGTCACGAGCAAAGTCGCCGCCGACACCAACGCCGGCGTTGATCGCGATCGCATCGACCGGGCGGCCGATCGTCCGTATTTTCGCGTAGAGCGCCTCGACGCCGTCGTATGTGGCAAGATCGACTTGAACTATCTCGACGTTGGCTCCAAGAGGCGCTAGCTCACGCGCAGCGTCGTGAATGCCCGCGTCTTCGGCCGTGATTAACAAGTCAAAGCCATTCTGCGCAAACTGCTTCGCCAGCTCGAAGCCAATGCCACTCGAAGCGCCTGTTACGACGGCTAGGGGTCGGTTGATCGGGTTGTCCAAAAGCGTAATCTCCTTGTCATCGACTGCTTGTACTTCCGGGCATGCGGCAAGCAACGTGCCATCTCTTGTTGTTGTGCTGGCACCAGCTCCGTACTACGTTCGAGCACGTTTCACAGGTAGGCATAGGGCAATGGCATGGGGCGGCGCCAGCCTACACAACAGATCTCCGCGGCAAGCAGCTAGCACGGATGGCCGCATTGCAAACATCCTCTCCTGCGGGCTTGAGGGAACACTGAAGCCCAGCTGCTCTTACCGTGCCGGAGCACTTGGATGAAGATAGGCGCTATACAACGGTGCGCTTTCGCTGGTCTTCGTCTCCCATGCTCCTTCTCGTTCACAATGACCACGCGACCGAACCAGCTGATACTAGGTGTACAGGTTGCGCAGATGGGCTCTCCAAGTGGCGTCTGATCGCAAATCGGTGTTGTCGCTGAGTTGGTCCGGCAAGAAATGCCTAGAACGCCACCCACTCGCTTGGCTGGGTTTCCGTTCCAGGCCTATCAAGCGCCGCCGTGACTGAAACATACAGCGTCAGCACTTCGGTGGGGATATAGGTCACAAGTTGCGCCAAGGCGTTTGTGACGTTGTTGCCGGGAGTTGTGGCGGGGCTTGCGGCACGCACCATCTCCTCTGCCGTCTTGGGAACTGTGCCTTTGGGTGCGTAGTCCTCACGGCGGTGAACGGCCACATTGGTCATCGAGCTCAGGCTCATCGACGCCTTCCTTTCTCTCGTAATCGTAGCTTGATTGTTCCCCACTGCCCCGAGCGGCTCCTCGTCAGCTATTTATCGTGCTCTGATGCAAGCTGCCCCCCTCGCTCCTGTCGGCAACCGACCTCGATCACGACCCGCTGTTCGAGGTTAGGCTGAGCTCGATTCTTCTCGCCGGTTGTAATCCATGGTGTAAGTGTCAGCGTCCAGTGCGCGCTATCAGCCGGATCCTGGATAAACTCAGCGGAAACGTAGCTCTGCAACAGCGGCGAGGTGTCATGGTCAAGGGCATTCGTTAGCCCGAAGCGCAGCATCGTCGCAGAGTACCACCGTCGGAGTCGCGCCTGCAGCCCTGCTAAACCGCCTTGCGCTGAGGCATATTCCGCAGGATTCATGAACTTGTCCAGCATCTGTTGCGCTGTTGGAAAGAGGTCGCGGATGACGACATCGTCGTACTCATGGGTCTCAGCATCCTGAAACACAAAGCGCCTGGCGAGACGCGAGCCGGCCGCCCACGCGATCTCCCAGCCAAAATCCATGGGCAGCGATAGATAGGCCCCCGAGCCGCCGTTGACCACATGGTGCATTGTCCGCTGGCGGCCATCCGGAGTGTGGTAGTACACCTCGTAGCGCTGATAGGCGTGGGTATCGCCGGCCATTACCACATCGACCTCGTATTTACGCAGAAGCGCATAGACCTCCCACAGCTGCCGTCCCGCGCTTCCGTCTGCCGGCGGCTCCCCAGGCACAGGCTTATGCGCGAATTTGCCGTCGACGTACAGCGGCTCGCTGAGCACCACAAGCAAAATGTGTCCCTGAGCCCGCGCTTGTCTGAGGCGGCGCTCGAGCCAGCGAAACTGGAGGGCATCCACCGAGCCGGTACACCCTGTGTCGACGCCAACTACGGTAAGCGGCGCCTCCAAGAAGCAAAGCTCAAAGAACGGAAGGCGCTGCTGCGTCGTCGGGTCGTCGACAAAACCACCCAGGGAATGGAGATCGTAGGCGTCCCGTAGCTTGGAAATCTCGTCCCACTGCTGGCGACCTCCGACCCAAAAGTAGCGTCCTCCCGCGTCGGGCGCGCGAGATGACCCGGCCTGAGCTTGCTGGACTGCGGCGTAGGAAAAGTTCATGAAGAAGGCATTGAGGTGATCGTACCAGTCGTGATTGCCCGGAATAGCATAGATCGGGACGCTGGTGCCGCAGTACACGCGGTACACGGTGCGCTCGTAGTCCATGAGCTCACCGGCCGGATACACCACGTCGGAGCTTACAAGCACAAAATCGGGCGACAGCACGTTCTGGCTGCCCTCGGCGCCTCCCGCCTTGGATGCTGGACTGCCGCCCTGGGTATTATCCGAGGCGGCGCGATTGAGCACATCGATCTTGTGCTGCTTCTCCGGCCGATGGACGTCGTAGAGCTGGCTATCATCGCCCTCTCCAGGGTCGCCAAGAATGGTGAAGGCGACCGTGCACCTCGATTGGCGCGGCGGCGAAATTCGTGCAGCCTCGTCGATCGCATGCGCTAGCTCACCGTCGCCTGCCACGATATGGCGAGTGTAGGCCATCCTGACTGTGTCTGCCAGCCCACTGGTGCTAATGTGGAGAAAGGGTAGTCGTCCCGACAGCCGCAGCGTTTGCTTGTACTTGACATCGGCGAAGAGCGTGCGCCACTGGGGAGGGTCGACCCATGAGAAGCCGCGTGCGCCGATGATGCGGCGCGTGAGGTAGACCACAAGGTAGACGATGGAGATGAGCACGACAAACAAGCTCGTCGTCTCGAACCAGGCCTTCTGAAAGCTTTGAATAAGGGAGCCAGCCCAGAGGATGATCGTCCAGCCGAAGGCGATGAAGCCGGCGGCAACCAGCACCAAGGCTAGGAACTGACTGACGACCTTGGCACCACCGAGCAAGCTCGCGCGGCTCCGGTCTCCCGTCCGCCAGCGCCGCCGCCACTCGCGATAGGCCGTGAGCGCACCGCAGAAGAGCAGGCCCGCGACAATCGCATTGCGAGCGGTAGAGAGCGGCGTGTCAATCAGTAGCAGTGGGATGCTCATCGCCAGGACGGCCAGTGGCCAGAGGATGACACGGACAACTACCCGGCTGAAATGCAGTATTACCGCTTTTCTGTGCACCGCGGGCATGAATTCGAGCAGGGCAATGAGGAAAAGCAGCGCGGAGCTGGCCGCAATAAGCGCGAACCTTGCGCGTCCTCCAAGCTCGGGCGCGAGCCCACTTAGGTTCGGTAAGTACCAGCCGGCAGCCGTCACCGCCACAATCGCTAGGGTGCTCAGCACATCAAGGAGCATGTAGCGGCCTCCTCCGGGCTGCCTTCTGACCCCTGGAAGATGGTTGGGCGAGGGTGCGCCCAAGATGTCGACCGCCAGAACGACGGAGACGAGCAACAGGCTGGCTATGATGGCAATAGCGAACATGCGAGGTGTCCTTCCAATGTGCGGCGGATTCTGGTTGCACAAACACGACGAGCGCAGCCGAAGGGTCGCCACCTGAAGCGGCGGAACGGCAGCTGCCGAGAGGAGATGGTCCTGCATCTCGCACGTGTGCCTGACGCTCGTGTCCGTTGTAACCTGCTATGCTTGGAAAATACTCGGTCAGGCATCTAGTCGTCAGGCGGCGTACTCAGGTCGGTATGATAGCAGATGTTGCAGGGCCGGCAATATCTTGACCCCACCGACCTAGCGCGCTTATCCTAAGCGGAATGAAGTTGACTGGAGGCCAAATGGTACAGTACGATCCGCCGCGTTTGCGCAGTGGCGTTGCAATCACTGTCTAGGTACCTCACTTTCTGCTGTGGCCGCGATGCGCTACGTGTAGCCCATCGCGCAATCAGTCCCGCGCTGGGAGCCAAGCGGGTTTTCGACAACTGCCGGCATGAGCATCGACAGACGGAAGGCAAGGCAAATGGCAGAGCGCAGCAAGCGCAGACACTGGCTGGTTGTTGGCGTCGTTCT
This sequence comes from bacterium, assembly GCA_016781525.1. GTDB lineage: Bacteria > Chloroflexota > Chloroflexia > Chloroflexales > Kallotenuaceae > LB3-1. The sequence goes on along the minus strand of JADDQE010000218.1, from coordinate 61,424 downwards.
AACGGCACTCATCGTCGTTACGGTCTCATTGGTTGCGCTGCGCGGCATAAAGAGCAGTTCCGAGGGTAGCTCCGCTTCAGGTACTCCGTTCTATATCCCGCAGCCGAACCAAGATGCGGTTAAGCAGATTGCGCAGCTAAGGTCGGATGGCCGCGAGGTCGAAGCCGATCAGATCGACGTTATCATCAATACCCCGACGGCGGTATGGTTAGGAAGCGGCTCGCCGCAGGACGCCGAGCAACAGGTCCGCCGGCTGACGCGGCAGGCGGCTGGGCAGAACAGTCTCCCCGTCATCGTGCTCTATAACATCCCGTTCCGTGACTGCGCCCAGTACTCTGCGGGTGGGGCCACCTCCGTCAAGGAGTACAACGCCTGGATTGACGGCGTCGTCCGCGGCATCGAGGACCGCAGGGCAGTTATCATCCTCGAGCCGGATGGCCTAGGAATCATCCCCTGGTACACCAATATCGACGGTCAGCTGGAGTGGTGCCAGCCTGCGGAGGCCAACCGCGAGACCGCGGCAGCCGAGCGCTTCGAGATGCTGAACTACGCCGTCGACGTTCTCGGCGCTCTTCCGAACACACAGGTCTACCTGGATGCCACTCACAACGCGTGGTTAAGTGTCGGCGACGTTACCGACCGCCTGTTGAAAGCGGGCGTGCAGGAGGCGGACGGCTTCTTCCTCAACGCATCGAACTACCAGTGGACGGAAAACCTTGTTCAGTATGGTACCTGGATTTCCTCGTGCATCGCCTACGTCACGCAGGTGCAGCCGGGTGACTTCGACAGCTGCGGCAACCAGTACTGGAGCGGTGGACCCGCGAACAACCAGACCGGAGTTGCGCTCGATGCGGCCAACATTTGGAGCGACTCTGCAGTCGAGCCCAGCCGAACACCGCCGGCATCAACTCGCGCTACGAGCTGATCCTTGGAAAGACCGAGCCGACCACGCACTTCGTCATCGACACCAGCCGGAACGGCCAGGGTCCGTGGACGCCAACGGAGTCCTTCCCCGACGCGCAGACATGGTGCAACCCTCCCGGCCGTGGTATTGGCATTCGCCCCACTACCGACACCGGCAACGAGCTGGTCGACGCCTTCCTGTGGATTAAGGTGCCCGGTGAGTCGGACGGCCAGTGCAGCCGTGGTCTCGGCTCTGGCAACAATGTGGTTGATCCTGTCTGGGATCTGGTAGACCCCGATGCGGGCGTGTGGTTCCCGGTGCAGGCGCTCGAGCTCGTGAGCCTCGCCAACCCGCCGCTCAAGTAGCAGGCCATTAACTCGCACCGCGCGGCCTCCGCCTGACTGCGCCACTCAACCTGAACAGAATCGGGTGCCGACTTGTGTGCGACCACTGGCCACACTCCGGCGATACGGACGTGTTTCGTTCAGGTAATTCGATACATACAGGCGGGTGTCGTCGGCGGCAACGTATTTTAGTGGTGCGAAGAAGTATGCCATCAGCACGGGAGGAAGGAGCAAAAGGAGGCTCCACAGCGCTATGTTGGGCAACTGGCCGATGAGCAGCACGATGACTGCGAGACTGGCGGCAAGCCATATCGCTGGAAGGACAAACTTGTAAAAAGGGGTGGAGATGGCTGACAGGCGGCGTCTCATGTCTTTACCTCCAAGCAGGCTAAATCGAGCAAACGTTGCTCAGCGCATGACGATAGAGCTATTCCGGGTGCATGGGCTAGTGCGAGGAGCGGACTCCGGCACGCGGCGTTGCTTCACGCATGCCGGCTACTGCGTACCGCCCGCTCCAGAAAATCGCGTAGAGTGCAAGCATCAAGCAGCATGTGGGAAAAAAGACGATGTATGATAGTGCCTCGAGCCAGAGGGCAACCGCCAGAAACACGCCGATGGGCCAGAGACCGGCGACGATGTTAACGACGAGAAGTGATAGCACAAGAACCGCTCCGTCACAGAGAAAAGTGCGCTGTTGTTCCTGAGCTATGCCCCATGACCAGCGGTAATAGCGAGCAAATTCCCACTCAAAAGCTGTTTGATAGCTCGCGCTATGCCGCAGTACCCAAATCAGCTGGACGCCCAGAGCAGCGCCCACGCGAGTACGTATGCCTGGATCGATAACCCGGAAGTACAGCCGCGACCAGATGAAGTAGCCTAGCACAATGCCGATGACGAAGCTAACCTGCCCGTGCAAGGGCCAAGCAGCAGTAATTAGGGCCTCAACCAAGCGCTGCTCGAGTTCGGTCATGTGCTTGAGACGGTCCTGATTGCTACTTCAGCGGAAGCTCCATGAATTCCCACCGCGAGTGGAAGCTTTCGGGAATTTCACAGCCCGCATACGGCGGTATCGCTTTAAAGCCAAAGGAACGGTACAAGCTATGCGATTCCAGCAGGAATGGGGCACTGTCGAGGCGTAGGAGTGTGTAGCCGATGTGGCGCGCTTCGGAGATGATGGCCGCCATCAGAGCGCGGCCGATGCCCTGGCGGCGCTGTGACGGACGGACATACATCCGTTTCACCTCGCCAATCTCGTCCGTAAGCCTGCGCAGGCAGGCACACCCAGCCACTTGGGCGTCCGCATAGGCGACGAGAAGGTGCCCGTGCGGCGGCGTGAACTTGTGCAGCTGCTCCATGTCGCGGTCCACTATCAGGCCGACGTCGAAGCTAAGCCCAAAATCCCGCTCAAATAATGGAACAAGCGAGGATAAGTATGCCTCAAAGAGCTCGCGTACGTCTCGTCGATGCGTTTCCGGCTCGAACTGTGCAATGTCCAGCATTGTGCCTACCTCGCTCTAGGTACTCCAAGTCGCCGCCGCTTGCGTTCATGGCCGCTCCGCCCAGAGGGGAAGTCAGGGGTGACTCAAGAGCTAGCGAACGTGGGAGCAGTGCCAGCTCCTTATTGCTCAGGGATCCGGTTCGTCAGGAAACGGTACAGCGCGGCCAGGTACTCCTCAAGCCCACGCCCCGGACTCATTACCTGTTTGCGCCGGTGCTATTCGAGAGCACAGCTTTCCCTCAGTGCAGCATTACTCAAGGCTGCTTTGCTTCCAGCTCTCGCATCGGCTCAACGAGCAACCCGTTTGTATCGCAGATACTCGGGCGACCACATTGTCGCGGTTACACGCCGGCGCAGTTCTTCTGCGCTCGTCGACGGGGCGACGCCGGCGCGCTGCGCCTCGGCGCCGACTGCTAACGCGACCCGCTGCGATACATCGCGGATCTGCTCCATCGACGGCAGCAAAGAGGCTGTTGGATCGTGGTGGGCTGGCGACAGACGGCCAAGCTCCTGTGCTGCCGCAACAAACATCGACTCGGTCACACGCGTAGCGCCACTGGCGATCACGCCAAGTCCAACGCCCGGAAAAATAAATGCGTTATTGCACTGACCGATGCGGAAGGTCTGGCCCTTGTACACAACATCCGCAAATGGGCTGCCGGTCGCGATCAAAGCGCGTCCCTCGGTCCAGGCGAGCAACGTCGCCGGCACAGCCTCGCTCTTCGATGTCGGATTGGAGAGCGGAAAAATAATCGGGCGTTCCACATGCTGGGCCATGTTCCGGACGATCTCTTCGGTAAATGCTCCAGGCTGGGCAGCCGCGCCTATCAGGATCGTCGGATGCACGTTCCGCACCACGTCGGCCAATGTGATCGGATCCGGACGCTCAACCTCCCAGCCGACAAGGCGTTCCACCGGCTGCGCGTACATGTGATTGCCTGGCTCAAGATCCATACGCCCCGTATGCAGCAGCCCACCGACGTCAATCAGCCAGACTGCGCGGCGCGCCTGCTCCTCTGCCTGACCCTCACGTACCATCGCCGATACGATCTGGTCGCTAACGCCTACCGCGGCCTGCCCGGCGCCTAACACGACGATTCGCTGGTCGCTCAGCCGCGAGCCCGTTACGCTCACGGCCGCGAGCAGTCCTGCCAGTGTAACTGCTCCGGTACCCTGGATGTCGTCGTTGAAGCTGCACAGCCGATCCCGGTATCGGGCAAGAATTCGCGGCCCGTTGTCGCGGGAAAAGTCTTCCCACTGCAAAAGCGCGCTCGGAAAGTGGCGCTGCACAGCCGCGACAAAGCTCTCGATAAAATCGTCGTACTCTTGCCCGCGCACCCGCCCGTGGCGCCAGCCTAGATAAATCGGATCGCTCAGCAGCTGTTGGTTATTGGTTCCGACGTCAAGCAGGATCGGTAGAGTAGTCGCGGGATGAATTCCGGCGCAGAGGGTGTAGAGTGAAAGCTTGCCAATCGGAATGCCCATCCCACCAACACCTAGATCGCCCAGACCGAGTACGCGCTCGCCGTCAGTTACCACGATCACCCGGACGTCCGGATGCGGCGCGTTGTTGAGGATGCGATCGATGTCGTTGCGCTGGGGATAGGAGATATACAGGCCGCGTGACCGCCGGTAGATATGGCTGTACGATTGCGAGGCCAGTCCAACGGTTGGGGTATAGACGATGGGCATGAGCTCGCTAATATGTTCTTGCAGCAGCCGGTAAAAGAGTGTCTCGTTGCGATCCTGTAAGCTCAGAAGATAGATATAACGCTCTAAATCGGTTGGTTTGCACTGGTAGCTGGCATACGCCCGTGCCACCTGTTCGGGCAGGGTAGACACCTGTGGCGGGAGCAGTCCCAGCAGATCGAACTCATAGCGCTCTTCGTCGGTAAAAGCACTGCTCTTGTTCAATAGTGGGCTGTTTAGCAGTGGCCAGCCAGCCAAGCGCACTTCCATAACTTCTTCGCCAGTCTGTTCGTCGCGGGCGACCCGGAATGCAGGTATCTTCATGTTTCTTCACTTTCCGTACAAGATCTTGCAGTACGTATCGCCTCGCGCGTTTGCTGCCCCAACGCCTGCATAGCGCATGCGGCGGCACTGCTAGGGCGACGACAGCATGCTGTTCCTGCCTACACCACTCGTGTCTGGGATCGTTCGGCTTGGTTACGGTCGCTCACCCACGCGATACCCGCCCTAGCTACGCTTTAGCTGGTCGCGAAGCGTGCCCCGGATCGCGTTGCCTATCTGGTTGGTTGTCGCCTGTCCCCCTAGATCGGGAGTGCGGACCTGGCCTTGTCCGGTCACTGTTTCAATCGCTCGCATCAAGGCGATCGCGGCGGCACGCTCCCCTAGGTAGTCCAGCATCAACTGCGCTGACCAGATTGCGGCGATGGGATTCGCGATCCCCTTTCCTGCGATATCCGGCGCGGAGCCATGAACCGGCTCGAATAACGCCGGGCCACGACGAGTCGCGGGATCCGGGTGAAAGTTAGCGCTCGGCGGTAGTCCCAGGCTGCCCTGTAGCGCACCGCCAAGGTCGGTAAGGATGTCACCAAACAGGTTGGAGCCTACGACGACATCAAACGTTTGCGGGTGCGTTACAAACCGCGCGGCAAGTGCATCAACATGCCACTTCTCGGTTGCGATATCAGTGTAGTCAGTGGCAACTGCCGCGTGTATCTCATCCCACAACACCATCCCATACTGCTGGGCATTTGATTTTGTCGCACTGGTGACCTTGCGGCGTCCCTCACGTCGAGCCAGGTCGAAGGCGTAGCGTATGATCCGCTCGGTGGCGCGCCGCGTGTATACGCTCGTTTGTAGGGCGACCTCGTCGGGCTCACCTTGGCGAAGCCGGCCGCCAACGCCCGCGTACTCTCCCTCGGTGTTTTCGCGAATGCAGATAAAGTTGATATCTTGAGTCCCGCGTCCCCGTAAGGGTCCCTCAATGCCGGGAAGCAGTCGGATTGGACGCTGGTTGACGTACAGGTCGAAGGCCTGCCGGATCGGCAGCAGCATACCCCAGAGGCTGACGTGATCGCGAACGGTTGGAAAGCCGACGGCTCCCAAATAGATCGCATCGAATTCCTCGAGCGTCTTGAGGGCGTCGGCAGGCATCATGCGGTTGTGCTTCAAATAGTAGGTGCAGCTCCAATCAAATGCCTCAAGCTCGAGCTGAAAACCACCGTGAAGCTCTGCCAGCAGTTGCAATGTCTCGACACCCTCAGCTATTACATCATGCCCGATGCCGTCACCGGGTAAGAGCGCTATGCGATAATGTTGCATGAATAAACTCCTGCCGTACAATTCTTGGAAGCTACATCATATTCGCAACGATAATCGTCGTCCAAACGTTGGAACGGCTTGAACCACAAGGACGCCTCGCAGCAGCCTGAAGTGATTGGCGCGTGCATCCCTTGCCCTGCTAAAGCTCCATTACTCACCGGAGTCGAGCTGAGCACTTAGGATGTGTTTTTGCACCTTGCCCAACGCGTTCCGAGGAAGGGCATCGACAAAAAATACCTCGCGCGGCTTTTTATAGCTCGCGAGACGACTACGGCAGAAGGCCACGACTGCTTCTGTTGTCAGGCTAGGGTCGCTACGTACAACGGCAGCAACTACCCGCTCGCCAAGATCGCCGTCGGGGTGTCCAACAATTGCCACCTCGGCGACGCCTGGGCAGCCCTGGAGTACCTCTTCGACCTCACGTGGATAGATGTTATAGCCGCCGCTGATGATCAGCTCCTTCGCGCGTCCCGTGATGGTGAAGTAGCCGTCGTCGCTGACAAAGCCCAGGTCTCCCGTATGAAACCACCCATCCGTTGTAAAGCTCTCGGCTGTTGCTGCCGGCTGGTTCCAGTAGCCGGCAAAGACATGCGGGCCCCGTACCTCGATCTCGCCTACGGTGCCTGGCCCTACCGGCTCGCGCGTGCGAACGTCGACGACGCGCGCTTCCTGTCCAGGAAATGGCATTCCTATGGACCCCGGCCGATGCTCGCCGTTATACGGGTTGGTCAGGTTCATCCCTGTTTCAGTCATTCCGTAGCGCTCGAGAATGGGTTGCCCAAAAACCTGCTCGAATGTATGGAAGGTTTGCGGACTCAGCGGGGCGCTACCCGATACATAGAGACGGATTGGCCGCGGCGGCTCTGTTCGAAGCTCAGCCTCGGCCAGCAGGCGTGTGTACATGGTTGGAACACCGAAAAACATCGTGATCGGCTCTGATCTCAGGGCATTGTACACCTGTGCAGCATCGAAGTGCCGGCGGAGCTCGACGCTCGCGCCCGAGACCAACGTTCCGTTCAACCCCACCAGTAGGCCGTGGACGTGAAATAACGGAAGCGTCAGCAGGAGATGATCGGTGGCGGACCATTGCCAGGCCGAACACACAGCTTGAATGTTTGAGATTAAATTGCGGTGAAGCAGCATCGCCCCTTTACTGCGTCCGGTTGTCCCTGAGGTGTACGCAATGATCGCGATAGCATCGCCGCTGGGCATGATGCTGCGTTGCTCGCCGTGTCCCGCCAGGAAGCCTTCCAGCAGGAAGCCGGTCTCGATGATTGCCTCAAGCGACGGCAATCCACTCCGGACTCGTGCGAGTTCGGGTGCAAGCCGAGGTTCCGTGAAGCATACCCGAATGCCGGCATCGCTCAGAATATGTTCAAGCTCGACTTGTCGATACTGCGTATTGATGGGTACAACCACGCCGCCAGCTAGAAACGTCCCGAGGTAAGCGCCTACAAAGTCCGGGCTGTTATCCATGAACAGCCCAACTCGATCTCCCGGTTGGAGCCCCGAGCCGTGGAGCGCGGCTGCGAGCGCCAGGCTCCGCTCCTGAAGCTGTCGGTAGCTGTATCCCACTCCATCGAACAGCAAGGCTATCTTCTCGGGAGCTTGCTCGGCTCGCTCCAGGAACGCTTCTGGGACGGAAGCCGGCATCCTCCCGTCCGTTTTCTGCTGCTGGTCGTTGGCCATTGTCTCCCACTCCTGCATCATCAGACGCGTTCGCCCTCGCGCCATCCATCACTGCAAGCGCACCCTCGGTTACTTTAGGTCGTGCCCGGTACCTTGATTGCGCTACCGTTACCTCGCATTTCCCCGTTCGCTATCCTCTGCGTTCCTACCCAGGGAACGCTCAAGCTGTTGCCAGCGTTCGGTGCCTAGAAGCTGATCGTATTGCTGACTAGTTGCTACCTGCGACTCCAGGACCTCCTGGCTGCCCGTGCTGAGCAGCGCCGCAAGGTTATCTGTCAAGGCTTTGACGACGGTATTGCGAACAACCGATGGGTACAGCGCTATCGCCACATTCGCCGCCTTTAACTCATCAGCTGTCACCGCCTTCAGAGCTCCTGCAAGATTCATGTTGACCATCAGAGGAATTTGAATCTCCGTGGCAATGCGTTGCGCTTCTTCCAAGGACTGTAGCTTGGCGCAGAAGAGCCAGTCTACACCCAGCGCCGCATAAGCCTTACAGCGTCGCAGGAGCTCCTCAAAGCTGACTGCTCCACTTGCGTCGGTACGTGCAATAATCAGGATCTCGGCCCGCGTGCGCGCCTCGAGCGCGGCCAGCAGTCGGCGCCGCTGCTCGTCGATCGATACCAGCTCAAGCTCACCGGGTAGGTATGCGCATTTTTTTGGTAGTACCTGATCTTCAAGGTGGAGCGCGGCGACTCCCACGGATTCGTACTCGCGGACGGTGCGGATGATATTAAGCGGGCCCCCGTACCCGGTGTCCGCGTCGGCGATGACCGGAATGTCCACCGCCTGAACGATCCGCCGCGTTTGTTCCACCATTTCTGTCATGGTCAGGATCCCCATGTCGGGGAGGCCTAGCTGTGAGGCAGACACCGCGTTACCGCTGACCGAAACAGCCTTGAATCCGACTGCTTGCGCGACTTTGGCGCTTAGCGCATCGTAGACTCCAGGTACCTGGAGCACGCCCTCGGCGAGGGGTCCCGCAAGCGACGCCAGGGACGAAGATCGATCATGAGACGGCTGCCCTGAATTCATGGCTTCACTTTGCTCCCGTGACAGACTGGCTGCTGAAGGTCTTTTTGCCGGCGAATGGATGCCTCGCCAACCGATGCCCTACGTGTGGATGCCCCCACAATCCTCGGTTTCAATCCTTGGCTCCTAACCGCCCTCGTAGTTTGAAATATGGCACAAGACCGCCGGCCTCAAGTAAGTCCCGCATCATCGGCGGCAGCGGGCTAATCTGTTTAGTCAGGCCAGTGTCGACGTCGACGATGATGCCGCTGTCGAAATCGACTTCAAGCTGGTGAAACTCTTCAATGCCAGCGGTATCCACTTCGACGGCAGGCAGCCCCAAGTTGATCGCATTGCGAAAAAACGAGCGGGCGAAGGATGCGGCGATAACCGCCTGAACTCCAGCCGCCTTCAACGCATGCACCGGATGCTCGCGAGATGAGCCGCTCCCGAAGTTGATACCGCCAACCAGAACCGCGCCTGAAAGTTGTGGCCCGATCTCCGGACGTATCGCCTCGAAGAGCAGCGGCACCAGCTCGTGTGCGGTGCTGGCCCGCGATAAATGCTTCACCGAGATGATCACTCCTGTATTGATGTTGTCTCCCAGGCAGATCGCGTGGCCACGCAGCTTCATACCACCACCTTGTCGCTCTCGACCAACTCTTGTGGGTCGGTAATTCTGCCTGTCACGGCGGTAGCAGCTGCAACGGCAGGCGACCCAAGATAGATCTGTGCCCCGCTCGCCCCCATTCGTCCTCGGTAGTTGCGCGAGCTTGTCGAAAAGATGACATCGTCATCACCTGCCACCCCACCGTGGAGCCCAGCGCAGGGGCCGCAGCCGGGCGGCATGAGCACTGCGCCCGCTTCCACGAGGATTTGGGCCATACCGGTATGGAGGAGCTCTAGCTGAATATCACGCGAGGCTGGATAGCAGAGCAAGCGTACTCCGGGAGCCACGCGCCGGCCCTTCAGCACCGCGCACGCCGCCTGATAGTCTTCGATGCGACCGTTCGTACAAGTTCCGATAAACACAGTCGTGACCGAAGTTCCACGGACGTTTGAGAGCGGAACCACACTCGCTGGGCTGTGAGGTACAGCCACGACTGGCTCGAGGTCCGAGAGATCTATGGTAAGCACTGCTTGATATTCGGCGTCGTCGTCCGGGCGCCATGCCTCGAAGCCTTCCGCGGAAAAGCCGCGGCTGGCAAACCAGGCACGCGTCACTTCGTCCGCGGTAAAGATGCCGGCCTTGGCTCCACAGTCAACGACCAAGTTGGCGATGGTTAGTCGGTCGTGAACAGGGACGGCTGCTAAGCCGGAACCTTGAAATTCAAATGATTGATAGAGCCCACCCTCCTCACCTTGGAGCTTAAGCAGATGCAGTGCAATATCCTTGCCTGACACTCCCGCCGGCGGGCTGCCGATTAGGTTGACTTTGACCGACCTGGGCACCTTGAACCAGGTTTCGCCACTCATCAGCGCCACCGCCATCTCGGTCGCGCCTAGGCTAACCCCAAACGCACCAAGTGCGCCATAGGTCGAGCTATGCGAGTCCGTGCCAACGACGACCGCACCCGGACGCGCAGCTCCCGCCTCGACGACTAGCTGGTGACAAATTCCAGCCCCGACATCGCGCAGCGAGACACCAAACTTTTCGGCGACCGCGCGCATTTGGGTGTGGAAGTTGCTGGCCAAGGGCGTAGGCTCAGGGCTATAATGGTCAAAGACAAACATCACGCGCTCTGGATCAAACAGCCGATCAACCTGGAGCTCGTCCAGTACTTCCACAACCCTTGGTCCGTTGATGTCTTGCACCATAGCAAAGTCGATCTTGACCATGGCGAGGTCTCCCGCCTGCACCGGGTAGCCGGCTGCGCGGCTCAAAATCTTCTCAGTTAATGTCTGCGGCATATCGATCTAGCTCCTAACGTACAGCTTGTGGCTTATAGGTTCACGCTCGCTAGTGCCCGCACCAGGCTAGGCTGGATTGCGATGATCAGGATCACCCGCATCAAATGCACGGTCAGCACCGGCAGTGGCTCGATCCCATCCGCCTCGGCGAGCAACGTTATTTCCGATAGACCGGCGGGCGCCGTCGTCCACAGTGCTAGCGCAAGATCGAGCCCGGCTAGCTTGTGGATGAGCCAGCCGGTCGCAAGTGAGAGCATAATGAGCGCTGCTAGCGATACCGCGATCGGCACGATCAAGGTCAGCATTGTGGCCAGCGAGCCTAGCTCGAACTGTAACCCCAGATTGATGCCTAGCGCGATCTGAATACCGAAGCGTGCTTGACTTGACACGGCTAGCGCCTCCGCCCCGACGATCGTCCTAGACATGATTGCGCCGACCACAGCGCCTAGTACAGCCCCGGCGGGAATGCCTAACCATCGGCCGAAGGCACCACCAGCCATAGTCCCGGCACCTACGATGCTCCACTGCAACCAGTGGGGTAGCTCGCTCCGCGCATGAGCGGCAGGCTGCCGCACGTCCGCAGCTTGCTCGCCGATTTCGCTTCGGCTCAAACTTCCCCCACCAGCCGACTGTTCGCCATGGCCTATGATTGGATCTCTTCGCCTTGCCGGTGATCCAGCCGCCGTAATCGGTGCGACCGCGAGCGCCCGCTGCTCGATCGTTGCCGGGCGCACAATTGCCTGCGATTTGACGATTTGATGGAGAAGCCAAGGATAAACGCCGATGACGACGATGATGCGCACCAGATGAGTGAAAATGACAGCCGGCAGCTCCGCTCCGAGGTCCTGGGCCGCAATTGACATCTCCTGGAAGCCACCTGGGGTTATCGCAAGCACAGCTGTGGCGAGGTCGAGCGTGGAAGCTGCTGCCGCGGGTGCCAGAGCGCGGTACAGAAAGCCGAGCCCGCAGCCGCTGAGGATCATCACGATCGGCACAAGGAGCGCCGGCAAGGTAATACGCTGAAGATAGGAGAGTGATGCTCGGGTGAATTTGAGGCCGAGCAACAGCCCAATTGCTGCGTAGAGCACCAGCAGCACCCAGCTCGGGACGGAAGGAACTGCGCTGAGTCCTAATGATTGCACAGCAGCTGTGCCGGCGAGGGCGCCAAGCATGCCGGCGGCAGGCAGGTGAACCCATTGCGCGAGGTACGCCCCGAGCACCGCCGCCCCGATTAAGCAGATCCAGCTCAACGGTAGCCTTCCCGTAGTGCGTCATGTTTCAACGATCTGAGAGCCTGCCCCGGCACACCTTTAACCATGTGGTTTGCCGGTTCAACGGCGCTCCCCAGCCGCGACCCGCTAATAGTTAATCCTCACTTCCGCTTCCAAAGACAAAGCGTCCTTCAGTTCGTTTCTTCCCTCGCAAGCGCGCAATGAGGGCGGGTACGTATGGCAACAGAACTGCCGCGACTGCGAGGAGCAGGATCGTTAGTGAGATTGGGCGCCGGAGAAAGATGGTGAGGTCTCCCTGGCTAATCGAAAGTGCGCGACGAAATTGCGCCTCCATCAAGGGAACCAAGATGACGCCTAGCACGGTTGGACCGACTGGAAAGTCGTAGCGCCGCATAAAGAAACCGACCAAGCCGATCCCGTACATGATAAGGACATCGATGACACTATTCGCGAGGCTGTAGACGCCAAGCGTGGCAAAGACAAGAATACTACTGTATAACAGCGGCCGTGGGATTTCTAGCAGCTTGATCCAGATCCTTACGAGCGGTAAGTTCAGCACCAGAAGCATGACATTGCCGATGTACAGGCTGGCAATCAGTGCCCATACGAGGTCAGGAGCGTTTTGAAACAGGAGTGGGCCAGGCTGTAAATTGTAAATCTGAAAGGCCACCAGGAGAATCGCCGCCGTTGCCGATGTCGGAATACCTAGCGTGAGCAGCGGGACGAGCACGCCCGAGAAGGCGGCGTTGTTGGCTGCCTCGGGACCAGCGACACCCTCGATCGCGCCTCGGCCAAATTCTTCTTTGTGTTTGGACAAGCGTTTTTCGAGACTGTAGCTCAAGAACGTCGGAATCTCGGCACCACCCGCCGGCAAGCTCCCGAGTGGAAAGCCGATCAAGGTACCGCGTAGCCACGGCTTCCACGACCGGCGCCACTCATCTCGGGTCATCCAAACACTGCCTTTTACGCCCACGATCTCTTCGGCTGCGTATCGCATGCGCGAGGCTACATACAGCGCCTCGCCAACCGCGAAGAGGCCGACGGCGACGACCACGATGTCTAGCCCATCAAGCAGTTCGCGTACACCAAATGTAAAGCGGGTTTGACCGCTGAGGACATCGATGCCGACCAAGCCTACGAATAGCCCGACGAAGAGACTGAGCATTCCACGCAGCAGGGAGCGGCCTACCAGCGCCGTGACACTAACAAACGCCAGCACTGTGAGGGCAAAGTAATCGGCAGGCTGAAAGAGGAGCGCAAGCTGTGCCACGGCGGGCGCCACAAATGTGATCGCAATGGTCGAAATCGTCCCTGCCACAAACGAGCCGATCGCAGACGTAGCGAGCGCAGCGCCGCCGCGCCCTGCTTTGGCCATGGCAAAACCTTCAATCGTTGTCGCCACGGATGCTGACTCGCCAGGCGTGTTGAGCAAAATCGAGGTTGTCGAGCCACCGTACATGCCACCATAGTAGATGCCGGCGAACATGATAAAGGCCCCGGTCGGATCAAAGTTATACGTGATCGGCAACAACAAGGCGACGGTCAGCGCGGGACCGATGCCGGGAAGGACGCCGACCAACGTGCCAAGCGTCACTCCGATCGCGGCGAGGAGCAGGTATTCTGGACTAAGCGCCGTTGCAAATCCGTTGAGCAGGCTATTCCAGACGTCCATATTCGTCTTTCTAGGCTACAGGATGAAGTCTAGGAGTCCGGCCGGTAGCCGGACTCCCAGGAAGCGTGTAAACCCGATATAGACTACTAGGGCAATGCCGACGCCGACGACGAGATCGCGCACCACGCTGCGACTTCCGAGAAACCGGGCTACGACTGAAATGAACAGAGCTGTTGCGACGACGTACCCCAGGAGCTGGAGCGCAAAAGCATAGGTCACCAGGGCGGCTAAAAGCAGCCCTACGCTTTGCCAGTGCGTTGCCGACTCCTCGATGGCTGCATGTTCGGCGAGATCCAGATCGGGGATCAGCGTTGTGCGGAGCAAAAAGATCAGGCCGAGCGCAAGAAGGCCGACTGCAACGGCTAGTGGAAAAAAGCGTGGTCCCACCGCGCTATATCCACCGCCTTGCCGGATCTGGAACGACCCGTAGAGCACGACAAGGCCAAGGCCAAGGATGGCCCCGCTCAGGATGCGTGGACCAACGAAGCTGCGACGTGGCCCAGGCTGCGGATCGGAAGTGCTCATTGAACTAGGCCGATATCGCGCAGGACCGTTTGGAGGCGAGTCGTTTCTTCCTGCAGAAAGCTAGTGAACTCGTCCCCCGTACGGAAGAAATCGTTCCATCCATTCTTTTCAAGCGCCTGCTGCCACTCGGGAGTCTCGTGCATCCGCTCCAATGCGGCGATCATGGCGGCACGCTCCTCGGCGGAGATATCAGGAGGAGCGACAATTCCACGCCAGTTGGGCAGCGTGACGTTATAGCCCGCCTCCGTGACGGTAGGCGCATCAAGCCCTTCGAGGCGTTCATCGCTCGACACTCCGAGCAAGCGCAGTTGCCCGGCCTGTACTTGATCACGAACTTCGTTCAGCCCGGAGACACCAGCCGAGACTGCGCCGGATAGGATAGCAGACAGCGCTTCTCCGCCACCGGAGTGGGCTATGTAGTTGATCTTCGATGGATCAGCTCCGACCTCCTTCGCAAGCAACCCGACCAGGACATGATCTGTGCTGCCTGCCGAGCCACCACCCCAGCTGATTGCCGAAGGATTGGCTTTGAAGTCGTCCATAAGCTCTTTCAGATTCTGATACTTTGAGTTCGTTGGCACCACAATCGCCTCCCACTCCGTGGTGAGAGTAGCGAGCGGCGTGGCCTGAGTAAGGTCGACGGGCGCGTTGTTGGTCTGAATGGCGCCGACCATGACAAGCCCGGTCATCATCAGCTGGTTGGGGTTTCCGCGATGATCGTTGACAAATTGTGCCAGGCCAACCGTGCCGCCCGCACCTGGCACGTTGTAGACCTGAACATTTTGGTTCGTGGCGGCGGCGAGGCCAGGTTGCACCGCTCTGGCGGTTTGATCCCAGCCACCACCTGGTGCTGCCGGCGCCATGATGTTAATCGGCTGAGTTCCAAATGTCGCTGAACCGCCTGCAGTGGTTGCGGCTCCGGAGGTGGTGGTTCCACCTGTGGAGGCGGCAGCTCCACCTGCGGAAGCGCTGGCCACAGCCGAAGCCGTGATGCTGCTTTCAGCTGCTGCCGATGGCGCATTCGCTGATGTGGATGCCGCAGTCGCAGGCGAGTCCTGGCCACCTGCGCCCGTTGGCTCGCCCGCGGCACCACATGCGGCGAGAAGCAGCAGAACCAGGAGAGGCAGTGCAATGAAACGGATCATTCGATACATACGGGTATGCTCCTTTCCGACAATGCTGGCGCTTCCATCATGGATCATGCCGTCGGTTTGTAGCGAGGCTCGCGACGTATGTTGCTGAGCTGTATCCGGCGCGTCGCCCAAACACGGTGCCAGACATGAGTCCACTCCCGCCGGGATAGTTGTGATAGAAGAGACCGCCGACTAGTTCGCCAGCCGCCATCAGCCCAGGTATGGGGCGGTTCACTCGATCCAGCACACGAGCATCTGCGTCAACACGCAGACCGCCGAAGGTAAATGTGATGCCGCAGGTCACCGGGAAGCCATAGAACGGTGCGGTGTCAAGCGGCTGGGCCCAGTTCGATTTGGGCGGTCGAATACCTTCCGTCCGCTTCGCGTCCTTGATCGCCGGGTTGAACTCGCCCGGTTGTACAGCTTTGTTGAAGGCGCCGATGGTTTGCTCAAGCCTGTCAGGATCGAGTCCCAGCTTGCTGGCGAGCTCACGAACGGTCGCCGCCTCGACGCGTGATACACCGGGGGCGGTATACTCATCTTGACGTAGGAGCGGCTCAGTCTTAGCGTCGAAGAGCTGAAACGCGATCGCGTTGGGCTGCTTAAGCACTTCCGCTCCATATTTTGCGTAGGTGTAGTTCCGAAAGTCGGCGCCTTCGTCCAAAAAGCGCTGCGCTTCAATGTTGACGAGCAGGCCAATTGGGTATGATTGCTTCGACAGCAAGTTCGTTAGCTCGAGGCTGCCGGTTGGAGGCGCCGCAGCGTCCCATTGGATCGCGTGACAGCCGCTCCAATGCCCGTAGGCCTGCGCTCCGCGATCGAGCGCCATTTGCAACACCTCGCCGGTGTTGTAGGGGGTGCCCCGGACCTTCGCGGCATCCCAGTTTTGCCCAAGATATGCCGCTCGCATTCGTGGATCCGCCTCAAAGCCGCCAGCCGCAAGGATAACGCATCCGCCCCGGATCTCTTGCATACCCTGCAGGCCATGTACGCCAACGCCAATAATCCTCCCGTCGTTATCACCTAACAACCGGATCACCGGAGAATCGTAGCGCACATCGATTCCAGTACGCTCGGCGGCCGCAACGTGTTGCTCGATCAAGCCCCTGCCGCCGTTTACGGTGCCGACCGCCAACCCGCCCCAGAAGCGCCGCTTGCCTCCGACCAGAAATGACTGGCGGTCGTACATCAGGCGGAAGCGCAAGCCTTTCTCATGCAGCCAATGGATTGCGGGCGCCGCGTCGTTGACGAGTATAGCGGTCAACTCTGGGTCACAACGCCCTTCGGTCACGCGCTCCATGTCGGATCGGAACTGCTCCGGGGTGTATGCCGGCAGTTCCGTCTGAGCAGCGAGCTCGTCGGTCATCTCTTCGAGCAGTGGCCGAAGCTCATTGAGACTTTCCCACGTCGTGCGGAAGGCTCCGGCTGTAAAATAGCTGTTGCCTCCCACCCACTGGCGCGGCGCCTTCTCAAGCACCAACACCCGCGCTCCGCGCTCACGAGCGGCGTGAGCCGCGGAAAACGCTGCGTTGCCTGCGCCGACGATGACGACATCGTAGTGCTCATTCATATGGGTCTGCTTTGCCTTTGGCAGGACAGGGCTGCCATGCTATGCCAAACCCGATCGGGCCGTGCTAGAACGACCCGGTGCGGGTCCTTGCCGACCGAACTAGTGCGGTGCCTCCTGCTTAGTCGCGTTCCCCAGCCAGGAGCCGATGTAGCTCGCTAACATCCTTCAAGGAATCCAGTTGCCAGATCACGTCCGCTGCCTTCCGGGCCTGCTCCGTATCGATTGCGAGGGCCGCGCACTCGAAAAACTTGGCCTCAAGCTGCTCGCGCGTCATCGGCTTCATCGGATGGCCGGTTGCCGCCATGGCTGTTTTCTCGAAGACCCGGCCGTCCTTCATACGGATCGTGATCTTGGTCTCCATATGCTGAAAGCCGCGCGCGTCAATCTCGGGATCGACGACGTGGTGGCAGCGCGGTAAGAATTCTTGCACCTCGGGGCTGAGCACAACTTCGTCCTTGAACTCGGCCAGTCCAACCTTATGGCGCAGGATCGCAATTGCCAGGAAGTACGGGAACGAAAACTTGGCTTCGAGCGCCGTCTGGGGCCGTGCGTAGATCAGCGCATTGGGCATCGCGGAGTTGGTGCCGGCGATCGCCTCTTCCACATCTTCAGCTTGAATATTATGCTCGCGGACAAGCTCCAGCACCGCGTCCTGCCCGGGGTGCGAGAGTGAGCCCGAGGGGTAGGGCTTGATTGAGATGCCCGGATCGTCAAAAAAGAAGGGCTTGCCTAGCTTGCCCTCGATACGCGCTGGCTCATAGCCGCCCGCTGCAGCCCGATAAAAACCACGCTTGGCTTCCAGAATAGTTGTGGTGGCGTTGAACCCGGCTTGGGCCAGTCGTGCGGCCATCACGCCTGCTCGTGCTGCATGCCCCGCGTGCAAGGGCTTGCTCATCGTTCCGAAGTTTTCGCGGAAGCCGCCGCCAAGTGGTGCGGCGATCCCCAGAGCATAGATCAGCTGCTCCCGCGTAAGTTTGAGGAGCTTGCCCGCAGCGGCAACCGCTCCGAACGCCCCCATCGTTCCTGTCGAGTGGAAACCTTCGTTGTAATGACGGGGATTGGCGGCGTCGGCAATGCGGCAGGCAACTTCGATACCAGCCACATAGGCGACAAGGAGCTCGCGGCCGGATGCGCCGACAAGCTCCGCTGCAGCCGAGGCAGCGCCCAACACCGGCGTGGTCGGGTGGGTGAGTAGCCCATACACGCTTTCGGGATTGGTCGACAGCTGGGTATCATCGTAGTCCATTGCGTGCATCGCGAGGCCGTTGACCAGCGCTGCCGCATCTGCGGAAGTACGGAGCGGCGTGCCGAAGACTTGCACTTCACCCTTGCACTCGATCGTGGCAATGTAGTGGCGCATGATGGCATGGCCTTCCTCATCATGGCCGCTCAGAGATAGTCCATAACCGTCGAGGATATGCTCGATGGCCTTCTGCCGTACGCTCGCTGGTATATCGTCGTAGCCGAGACCAAGCGTCCAATCCGCTACATATGCTGTAAGTGACATAGATCCGTTCCTGTTTGCTAAAGCGCCCGACAAACTTCGGCGATTGCCGCGCCCATTTCATCCGTCGTCGCGGTACCACTCAGGTCGCGGGTCAGCGCCTTGCCTTCGCCCAGGACCTGTTCAACTGCCGTGGTGATGCGACGTGCTGCCGCCACCATCCGCGCATCCTGGTTCCTGGCTCCCAGCCACTCCAGCAGCATCTGCCCAGACATAATCATGGCGTACGGATTTGCCAGCTTCTTGCCCGCGATGTCTGGTGCCGACCCGTGCGTAGCCTGGGCCATTGCCTGTGTATCGCCGATGTTGAGCCCGGGCGCCATGCCCAGGCCGCCGACTAGGCCAGCAGCTTGATCCGATAGGATATCGCCGAACATGTTGGTGCAGAGGATCACATCGAAGCGCTGCGGCCGCATGACCAAATGCATCGCAAAGGTGTCCACCTGATAATCATCCAGCGTGATATCGGGATACTCTTTCGCGACGCTCTCAACGGTCCGCATGAATAGCCCATCGGTCAGCTTGAAGACGGTTCGTTTATGGATCGCGGTGACGCGCCGTTTGCCTCCGCGCTGGCGTGCTGCTTCGAATGCCGCACGCGCGACCCGCTCCGAGCCCCGCTTGGTGATGACCCGGACGCTAAAAGCGCTGTCTTCCGTGGGCTGGAACTCACCGCAGCCCGCAATCATGTTGCGGTCAGGCTGAAAGCCTTCGTTATTTTCTCGCACGACTAGAAGGTCAACGTCGCGCTGCACAGATGGCAGCGTCGGGTACGACCTAGTCGGGCGCATGTTTGCAAAGAGATCGAATTGCTTGCGCAAGATCGGGTGGGCGTTGACGCAGTTGGGGTCACCCTTGGGGTAGGCGGCGTGGCCGATCGGTCCAAGCACAAATCCGTCCATCTGGCGCAGGCCATCCATGGTCTGCTGGGGTAGTGTGTGTCCATACTCAAGATAACTCGGCCAACCGACCGGAAAATCGTGGAACTGAACATCTAAACCGGTCTCAGCAGCAATCGCTGCTTGCATAACACGTACTGCTTGTGGCACAACCTCGAGGCCGATATCATCGCCATTCAGCACGCCGATGTTGTAGGGCACGCAGGATCCTCCATTTTTGCTAGAACATTTTCTTCCAGCTCGGCCTTTAAACGCTGGGAGAGGAGCGCATGGTCCTCTCCCAGCAGGCGGTGTTTACTGGTTAAGTAAACCGGCTTCCTCTAGGAAGGCTCGGTTCTCGTTGGTTTCCTTCTCCAGCAGTGCATAGAACTCGTCGCCGGGCAGGTACCCGTTAGCAAGGCCCGATTCCTCCATGTATTTTTGGAATGATGGGTCCTGTGAGGCCTGCCGCAGGACGGTGTCCATGCACTCCACAATCTCATCGGGAACGTCTTTGTGATACACAAAGCCGCGCCACTGCTCCAAGGTGATGTCAAATCCCTCGTCCTTGAATGTGGGGAGATCGGGGAAGTCAGGCACGCGCTGGGCCGACGGAGTTGCAAGGAACTTCAGCTTGCCCGCATCGACGAGGGCTGCAACCTCCTGTGGTGATGCCGAGATGGCGTCGACCGTGCCGCCCACGAGCGCCGTTGCAGCTTCACCACCGCTCTCAAAGGGTACATACGTGAGCTCGAAGCCGGCCTTATCCGCGAGCAACGAGAACATCATGTTATCGGTTGAACCGGCAAAGGCACCGCCGAAGGTCACGTTTTCGGTCTTGGCCGCCGCGACCAGATCCTTGAGCGAGTTCCAAGGTGAATCGGTCCGCACGGCGACAAAGAACGGCTCAAGCTGTGTGCGCTGAATCGGCTTGAAATCCTGGTAGTCGGTATCGAGGTTCTGCGTCAACGGCGTCAACGTCAGGTTCTTGGTGACGATCAGAACGGTGTAGCCATTGGCTGGCTGCTGAACGACGTGCGCCATTCCGACGGCTCCGGAGCCGCCCGCTCGGTTTTCGATCACGACAGGCTGGGATAGGAGGTTCTGATTCTCGATCGCGGTGATCATCGCGCGTCCAAGCACATCGCCGCCGCCACCGGGGTTCGACCAGGTTACGAATGTGATGGGCTTGTTAGGAAAGCCCTCGGGGCAGCTGGCGGCGACCGTTGTCCCTGCACCGGAGGCGCTAGCCGCAGCCGTTGTTCCCTGACCGGAGGCGCTGGCCGCTGGCTCCGCGGCTACGCTCGCCGCGGGACTTGCTTCGGTGTTCTGTGCGGGGCTGGCTGCCGCAGCTGGAGCCGTGCTCTGCGCTGGTGCAGTGCTGGTTTCCGGAGCACTGCCACAGGCAGCGATGATCGGCATGATGAGAGCGAGAATTGACGCTAACACGAGACGTTTCCACGAGTGCTGCCAGCTGATCATATGTTTGATCCTTTCAGGAAGGTGTCCTGTTCAACATTACAAAACGCTTTTGGAAGCCCGACTTTAGTTTGCTCTAGCTATCACCCCTTTCTCTCACCCAGCATTTCTGCGGTACCCGCCGGGCCCTGGCGCTGTTCCCGGCGCTTGGTGTACAGGCCGAGCAGAGTGGGTAGTGCCATAAAGCACAAGGCAAGCACCAGAATGCCTAATGAAATCGGCCTCTGGACAAAGACGAGGTACGATCCGCGGGAGGCGATCAAGGACTGCCGAAACGCGCGCTCCATGAGCGGCCCGAGCACGAGCCCTAATGCAAGTGGTGCGGCCGGAATGCTCGCCTTGCTGAGCACATATCCAACGATGCCGAATATGAAGAGGAGGTATACTTCGAACAAGCTGTTGTTGAGGCCAAACGCTCCAAGCACCGAAAAGAGGACGATGACGAAGGTGAGAATTGGATATGGCAGTCGTACGACTTGCGCGAAGACGCCGACCAGGGGCAAGTTCAAGATCAAGAGCATCACGTTGCCAACATACATGCTGGCAAATAAGCCCCAGACGAAGTCGGCGTTCTGGATAAACAAGGTTGGACCAGGGCGTAATCCAAACATCAACAGCGCGCCATAAATCACGGCGGTCGTGGCTGATCCTGGGATGCCAAGCACCAGCATGGGGGCCATTGCGCCGGCCGTTGCGGCATTATTGGCAGCCTCGGGCCCTGCCACACCTTCTGGCGCACCCTTTCCGAAACGCTCAGGCGTTTTTGATACGCGCTTTTCCACGATATAGCTCAAAAATGAGCTAATGGTAGCGCCTGCGCCTGGTAGAACTCCAGCGAAGAACCCGATGAAGGTGCCGCGCAACATTGGAAAAAATGTTTGCCGAATATCCTGCCAACTCGGCCATAAATTACGAAAGCCTCCATAGTCAATGCGCACATTGACTTGCTCCCGCGAGCGCTCCACATTGGCCAGGATGTCACCAAGGGCAAAAATACCAATCGCGACGACAACAAAATCAATGCCGCCAAGCAGTTCCACAAATCCAAAGGTGAAGCGCGTGCGGCCCGAGACCGCGTCTATTCCGACGGTGGCCAGCATCAAGCCTAGCACTGCGCTGATGAGCGCTTTGACTGTATTGCCTGAGCCAAGTGCGGCGACGGTTGTTAGGCCGAGAATCATGAGCGCAAAGTTTTCGGCCGGGCCAAAGCTGAGCGCAACGTCGGCCATGGCGGGTGCCAACAGCATGAGCAACAGCACACCGATGGTGCCGGCGACGAATGAGGCGATGGCCGAGATGCCGAGGGCTACACCTCCCCGTCCCTGCTTTGCCATCTGGTAGCCGTCTAAGGTCGTTACAACGCTCGCAGATTCGCCGGGGGCGTTAATCAAAATCGAGGTTAGCGCACCCCCGTACATGGCGCCGTAGTAGATGCCGGCTAGCATAATGATTGATGTAACCGCGGGCTGGCCAAAGGTCAGTGGTAAGAGTAGTGCAACAGCCGAGACCGGTCCGATGCCGGGCAGAACCCCGATGATGGTCCCGATGAGGCAGCCGATGAACGCGGCCAAAAGGTTGGCCGGCTGCAACGCCACTGCAAATCCACCCATTAATCCCGTAAATGCTTCCATGGCAGACCTTCGCTGATACGCTCTACGGCAACGGAATACTGAGCACCCGGGCGAATAACCAGTAGCTAAAGCCTGTAAGGGCAAGGACTGCTATGAAGTTGACCAACGATACGGAGCGAAACACGACTGCTAACAACAGAACACCAAGCGCGATTGTAGCAATCAAAAATCCGATGTAGGGCATGGTCAGGGCATAGATTACGAGGATGGCGAGGAATAACCCAAGGCGGAGTCGGCTCGGGTCCTCAATCAACAGGGCTTCATCATCGTCGCCCTCGGAAAGAGCGGCAGGGCGCTTGATTTGCTGGAAGCGGTTCTGCCAGAAGAGCGCAATCGAAAGCAGCACTAGCGCACCTGTGAGCAAAAAAGGGATGGTCCGTGCGGTTGGAAGGTTCCCACTGCCACCGGGCGAAAACTGGAAGGTACTGAATAAGTAAAAGCCTGCCAGGGCTAAGAGCACGACTGCCGTCCATACATCTCGTTTCTTGTTCGCGTTCGGTTCCACCAGGCAAACCTCCACAGTGAGGGTTTTGTATCAACACGTTGTCGATACAGGGCTTCCGCGGCCGTTCGGAGCCCTCAGCAGGGCACGTAGTTCCTTAGCAGCGCAGTGCCAGTTGGCGGGATGAGAGTGAGAAGGGATTGTGAACGATAGTTAACAAGGTGCCTGCGCCCTAGAGCCTCCTTGCTGCGGTTGTCAGGTCTCCTCCGCGCTTGAGGATGTCCTTGCGCGATGTCAATGGTTGGTGGAGTAATTCTGTTCCGCATGACGGAACGCCATTCCAGTCTCGCGTTAGCCTACCCTAAAGGTACAATTAAGTCAAGAATTGTTAAGAGACTGACGGTGCCAGAGCTTGAACGTTTTGCGAAGTGTAACCAGGTCCATGGCGTGCAAACGCGGGCAACCCGCCTTGCAAAACAAGCGTCGCTGGAAAACGTGTCTTAGCAGCGCGTGACCAAACACCGCTCGTGATCACTCACGAGCTTTGCGCTGCGCTTTCGCGCGGGATATAGCCCAGGCTGCTTGAGATTCGATCCGCAGCTTGCCGTGTCAGAGGTGCCAGATTTAGGAGACGTTCTGGTGTTAAGCGCGTCTTAGGTCCAGTAACCCCAAGCGCTCCGACGACCTCGCCGGTATGGTTATGAATGGGGACCGCCACTGTTGCAATGCCCACAACGCGCTCTTCGAGTGAGATCGCAAAGCCGCACTCGGCTACCCGACGCAGCTCGGCTCGAAGCTCCTCCCCATCGGTAATTGTGTACGGGGTAGCCTCCTCGAGCTGTCGCACAAGGATCCGTTCTTGCAGTTCCAGCGGCCGGAACGCCAGTAGAACTTTGCCCGGTGCGCCCTGATGGATTGGGATCGCTTGTCCCATATCCGTGTAGGTTCGGCGTAACGGTTGCCGGCTTTCGACCTGATCGACCACGGTTCTCGCAAAATCTCCGTGTGGTAAATGTAGACCAACGGTTTCATTGCATTCGTCACGTAGCCATTCCATGATCGGACGCGCGATCGCAGGAATGTTGACGCGACTCCAGGCGACGTGGGCGAGGCGCAGTATATGCGGGCCAAGCGTGTAGTCTCGATTTCCAAGCTGGACGACGAGCTCATGATGCTGCAAGCTTGTGAGCAAACGATGGGTTGTGCTGCGGCTTAGCCCTGTAATTCGGGCGAGCTGTGAAACACTCAACGACGGACACTCTGGCGTAAAGGCGTTCAGGATCGCGATGGCTCGATCGAACGATTGGACAGCGCTACGGTCCTGCGCCTCCGCTGGCGAAGATCTATTCATATCCACTCAACCTGATATATCGGCTCTACATACGCGACGCGTGGTCGTCGGCCAGTCGGAGGATTATACCGAAGCTGTCCGTTATTTCACTCTGGGCCACCTTGATCAAACGCAAGATTATGGTTTGCTGGTGCCAGACATGGTCGCTGCGCGTAACCGTTTACCCTGCCGCGAACCCTCGAACCAATTGGAAACTAGCTCGGCGACTGATCAACTTCGACCCGTCCCGCTCGGCCGACGAGCCAGCGTGACAGCAAGGGTCCAACGATGACTACAGCAAGCATTCGAAAGAGCTGCACTGCGAGAACTAACGTCGTATCAGCCCCCGTGTCAATCGCCGCGGCGGTGACGGAATCGATACCGCCCGGCGTGGTCGCAAGGTAGGCCGTAAGCGGCTCGATTCCGGCGGCAGCTACAAGAACCCAGCCTAGTAATCCGCAACCAACCATTAGCAGTACGACGTACGCTAGGACCGGAGCCATTAAGTGCCGGAGCCGCCGGATCGCCTCGAGATCGAAGCGTGAACCAGCACGGATCCCGATTACAGCATACGCAACGAGCAGCAATCCCGGCGGTAAGACCATGTGAAATAGGCCTGCTGCCCCAACCGCTACTCCCAACAGTACCGGCCCAGCGAGCGCGCCAGCCGGAACGCCAAGGCGCACCCCAGCAACGCCCCCAACAAGCGCGACCAGTAGCGTCAGGAGGTAGTCGCTGAGCGGGTGCGCCACGAGCGGGGCTCCGGTAATTTGCTGGTGGAGCTGTGGAACCTGCGACGGTGCCAGGACGAAGCGGGCAAGCAGCGACGCCGACAAGACGACAAGGATCAGGCGCGTGTATTGCATGAACGCAACCATGCGTACATCGCCGCCCAAATCGTCGGCCATCGCGACCATTCCAGCAGAACCGCCAGGCAATGTCCCGAACAAAGCTGTGACCGAGTCAAGCCCGGCAACTCGTGAAAGGACAAGCCCACTGCCGATGCTGATGACGAGTACCGCGACGGCTAGTAAGAGAACAGGCGCCCAGTATCTTAGTAAGACTCTTAGTGATTCGGGGTCCGCAGAGGCACTAAGGGCAACGCCGATGATTGCCTGGGCTCCGGCCGGAGCAAACTTGGGTAATCGAAGGTAGCCGCGGTTGGTAAGCGATAAGCCCAGAGCCACAAGCATGGGGCCGATCAACCAAGCCGCAGGCAGACCGACGTGCTGTGCCAGGTACCCGGCCACGACGGAACCCAAAAGAACTGGCCATGCCTTCATACGATTACCTTACCTGCGCTCATCGGCTCCCGGTTCCTCTTACGCGAAGCGCAACGCTGGTCCCTGTGTACCTTTTCGCTGCGCAAGGCGAAGCCAGCCTATGCTTAGTCGAGCGCACCTCCCGTCGGAGCGCGAAGAGCATCGAGCAGTGGCGTCAAGTCTTCGAGTTCCTCCAGCCGCTCAACGTACCCAATCACTGCTTGGGCAGCGCCGGGTTTCAAATGCGGCGCTGTTAACTCGATAAATTTTTCGCGTAGCTCTTGATCGCTGATCGGGTTACCGGGCGTGCCTGTCGCGTCCGTCACGTGTACGCTTTCGGCGCGGCCGTCGCGTAGCCGTACAGTGGCCTTGGCCTCAGTGTGACTGAGGCTTGGATCGACGGATGCATGCACGCGGTCGCGTAAGTCCTCCACATCTGGACGCTGTACCTTCTCATCCGTAAACTGGTTTTGACGTGCGGTGCCTTCAAGCCACGTTATTGCGCTGGCGAAGGCGATACTAAACTTCCCTTCGAGGCCTGTACGGGGTCGCGACTTCCCGGTCAGCTCTAGAACGAGGGGATGCACGCCCAGCTCGATCGTTTCAACCTCGCTTGCGGCCGCGCCGGTACGCTGAGCCAGCTGCCGAACGGCGTCAATACCAGGATGCGTGACTACACCACAAGAGTAGGGTTTGATCCCAACTCGAAAGATCTCCCAGCGCTTGCCGAGCTCGGCCGACAGCTCCTGGGGCGCAGGTTCCGTCGAGGCGACATGGAGTAAGCCGCGAGCTCCTTCCAGCCCTTCACGGCTCGCGGTATACCCACGCTCGGCAAGCAGTGCAGCAAGCAGGCCGTTCGCCGCCGCGTTACCGGTGTGGAGGGACTTCGTCATTGCCCCGAATTGTACGCGGTGGCCCGCTGCCTCGGTCGCGGCAATCGACAGTGCGGTGTGAGTCCGCGGCGAATCCAGTCCCAAGAGGCGTGCTGCTGCCGCCGCGGCGGCAAGCGGGCCAGCCGTGCCCGTCACATGCCATCCAATGTCGTAGTGCGCCTTCCCAAGCGCAAGCGCGACGCGGCACCCGGCGTCAAGACCCAGCGCGAATGCGACGAGCACCTCACGACCCGCTGTTTTCCGTAGCTCGGCAAGCGGGAGTGCTGCCGAGAGCGTCGGCCCGCTGGGATGTAAAATAGTTGGAATGTGCGTGTCGTCAAAGTCAAGGAGGTGCGACATCACACCGTTGAGTCGAGCAGCGTTTGTGATCGAGGTGAACAGATTATCGCCCACCACGTGCGCTTGTTGTGCACCTCCTTGCTCACGGAGGACGTCGCGCAAAATTGTGAATGCAGGCGTACCCCGGGCGCCAATTGCTGTTCCAAGCGTATCGAGGATGTGTCGCTTGCAGTTACGTAGCACCTCAGCCGGAATTGATGAGGCGGGAGCCGTCGCGATAAATTCGGCAAGCTCTTCTGAGGGTAGTTGAACCTGGTCCGTCATAAGTACACTCCTCCATTGATGCCGAGCGTCTGGCCGGTGATAAAGGCCGCCGCATCTGAGACCAGATAGCGCACCAAACTTGCAACCTCTTCGGGGGTTCCGCGTCGCTTAACCGGCACGGAGCGCTCGCTGTGGTGTGCAGGAGTGTGTAGAGAGCCACTGCCGCCCCGTGCCGTTTCGATCATACCTGGGGATACCGCGTTGACGGTGATCCCGCCGGCGGCAAATTCAAGGGCGAGCGCTTTGGTGAGGCCGATAAGCCCAGCCTTCGCAGCGACGACGTGGGCACGGTTTGCAGCACCGCTTTGCCCAGTCATGCCTGCAATGTTAACGATGCGTCCCCAGCCGACCTGCGTCATGTCGCGCAACGCCGCCTGACTACAAATAAATGCACCGTCGAGGATGATGCTGAGGATTTGTTGCCATTCCGCAAATGACAACTCGGGAAACGTGGCTTCGCTACGAATAGCTGCGTTATTTACAAGGATGGTGATCGGCCCGAGCTGCTGCTGTGCCGTGGCGAACATGGCCGCCACAGCAGTACCGTCACGCACATCGGCACAGTACGTTATCGCGCGTCGCCCCATCGCCCGTATCTCATCCGCGACCTGCTCAGCCTCGTGTTGGTTAGTCCGGACGTTCACCACGATATCGGCGCCACCCTCAGCAAGGGCGAGCGCGATAGCTCTACCAATGTTGCGTCCGGCACCCGTTACCAAGGCGACCCTTGGTGCCGACGTTGCCGAAATCTGTTCGGAACCGGTCATAATCTTCCTCCCGAACTAGCGCTAGTCGCACCCTCCGGAGCGTCTGTCGCAATCTTTACTGTACGGGTAACTATTGTGACACGAGAACGCTGCAGATCACTGCTAAGCTGCCAGCTCGGTGTTACATAACGCAGAACCAAGCGAGCTCGCGGCAATCGTACTGCCGCCATATCGTGCTCCGGAATACGCTGCCTTTGCGCCGGGGTTGGCCTTAGCGGAGGAGAGACCAATCACTGAGGCTCCTTATTCCCGCGCTCACGTAAAAGACGCAATGCCCAAGCCTCATGATACCCCAAAAGGAGGTGTATGTCTAACAGGTGGACCGACATTCCACAATACGGAACAAGTAAACATTGAAATGCCCTGGTGCCCATTGCAGTGAGCGAACGACACGGAGCGACTTGCTTGGCTCCCATGGTATCCGGCAGGTGCATAACCTGTGATATAGGCATGTCGACAACGAACCTAGCTTACTGGCCGGGACTAATGCGTAGAACATGCAAATGCTGCCTGCTGGATGTTGGTGTACGTGTAAGGAGGGAAGAATGAGCAATAACACGCTAGATGCCTCGACCGCCGATAGGGGGCTCGAGGGAGTCGTCGCGGCAAGAACTGCAATCAGCCACGTCGACGGTGAGAACGGCCGATTATACTATCGAGGGATCGAACTTAACGAGTTGGCAAAAGCGTCAACCTTTGAAGAGACGGTCTATCTCTTGTGGCATGGCAGCCTGCCTACGCGAGCGCAGCTTGATGAACTAGATCGAGCGCTGAAGCGGCACCGTCACTTGCCCGAGGAGCTGCTGCGTACCATGGAGCGGCTACCTCAAAATTCCAATCCCATGGCGGTCTTGCGTACAGTTACGTCCGCGCTCTCGGTGTTCGCGCCGAACAGCGATGATACATCGCACGAGGCGCTCGTTGAGCACGCGACCTACCTGACCGCTGTGACGCCAACAATTGTTGCGGCGTGGGAGCGGATTCGGCAAGGCAAGGAAACTGTGCAGCCGCGTGATGATCTGAGCCATGCTGCCAATTTCTTGTACATGTTGAACGGAGAAGTCGGCAACGAGCGCGCCGCCTCAGTGCTAGATATCGCCCTTATTTTGCACGCAGACCACAGCTTGAATGCCTCGACGTTTGCCGCGCGGGTAACTGCGTCGACACTTGCTGATATGTTTTCTTCAATTACATCGGCCATCGGTGCACTCAAGGGGCCATTACACGGTGGGGCCAATGAGCAAGTTATGCGCATGCTGAAAGCGATTCAGTCTCCTGAGCGTGTAACAGCCTGGGTTGACGACGCAGTAGCCAACAAAAAGAAGATTCCGGGGTTTGGTCACCGTGTCTACCGCGCTGACGATCCACGGGCGCTCATCTTACGCACTATCGCTCGGGACGTGGGCGAGGCGAATGGGGATCTCCAGTGGTACGAGCTGACCGAGCGCATCGAACAGCGCATGGGCGAGCTCAAACCGAACTTGCCGATCAACGTGGACTTCTACTCGGCCTCGCTGTACTACGTCCTAGGAATCTCGATCGATATGTTCACCCCAATTTTTGCAATCAGTCGTGTGTCCGGTTGGACCGCGCACGTCATCGAGCAAATTGCGAACAATCGAATTATGCGTCCTGCTGCCTTATATACTGGACCGATGGATGTTCGTTACGTGCCGCTCACGGAACGTGGCTAGCGTCCGAGTGCTTTGGACTGCCTAATCTTGGAGCGCCCAGGGTTGTGGCACACCCGGTACGTAAATCCTGGCGAGCAGCGAACGATCGCTAGGAGCTGGCCTGTTGGCGCTCGGTTGTGGTGGTCCTGCTGCCGGTGTCCAATCGTTCCTTCCCCTCGGGTTCCTCTATTCCACGGCTGAACGGTGAGGATACTACCTGACCGCTGGTGTTTAAACGTGGAAGATGAGCAACGAGACGAGCCAAAACGGTTCGTCCTCTTTCTTTCCTTGCCGGTTGCTCATTCGGCTGGCACGGTGCCCCACTTGTTCTTGAGCGCTTCGATCCCAGCGAGGATGATGTCAAGCCCGGAGTCGACATCCGATACGATTTCGTCGATAGCTACGTCTTCGTAGACCAGACGCAACGTCCCGGCCTGTTCAGGCGGGGGCTGGTCGAGGCATGACACCAGCTCTTCAGGCTCGCCCGGTTGCCCAATCCGACCCGAAGCTTCGGCTAGGGCGAAGCCATTGATGTAATCCACCACTCCAGCGGAGCAGGACCCCCATTTCATCGCATCCACGTCTCCGCTCTATGTTGGTCGAGCTGTGACCGTGTTGGCGGCGGATACGCAGATTGGTGCGAAATCCGGCGGCGTCTTTACCTCATGGGGGCTGGCGCGGGAATACGGCTTTACCGATTACGACGGACGACAGCCGAACTGGGGCGAGCACTTCGCCAAGCACATTGTAGGTGCATAAGCTGAGACACCGCGACGTGTGTGAGCCCTGCTCTCGGTTGTTTGAGTTGTGGCGTTTGAGCTCTAGCAATCCGTTGGGGCAATCCGTCGCTCGATCGAGGCGACAACCTCGCCTTCTACTGATGCGAGCGCGATATCGAACCCGCTGCGTTCATACCAGTTAAGGAGCTCGGGACTATCCTCGAGCTCTGTGTGCACGACCACACCGCGAATCATTGCAATTCCTTGACGACAAGCCAGCGTGATGATCTCGCCGATTAAAGGCACGGCGAGGCCGCGCTCTCGGTACGGTCCGGAAACGGAGAGCTGGGCGATCATCAGCGTGTCTCCATATCGCCAGCTAACGCCGGCTGCCGCGGCGACTGCCTGCTCATCCCGGATGGTGATGTCGTACCAATCTGCATCACCCGCACCGAAGACCGGGTAGGTCCTTCCGTTCATGTCGGATATGGTGGCGAGGAGTCGCGCCTCGGGCTCCTCAAGCAGATTTTCGTCCGTGTCGTCGCCCACATAAAGGGTGCCACATTGCGGACAAGTCCAGGGAAAATCCTCGACGACCGGATCATCCGGATCTGAGGGCATACCGGCGACACCACAGCGTGGACATGCCGGAGCGTTGTCTGCATTAGCCATAGCTCTCTTCCTAACCCTCAATCATCGCGTTCCACTCGCGGCAGCGGCTGAACCATTTTCTGAACCAATGAACCAGTCCAGCGCTTCGCGGGTAATCTCTGGCGGGACGGTATGTGGCCCGTCGAACTCTCGATAACGCACAGCGTATCCGGCGCGCTCAAGCCGAGGCACGATCTGTCTACTACAGCGGTCAATTGGCAGTACGTCGTCGTGGATGCCGTGCGAGATAAAGATGCCAGGATTACCGGCGGTTCGCTTAGGCGCCATAAACCCCGGCGAGAAGGCGATGATATGCGTGAAAAGCTCGCCGTTCGAAAGCCCGAGCGAGAGCGCGTACGAGCCGCCGTCTGAAAATCCCCCGATCGCCAGCCGCTGTGGATCGACTGCGTAGCGGCTGAACGTTTCCATCAAGGCGCGATCGATCAGCTCTACGTCCGGGCCATAGTCGTCGACGATAACGTCCCAGGACTGCTGGCGCGATGCCGTGGCCAGTAGCACGAGATTAGCGGCATCCGCGAGCGGTTGCAGGAGCGATAACCCAGCCTCTGCATTACCTCCTGCACCATGTAGCAGGAGCACCATCGCATGGGACTGATCGGGACGATATCCCGGTGGTACGTACAGGAGCGCGTCACGCTCTTGTGCCACGCCGAGCTGGTGCGTCCCGCTTGTCCCTTCCGCAGCCGTAGGGTTGACAGCCGGACGCGCTCCAAGTTGCCCAGCTCGCGCATTGGGTGTCGGCGTCACTGCCGGCATCGTAGGCGTCGGCGCCGGCGTCATGGTGGGCGTCGAGGTGCTGTCGATCATTGCCGAAACAGACGGCCCCTCAGTGCTGGTCGTACCCGCAGTGCTCTGTGCTCCTCGGCTGGCGCTTGTTTGGCCCAAGTTATTACCACAGGCTGCGACTGTGAGACCGACGAGACCGGCTCCGGCCAGACCGAGGAAGCGGCGTCGGTTCGGCTGCCGCGTATCATCGAAACGTTGCCTCATGAAAACCTTTCCACTGCCTCACCCGTTCTCCCGTGTGTAGGCAGATCTCCTCAAGCCGCACCGCCCTAGCAAGCGACATTCCCTCGGAGCCCGGGGCCACACAGCCCTAGCATGCCTGCACGCTCGGATAGCCCTGGAGCTAGTGGGCCAATGAGCAGACGAACCATTCAGCTGGCCGACTTATTCGCGGGGAATGCAGTCATCCTCGAGCGGGCCTCAAGCATCCGTGAGCTGTAGCTGGGGAACGGCGTGGGCGGTCGTGTTAATGGGCCGCGTGGGCATTCGACCCGTGGGGAGAAACGCGACTCTGAGATTCACCAGGGTGTGAACAACGATCGGCAACATAATGCTGCCGGTCACAAGAAACAAGCCTGTCAGAGCGGCCCCGAAAGCTGTTGTCCGCACAAGGCCGCGCATGCCTTGATACGCGTGCCCAACGCCAAACACTAGGCAGGCAACGAGCGCGCTGAGCAGGAGGTTGAGCCCAAAGGCTCTGCTCGTGAGGTAGTTGATCGCAAATGCTCGAAACATAAGCTCCTCACAGATGCCAGTCGTCAGGCTCAATAGCAACCATAAGCCGCGCTCAGGCAAGGTTACGGGGAGCAAAGCGCGGATTGGTGCAAATGGCGCGAGGACACCACGCCGAATACGAGGGCTTAGCCAGGCGAGTGCGATCGGGCCATAGAGCAGCACCACAATATTCGCCGTCAGAATAAATGAGAGTGCATGGAGCGAGACTGATCGTGGACTGTGTCCACGAAGGTACACAAGCTCTGCCAATGGCGTTGTCAACAGGAGGATACTAACGGCAGACCATTGCCAGCCGATGGTTTTCCAATAGCGCCGGAGGCGCCATCCTCGCGTAGCTCGGTTCGAACCGCCGCCATAATGCAGCGTGACGCTCCGACAAGCGAGGGTGCAGAGAAACAACGCGAGCCCGCGTTGGACAAGCAGCGGGAGCAAAGTCATGTAGTGGTCTTTCTCGGCCGAATCGTTGGGCGCGTGGGTCGGCTATGTGACAAAGAACTGTCACATTATACCGTACGCTGTGCTGTGGTGGAGCGGTGTATTGCCGCATGCACGGGTTAACCAAGGCTTCTGATCTGTTCGCCCTGGAAGGGCTCAGCCCACTTGGACGATTGTTTGCGAGGCCGTCTGGGCTAATGATCGCAATGGTCGGACGTCAAAAACGCAAAGGAGGACAGCACGGCCTTACGCGCGCTGTCCTCCGCCGTCCTTGCAACGGTATCAGGTCCTTGGTGTCTCGCTCAGGAACGCTACGCGAAACCCCGGCACCGCTAGGCTTGGCTGTGCTGTGCAACGGCCTGCTGGACCGCGTCCGATGTAATGTCATGCAGCGACGCCGACCAGACGGCAGTACCGTTGCGCAGCACAAGCACCTGTGGTGATGCATGCTGCACTCCAGTGCGATCGGTCACGTCCTGAGCCAAATCCTTGTTGTTTGCGACATCGACCAGCGGTACGGGTGCTTCCATTTGCTGCAGCTGCCGGTGGGCGCGCGCACTGATCGGACAGACTGGGTCGTGTTTGAAGAGCAGGACTGGCTCGTCTTGCGAGCGCGCGAAAAGCTCGTCTAGCTCGCCGGCATCCTTTACCGGCACGAAGCGATCACTCATTGCTTCCTTCCCTCTCTTTAATGCGCTGCTATCGCGCAGACCGTTCCAAAAGATCCTCTGGTATCCCGATGATACTGCGGTTCTGCCCTAGCGCTCCAGAGCGCGCTCAGTGGCCAAAGGTGACTCGTCATAAGTTGCTAAAAGATCGGCGAGATTGTCGTAGACGGCGACGGCACCCTTGAGGTCGGGATCGTTCCACCCACCACAGCGTACTGCAATAATGGGAACGCCGGCCTTGGTAGCCGCTTCGATATCGTATGGTGTATCGCCAATCATCACGGCCTCGTCGGGCTGGAGCTCCATACGCGCCAGCGCCGCCTGTACAATATCGGGTTCCGGCTTGGACTGCTCCGCGTCGCTCGAGGTGGTTGTGATTGTGAAGAAATCGTTCGCACTCGCAATCCGCAGGAGATCCTGAAGCTCGTCCTCCTTGGCCGACGTAGCCACCCCAAGCTTGTAGCCATCCTCCGCAAGGCGCTTGAGCAGTGCCGCTGCTTCGGGAAACCCTTGCACCGTTGGCTGATACCGCGTTTTGAAAATCTCGGTACGATGCTCGCTGATCTGCTTGCCCTGGGGGCTCTCTTGCTCGATGGTGCACACCTCCGGCATCAGCTTATCGCCACCCATGCCGATCAAGCGACGGACCTGCTCAAAGGGCACGTCGATACCGGCTTCGGCGAGTGCGTCGACCCACGCGCGGGCATGGGCGTCGTTGCTGTCGATCAGCGTCCCATCCACATCGAATATGACCCCCCGAAATCGTGGCATATCTTTCTCTTCCTCCTCAACCGTGTTGTCGTCTCTGCGGTCGGGTCGTCAAGCAAGGATGGTGCCCGCAGTTCAGGGACTGGCCGTTTGAGGTAGCACGCCAGGGACGAGCTAAGCCAGCTTTGCCGCCCAGTCACGGATGGCCTGATTAACCACATCGGGCTGCTCAAGATTGGCGGCGTGCGCGGCTCCGTCCAGTACCAGCAGCTGAGCGTATGGGAGGGCCTCCCACATGGCCTCGGCATCGGACGGCGGCGTGAGTGGGTCGTCACGTCCCACGATAATCAGCGCCGGGATGGTTGTATTGCGCAGTACCTCCATCGCGTCGGGACGCTCGACCATTGCCGTTACCGCACCGACGATACCATCCGGGACTGTGTGCGCCATGATCGCACGCATCTGCTCCACCAGCTCGGGTCGCTCACGGTGGGTTTGCTCGTTGAACATTTTGCTTGTGTCGGCGATCGCCTCACTACCCACGGCGCGCACACGATCAATCAACGCGGAGCGCTTGGAGCGTGTGACGTGGTCGTCCGCCTCGGCCTGAGTGTCGATCAAGATGAGCCCGCGTACCCGTCCCGCAAAGCGACGCAGCAAGGCGAGCGCAACGTACCCGCCCATCGACATGCCGCCTAGGATCACCTGCTCGAGCTTGAGATGATCAAGGAGCGCCACAATGTCCGAGGCATACAGCTCCATGCTATATCCCATGGTCGGCACGCTGCTCTGGCCCATCCCGCGCAAATCAGGGGTAATGACCCGGAACTGGTCGCGGAGAGCATCCTGCTGGGGCCGCCACATCGCGCTCGACAAGGTAAAGCCGTGCAACAGCACCAGGGCCGGCCCCTCGCCGACGTCGTCATAAAATATGGTCACGCCGTTGGTTTCAATTGTTGGCATATGCACGCCTTTCGGATTGTCGTCGAATTCCGCCTCTATGGCCTGGCAGTCAGCTTTCAGCCTATTCAGGTTATGGTCGACCTGCTAGCCGGGTCCAGCACCGACTTTAGCAGGGAACATGCCCGTCTCCCGGTTGCCCTGGCTGGGCCAGCCGGATCTTACTCGTTGGGTGGAGCCGATGCCAAAGGCAAGAGTCGGCCTGCGCTATAATGGCGCTGGCCGGAGAATAAGTGGCCCTGAATCCGGTTGTCAGGGGAAGCTGGCAACACAGCGGCCCGCTTGGGTCGCCCTCTTGGGCACATGTACCCCCGACGACCCGACCTATCCCGGTCCTATCGTGGCATTGAGCAGGTCAGGGAGGCAAGAGCTTTGGGCTGGTACCGGAGCTGGGGCAGACTGAAGCGCTGCCGGTAACGGAACCGGGCATGAATAATGCAAACAGATAAATTCGAGTATGATGAGCACCACCAAGAGCATGGAGAATCTGTAGGAACCTGTATGAGTCAGAAGCTACTTCGTGGTTACAGGCGACGCCACCCAGCACTGCTCTACGGCTTCGCAGTGGTTATCACCTGCCTCATGCTACTTCTCAGATTCCTGTTGATGCCGATACTAGGGACACAAGCTCCGCTGTTGCTGCTCGTCATTCCTGTCTACCTAAGTGGTTGGTATGGTGGCCTCGGGCCGGGCCTACTTTCGACTGCGCTGAGTGCAGCTTTTGGTACCTACTTATTTATCGAGCCCCTATACGGCTTCCGTGTAGCTACAGCCGCGGACGCAGTTCGTGTCACGATCTTTACGGCTGAGGGTATCGTCATTACCCGTGCTCAATGCGCGTCTTCGGTCTGCCAAGACAAGCTCGCTCGAGCGGGAACGCGCCCTACGGGCCAGCGAGGAGCGCTTCCGCCTGCTCGTTGGGGGCGTTCAAGATTATGCGATCTTTATGCTCGATCCGACCGGCCATGTGGTCAGCTGGAATGCAGGCGCCCAACGCATCAAAGGCTATACAGCCGACGAGATCATCGGCAAGCACGTCGCAAGTTTCTATACACCAGAAGATGTTGCCGCGCACGCGCCTGAGCGCGTACTTAAGACCGCGCGGCGTGAAGGCCGGGTTGAAGTCGAAGGTTGGCGTGTTCGTAAGAATGGGTCGCGCTTTATCGCCAATGTAGTGATTACTGCGATCTATGACGACCAGGGTGCGCTCTCGGGCTTTGCGAAGGTCACGCGAGATATCACCGTTCGGAAACAGGCCGAGGAAGCGCTGCGGGCCGGGGAGGCGCGCCTCGCGGGCATCATCGACTCGGCCATGGACGCGATTATCACACTCGACGGCGAGCAGCGGATCGTTGTGTTCAATGATGCAGCTGAGGAAATGTTTGGCTGTCGCGTGCAGGACATTGTCGGACACACAATCGATCGCTTCTTGCCGCCGAGCGCACGACCAAACCATGCCGAATACATTCGTGCATTTGGTGCAACTGGCGTGACAAACCGCTCGATGCATTCACCGGGCGTGCTGGTTGCGCTGCGTGCTGATGGAACAACGTTCCCGATCGAAGCGTCCATCTCCCAGGTTGACGCCGCCGGTCAGAAGCTGTACACGGTGATTATTCGCGATGTCACGGAGCGTAAACGGGCTGAAGAGGCGTTAACGCAGCAGACGGCTACGCTGAAGGAACAAGCCCAGCTGCTGGATCTCGCCTACGATGCGATCATGGTTCATGACCTGGAGCAAGGCACGATCGCTTTGTGGAACCGGGGCGCCGAGGCTATGTACCAGTGGACCCAGGCGGAGGCGCTCGGCAAGAGCTCACACAGCCTGTTGCAGACACAGTTTCCCATCGCGCTCCAGGAGATTAAGGCCATCGTGGCTCAGGAGGGGGCGTGGGAAGGTGAGCTGATCCATACGCGCAAGGATGGCCATCAGGTGACGGTTTCAAGCCGGTGGGCATTGCGTCCTGCTGAAACTGATGGGGCGATGGCAATTCTTGAGATCAACCGCGATGTCACGGAGCGCAAACGGGCCGAGGCAGAGCGGGCGGCTCTACTCATTCGTGAGCAAACAGCCCGCGCGGAGGCGGAAGCAGCGGTCCATACCCGTGATGTTTTTCTCTCGATTGCCGCCCATGAGCTGCGCACTCCACTCACGGCGCTGCTCGGCTATGCGTATGGTCTGCAACGGCGTGCACAGCGCCAAGGCGGTGTTGGGGAACGTGAGCAGCGTGGGCTTGCTTCCATCACGGCCCAGGCGACGCGCCTGAATAAGTTAATCGAGGCGTTGCTGGACCTATCCCGGCTACAGCTGGGGCGCTTCGCTTTGGATCTCCAACCGACCAATCTTGCGGCCCTCACGCGGCGCGTTGTAGATGAAGTACAATCGCAGCTAGAACTTCACACGATTCAGCTTGAAGCGCCTCAAGAGGTCCAGGTTCGCGGCGATGATCTTCGTTTGGAGCAAGTGCTCCACAACTTGCTCAATAACGCGGTTAAGTATAGCCCGCGGGGAGGCACGATTCAGGTCGACGTACAGCAGGGGTTGGGTCGGGTGTTCCTGTCTGTAACCGACCAGGGCATGGGTATTCCGGAGACAGAGCTGCCCTTTGTGTTTAGCCAGTTCTACCGAGCCGCAAACGTCGACCCGCGGCGAATTAGCGGGCTAGGAATAGGTTTATACGTAGTTCACGAGATCGTCACACGTCACGGGGGCACGATAACGGTGGAAAGCCGCGAGGGCCAGGGTAGTAGGTTTGTCGTGAGCTTACCCGAGATCGATACGGCAGCAGCGGAACGAAGTGACGGGGACCGGCCCGCAGTCGACAATATTCCAAACGCGGCGGATGAGCAGACGACGTCCGCATAAGAAAAGGAAGGCGCCGGTGTCACAGACGGGGTTGTATACTGAAGTGCTGATCGTCGACGACGATAGGAGTATTCGCGAGGCGATGGGCGAGCTGCTGGCCGACGAGGGGTATAACGTCAGCCAAGCCGCGAATGGCCAGGAAGCGATCGAATATTTACGTGAGCGTCCGACGCGGCCCTGCTTGATTTTACTTGACCTCAATATGCCAGTGATGACCGGCTGGGAGTTTCGACGCATCCAGAAGCAGGATCCGCAGCTGGCTGCGATACCGGTAGTCGTCTTCTCAGCCGACCGAAGCGTAAGCCACGGCGCTACCGCCCTCGAAGCCGTCGCATATCTCGAGAAGCCCTTAGATATCGACCGGCTGCTCGATACGGTCAGTAACCTCTGTCATCACCGTACTCAGTAAGTAAAGACCGTCCAGGGCCCCGTTGCGTACACCCGTCGGGTGGTACGCTGTTCCCAAGCAACGCCGTATGGGAGCGGATGGGCTACAGCCAGTGGTGGACGGCCACACCGCGCTGCACGACCTCGTCGAGTGCCTCACGTAGCGTTCGTGTAAGCACCGCCGCACGCAGGGCCGCCTCCGCGAGCTTGAGCTCACGCAGGTCGGTGATAACGGTAATCATGCTGGCCAGCGTTCCAGGTTCCAAGCGCGGAACACAGAACAGGATGACGTCGATTGGCTCACCATCGGCCTGGTAGACTTGGGTCTCCACACTCGCCGGCTGTCCCGCGTTGCTAGCGGCTACCGCAATCAGCGATTCTGCCTCTCGGCCTAGTGCCGCGCT
Organism: bacterium; assembly: GCA_016781525.1. Lineage (GTDB taxonomy): Bacteria > Chloroflexota > Chloroflexia > Chloroflexales > Kallotenuaceae > LB3-1. Next base: position 22,845 of record JADDQE010000218.1, on the reverse strand, counting down.
CAACTGCTGGTCGGTCAGAAGCTCCGAGCGTCGAGGTCCTATCGAGCCACGCCAGGTAGGGGATCACGATTCGTGCCCGAACGTCGGGATATAGGCCGGGCCGTCGCGCTGGAGCAGCCTCTCCCAAGGCCTTAGCCATTCACGCTACGTCGACGCCGCCACCATTCCTGTCCATGGATCAGCGCCACGAGCCAGGCTGCGCCGATGAGCCAGCTGCCGATGACGTCGCTTGCCCAATGTACGCCCATATACACGCGCGATAGGCTAACTGCTAGCACGAGCAGCATCACCGCCCCAAGCATGACCCTGACGAGAAGAGTGCTACGGGGAGACGGTGCCGCACCCAGGGAACGCGAGGCCAGGTAGACAAGCATTCCCAGGAGCACAACCGCAAACAAGGCCGTTGTGCTGGGAAAGCCGAAGCCGTCCGCCTTCTCATACACCTGGACGAGCTGCGGTGTCGGGCGGGGCCGCGCGACAAGCGGTTTGAGAATACCATCCCCGAGCACCACGCTCGTCACGCCTGCCACAAACAAGAATGCTGCCTCGGTCCAACGCCGCAGCAGGAGCGCTCCCACGACCAGCGCCACCCCAAGCGGCCAGATGAGCGCGTCGGCGCCGGCGACGACCCAGCCGAAACTCACGCCCTGCAAGCTCCGCGTCAGTGCAACATCACCCGGTAATGGTCCAGGATTAAGCGTAACCATAAATAGCAGCGGGACCACGATGCCTATGACGACCGGTGTCAATGCCCGTACGATGCGGCCTGGCATGGACTCAATTCCTTCTTGTGCTGATCGGCGCCGGGAGGGGAGTTGTCAATTCGTACGGCTGTGGCACCGAGTGGGGCACCTGCCGCCGAGCGCCAGGTGCGCTATCACAAGGCATCCGCCTTCTGCTAATGGTGCCAAGCAGGACCTCACGTTGTATTAAGCGCCTACTGCGCGGCGATGCGGGGATGCATCCAATCAGTCTCCACGCGGTGCGAGCTGAGTTAACCCTTGCTGCTTAACAAACGCATCCCAGCTTGCCGTTGCAGTCGCGATCTGAGCGCGTGCCTCCTGCATTTGGAGCGCAGCGCGGTTGGCGAGGGCAACGTCGTAGTTGCTATAGAACTGAAGCATGAGGTCCAGCGCCTCTCGCTCAAGCTTTAAGCTGTCTATATACAGTTGATGCGTCGCCGCTATTTCAGGCGGCGGCTGGATTGCGGCAAGCGTTGCTTGGCTGCGCTGCACCTGGTCACGCAGCACACGAGCGCTAGTTGCCCGCTCGGCTGATGTGCGTCCACCGTCGGTTGTGAGGCGGTACTCATCGGTTGCCGTCTGAAGCACGCTTCGCTCGGCGTTCACATGCGCGAAGTAGGCTTCTACGGCCGACGCGCTCGTCGAGGCTGGCGCACTGGTGGCGGTTGGGCTAGCTGTCGGCGCGGGCGGGGGCGGAGTCGGAGTCGGAATATCTTGCACCGTGGCGAAGGTCGGCAGCGGTACGGTATTGATCACCGCGCGGAGGCCAAGGGTTGAGCCAATCAGGGCAATCGGTATCAGGAGCAGCACGCGGATGGTGCGCCGCCAGGTCGTCTGGGCATCGCGCCAGCCGGCCCACCAGCTCTCGGTCACGACCGGCACTCTGGGACTGGAAGTCACGGTCTTGGCAAGGGAAGCGCCACTCGTCGCTGCTTGCTCGATCAGGGCGAGGCCCCGCCGAGCACGCTCGTTCTCAGGGTTGATTTGCAGCACGGAGCGCAAGCAGAACGCAACATCGTCGGGCTTGTCCACGACACCGCTGAGCCAGAGCCAGGCTTGCTCGTGGGCTGGGTTGAGCTTTACGGCCTGGCGCAACAGCCTTTCGGCCACGGCCTTTTGCCCGCCCTTGGCAGCTGCCACGCCACGCTGGTATAGCTGCTCGGCCTGCTGTGCAAATATCTTAACGCCGGTTTCAGGCATAGGCTCTTCGTCACGAACTCCGGCTACCGATCAGGCTCACGTATCCGGAACGTGATCGGCGTGCACGAATGATTGGGCTAGTGGTCAGGGAGGTATGTGTTCACGACCCGCTGAATCAGCGAGGGACGCTGCACGAGCTCCTCCCGCACCGCGGTCCAGTTCTTGGGGTCCTCGTTTCCGAGGCGCCAGATGGCAATGCCAGAAAAATCCAGCTGCTCCACCAGCTCAAGCTTTGCGCTAAGCGAGCGGTAATCGGCGAACCAGACGGTGCGTTTCTTACCGCGATGCTGGTAGTTGAAGAACGACTCCTCGATCGGCCCAGTGTAATCCCGCGCCCGGAAGTTTACGTCGGGCTGATGCTGCGCGATCAACTCCTGAATTTCGGTCCAGGTCTGAGGCAGCGCATCTTCGTCCTCGCCCCAGTTATAGCCGTAGAATGGAATACCTAGCTGGAGCTTCTCGGCGGGAACGACCGAGCGGCCGTACTCCGCGACACTTGCCACCCAGCTCAACGGTGCGATTGGACCTGGGCCGCCACCTCGCCAGCTGTAGTCGTAGGTCATAATGCGCACACGGTCGCAAATCTCGCCGAGCAATTTCCAATCTTGAAACGCGCCCCAACCGCCAAAATCCTCGGTCTTGGCATGAACAGCAACCGTAAGTAGCTTTTGTTCGGCGTGAAGGGCCGCCGAGAGCTCCTGCATAAAGGCGCTATACACCCCGCGGCTACTGGCGGGCAAGGTCTCGTAGTCCATGTCAATGCCGTCGTAGTTGTACGCGCGAACCTCGGCCATGATATGCGCAATGTGCTGACGGCGGCGCTCGGGATCCTGCAGCATCGGCAAAATCTCTTCCGGGTCAAGCACATTATGAATGGTCGGGATCACCAGCACGTCCGCTTCGTGCGCCGCTGCGACCAGAGCAGCGTCGCGTGCGCCTGCCTCGGGAATGAGGGTGCCATCGCTGACGTTGGCCATGTACCAGAAGGGACTAACCTCGTCCAGGATATCTTTATTGGCCTCGAACGAGGCCCGGGCATCCTCGGCGTCGAACGAGGTCGGCAGCCAAGCCGCGATCGTTCGCCCCGTCTTTGGGTGCACCACGGCGATAGGGCGCGGAGTTGGAGTAGGCAGCACCGTTGGGGTTGGCACCGGAGTCGATGTCGGCGCGATCGTCGGCGTCGCCGTCGGTGGCGGCGGCGGGATAGGTGTAGGGTACAGCGCGGCCGCCAGTTTGCGGCGCTCGATCAGCACCTGCCGCTCTTGCCATAGGGTTAGTGTATCGCCGACCAGCAGCGCCCACAGCGCGAAGAGCCCAAGATAGCTGGCAATGAGCAGGGGACGCGGAAGGACGCTAATGCGTCGCACACCGCTTTCCATTGCGATCCGTAAGCGTTGCATAACGCGGCGCAGGCTACCATAGCGGGATCGCCGAGTCAAGCCTTAAAATACCTAGCGGGCATGAATCGCACGGTCGAGATGGGCTATATCGAAGTGTGCCCGGCTCAGGTAGTGACAGCATCATGGCTACAGACAAGGTTATTCACTCGATCCCGGCAGGATCGCCGCTGACTGAAACAGATTAATATTGCCTTACAGCGTACAGCTTTGACAAATTAGCTGCTATACTTGTAGCTTATCCCCGTCGAGATCATGACAGGATGGTGCATGACTGGCTTTTTCGCCAATGGTGACCTTTCGCCCAACCGGATCGAGCAGGCACGCATCGCGGCTAACGGGCAATACATCGACCTGACGAGCAGCAACCCGACGCATCAGGGTCTCTTGTTCCCGCAGCATGTGCTGGAGTCCGCTGCAGCGAGCTACTGGTCCAATCGCCGCTACGACCCGCAGCCACGTGGCCAGTTGGCTGCGCGCGCGTCGATCCGCGACTATTACGCGCGTCGCAGCCCGCCGCTTGCACTTGACGTCGACGACGTTTTTGTTGCCGCCAGCACCAGCGAGGCGTACTCGCTCCTGTTCGCGCTTTTGACTGAGCCAGGCGACAATGTGCTGGCGCCGGTCGTCACCTATCCACTCTTCGATTTTCTGGCGGAGGTCCACCATATCGAGCTGCGACCCTATGCCCTGGACGAGGCGCGCGGGTGGCGCATCGATCCGGCGAGTCTCCATGCCCAGGTCGACGAGCGGACGCGCGCGGTGCTGATCGTCTCACCGCACAACCCCACGGGCGTGATTGTAACCCAGGCCCTGCCCGCCTTGACAACGCTGGGGCTCCCGGTGATCTGTGACGAGGTTTTCGCCGAATTTACATATCGTCAGCCATCCACACCGCCGCTAGGCGTGCTGCATCCTGAGCTGCCGGTGTTCCACCTCAACGGCATCTCGAAGCTCTTTGCTCTGCCGGATCTAAAGCTCGGCTGGATCGCGTTGAACGGGGCGGCCAGGCCCTTCGCCGACCGGCTTGAGCTGCTCAACGATACATTCCTGGGCAGCAATAGCTTGACGCAGCATATGCTGCCGCATCTATTTCGCCAGGGCATGTGGTTCGCCCACGATATGCGGCTCTATGTGCAGCGCAACCTAGATTTGGCCCTAGCTCGTCTCGGTGCACATCCCACGCTCCGCGTGCACGCGCCTGACGGCGGCTACTATTTGTTTCCCGAGGTCCTCGGCTGGGACGACGAGGATGCCTTGGTTCTGCACTGTTTGCGGCATGGCGTGCTGGTACATCCGGGCTATTTTTATGGCTATGAGCGCGGAGCCCATCTGATGCTCTCGTGTCTTACCGCCCCCGATCAGCTTGCGGAGGGGCTGCAACGCCTGATTGCCGCGCTCGACGCACTGCCGCCCAGTCACATCTGATCAAAGCCCCGGCCCACGCCCGTCGCGGCTGAAACCACATCAGGCGTGGCGGACCCGTCGAGCTACCCTGCTTAGTGAGCTGGTGTGTGATGCGCTCGGCTAGCAGCGCTTGCTCCGAGCGTAGCTGTCGAGCTCGGCAAGCCGTTGCTCGAAGGCAGCGGCGTTAGTCCGGTACTGTCCAGCGCTCCGGGGATCGAGCACGCTCAGCTTGTCTGCTACCACATCAACCGTGTACGACCAGAGCTCCGGATCGAACCAGACGTGGGGATCGTACGCGCCTTCAAACTCCGGAGGCCGGTGTAGCAGCTCCTTCGGTAGCCCGTCCGTAATGGCATAGACCGGCTTGGTTCTACCCATCCGCTCGAAGATTTCGATCATGCGTCCCTCGAGATGGAGCCCAGTTAGAAAACGACATCGGCGCCCTGTAACGTCATGACATCGCCGGCGCTCGCTTTATAGAGATGCGGATCGCCACCCGGGCCCATGAGGGCTGTTACCGTGACGCGCTACCCCCCGACGTTGCGGACCACGTCGGCGACGTAACCCGTTGTCGCTGCAACCTGGATGGTGCGCCCGCTGAAATCGATCGTCCCGCCGGGCCCCGCGATGGGTGTGCCACAGCTCGCGAGGAACAGCGCTCCAATCAGCCAGATGACGCCGAGCTTGGAATTGTTGTACATAAGTAATCTCATAGCAGCTCGATAAAATTGGCTGGCCTAACGTTGTTCGCCGGCTGTGTGGTCCCCTACCGGGCATACGCGAATAGCGGCGGCCGTCTGCTGCCCAATGGCAACCCGGTGTTCGCCAACCTGGACGTGCAGCGGACCGTCGAATGGTGCCCGCTCGCACAGAGTCACGATCCTTCCGGGCACAAGATTGAGCGTCGTGAGATAGCGCAGAAGCTCCGGCGACGCGTCGTCGACTTCGACGATCCGCAGCGGCTGCATCAGCTCGGCGGTGAGCAGGGGATCGCCCTGCTGCGCTGGAATTGCAAGCTCACGCGTTGGAATTGGCGCGCCATGTGGGTCGTATTGCGGCTGGCCCAACCGCTCCGCAATCCGTTCCGCCAAGCTGGCCGATAGCGCGTGCTCCAGCTGCTCTGCCTCGCCATGAACTTCGTCGAGGGGCACGCCCAGCGCCTCGAAAAGGTACAGCTCCAATAGGTGGTGGTGGCGGATAACCTCTAGCGCTACCCGCTCACCAGTCGCCGTAAGCTCTACGCCCTGGTATGGCTCGTAGTGCACCAGGTTTAGCTTGACCAAGCTTTGAATCATCTCGGTGACCGCGGCCGCCGAGCGTGGCTCGATCTCGCTTAACTTGGCCTTTAGCGCGCCATTCGAGACCGGGCGCTGCTCTTGCTGCAGCGCATAAATGGTCTTGACATAGTCTTGTACATGTTTGCTGACTTTTTCTGATGGCATGATAAATATCCCTTTTAGGATAGCTTGAAAATACATTGTGGATGGCTGAGCTGTCAAGTCGACCTTTAGCCGATGACGTTTCGCTTCGGGCATACCGATTGCTGAGTACTGGCGGGTAGATCGCCACAGCACGGGCGCAACCGGTCAGGGGAGGACTGCGAATGGAGCAACGGGTGTATCACGGACGGATCTCGCCCGAGGATGTAGCGCAGGCGCTGCTTGATGAGTGGGATCAAGGCGATACCATGGCGCAGGCCTTTGGCGATGAAGGCCGGATCATTGTGCAGATTGGCCAGCGCTCCGCCGGTTGGTTCAGCGACGAGCCACGTCAGGCGCTGACCCTTGGGATCGAGCCGCTAGCCGACGGTGTGCAAGTGACCATGGGCCAGCAGCAATGGTACAAGAACGGGGGCATTCAATTTATCGGCGGTGGGTTGATCGGGTTATTTCCCTTCTTTTTCGCGTTTCCGCTTGGACAGCTTTTTGGCGGCGAGGACGACATCGACCAGCGCTTGCCCGCGCGTGTTTGGCAATCGATCGAACGCGCTACGGGTAATTCTGGCGCCGCCACGGGCGCGACCCGCCGTCTGGCAACAATTCCCTGCCCATCCTGCGGTGTGGCCAATGCGCAAGGGGCGGAGCGCTGCTCTGCCTGCGGCGCAAGTCTGACCACCCCCTCAGCCTGTTCCAACTGTGGACATACCAACCCACCCGGGGCAAATTTTTGTAACCGGTGCGGCGTACAGCTCCACTAGGAGTTTCCTCTTGGGGCTGTGCTAATTGCAGTGAACCCAGAGTCGTAGACAACAGGTGCAGCCGTGCAGCTACACCTGTTCTTTTGGTTCAAGCTAATTAACCTTGTTTTTACCAATTCTCCTCGCTATTCGGTATAATTCGCCTGCCCTAATTCCCATGACCGACGTTTTACATGCTCGGTCGATGCCCCCACTCTTGTGATGTCTCGTCTGCTGCGGATTATGCTGTTTGAATAGCTAGAGGAGCAGTTCATGTTTTTTCGCCCCGCCCGCTGGATGCTGGCGCTTGTCGGTTGCCTCTCGATACTTTCAACGATCGTGCTGCCCCGTGCCGCGGCGGTTGCATCATCTGCTCAACCCCACGATATTTCATACTGGGGTATGAATGTTTACGTGACGAAGCGCGAGCGCTTGAGATCTAACTATGAGGATAACTTGCCGCTGCTTGCCTCGATGGCTCGGTCGGCGGGAGTACGCTGGACGCGCGAGGAGTTGCCATGGGATCTGATCGAGCCCAACAATAACGACTTCCGGGGAGTGTACGACAGCTCGTTGCGACTAACAGCCGAACAGGGCTTTGGCATCATCGGTATGCTGCTGACAACCCCCGCGTGGGCACGTGACAGCGCTTGTGCTGGAAATGATCGTTATTGGTGTCCGCCAGCCAACGCCGTCGAGTACGCTCAGTTTGCGGGCTGGATGGTCGAGCGCTACGACGGGGACGGAGTCGCCGATGCCCCGGGATCGCCACGCATCGCCGCCTGGGAGCTTTGGAACGAGCCAAACGCATCGGGCACGTGGGAGCTAGGGCCGGCAACGGACGCCGGGCGGAGGCGTTACGGCGAGATGATGGTTGCCGCGTATCGCGCGATCAAGGCAGCAGACCCATCGGCGCTAGTGCTCACTGGGGGTGTCTATGTCTACGACGGCAGCTATTGCGTGCGGGAAAACTGTGACGGTCTTGTCTTTCTTAGCGGTGTCTTTCAGCAGGTGCCGGCGGCACGCCAAGCTTTCGACATTCTTGCGATCCACCCCTATATTCCTACTGATCGCCCCGACGCGCCCAATATTCCGCGGTTGATTACGGTCGAGGGACGCGTCCGGAACTCCCGCGCATGGCTGAACGCAAGTGGCCGGAGTGACGCGCGGCTTTGGATTACCGAGATGGGCTGGTGTACTGCGAGTGGTGTATGTCCGGGAGACGTACAGGTGACCGAGGATCAGCAGGCCAACTACCTGGTGCGGTCGCTGGTCGTGGCGCAGCACAACGGCGTGGAGCACAGCAGTTGGTTCCAGTTCGAGGATGCGTTCAATGATCCCAACCGCGAATGGAGCAACGCCGCGATTGTGCGTAACTACAATGGGTCGAGCTATCCCGTGAAGCCCGCCTACAACGCCTATCGGACTCTCGCCGGCTACCTGGGCAATGCTCAGGTAGCGGGAACTGGTCCCGTGCATACGCATGTCTATGATCCGAGCCAGCCCTACACTGGGAGCGGTGGTACCTACAACTACCGCTACACGCGGGGCTGGACGGTAATCGACGTCCTGTGGCGGCCAACTGACAGTACGCAGCTCTCCTTTCCGGTGAAGCAGGGGGTACAAGTTACCGTTGTGGATCGTGACGGCGAGCGACGAGCGGTTACTCCGTCCAATGGTGCGATCCAGCTGACGGTTTCAGAACGGCCAATCCTGGTGGTGCAGGGCGACGTAGAACCGAGGCTCGCGGTCAGCCAAAATCCTGTGACATTTCTGGTTGAGGTGGGAAGCTCCACTGCGGCAAGCACCTTGGTCATCAGCAATAGTGGCAGTGGCATCATTAGCTGGTCGGCCAGCACGCCAACATCTTGGCTGCGCCTTGGCACATCTAGTGGCGTAACGCCAAGCGTCGTGGAGTTGAGCGCAGATACGCGGTCTATGTCCCTCGGCACGCATACCGGCTCGCTCACCATCACTGGGTCAAATGGCTCGGGAGTGCTTGAGCTGCCCGTACGGGTCGTAGTTGTGAGGGATCTGCGGCGGGCCTACTTGCCGGTTGTTACCAATCGCTAGCCTCGACAGCTAGGCGCAAGTACGCGAACGAAACGCGAATGGGACTGAGGGAGCTACTACTCTCTCAGTCCCATTTGTGTTTACCGGGGGCTTAGCGATTACCGACAAGTCCCTCGGCGACGAGAAGCTCTGCATTGAGGACCGCTCCGCCGGCAGCGCCTCGAATCGTGTTGTGCGAAAGCGCGACGAACTTGAGGTCGAACAGGTTGCAGGGCCGGACACGTCCCACAGTGGTCCCCATGCCGCCATACAGGTCACGGTCTCGCCGGGGCTGCGGACGATCTGCCTCGGGTCGCACCACGATTGGACGCTCAGGTGCGCTCGGCATGCCGCGGACGATGGCTGGGGCGCGAAACTCGCTGAGCGTCGTGCTTGCCTCGCCGGGCGTCGCCTTAGCATCAAGCTCAACCGAGACCGCCGCGGTATGCCCGTCAATCACCGGCACGCGCGTTACCTGTGCGCTGATCGCGATCCGAGCGTCGCGGAATGCTCCATCTTCAAAACGACCAAGGAGCTTAAGCGGCTCGGTCTCGATCTTGGCCTCCTCGCTGCCATTCCCAATGTTGGGGATGATGTTGTCGATGATGTCGAGCGAGGCAACCCCGGGATAGCCAGCTCCAGAGACGGCTTGCAAGGTGGTGGTAAACATGCGTCGAATGCCGAACGCATCATGGAGCGGCTTGAGTGCCATCACGATTGTGATTGTCGAGCAGTTCGGATTGGTGACGATCGCGCCGCGCCAGCCGCGTTCGCGCTGCTGGCGCTCGAGCATCCCGAGATGCTCGGGATTGACCTCGGGGATGAGCAGTGGCACGAGTGGGTCCATCCGAAAGGCCGAGGCATTGGAGCAGACGTAGACGCCGTTCGCGGCCCATTGCGGCTCCGCCTCGACCGCTGACTCCGTTGGCAGCGCGCCAAAGGCGATCGGTACGTCCGCCACATCCGTCGTCGGCTGCACAATCATGCCGGCGACTTTTTCCGGGATCGGTTCGCCTAAAATCCAGCGAGTCACTTCACCGTACGGCTTGCCGATCGAGCGATCGGAGCCCGTGAGCACTGCGATCTCGAACCAAGGATGGTTGGCGAGTAGTTGCACAAACCGTTGACCGACAGCGCCCGTCGCTCCGAGGATCGCGACCGGCAATTTGGATGATGGATGCATACGCATTCCTTTCAGGTGCACGAAAAGCCCCGCTGATGCCAGCGGGGCTTGAGAAAAACATGGACTAGCCGCTGGCCTTAGAGACGCTCCGATGTGGTAGTCGTAGTCTCCAGCGGAGCGGTCAGCGGATGAATCGCTCGCACGGCCGTGTCGGCGTCGGCGGCATCCACGACCAAGCTGATCGAGCACTCGGACGAGCCATGTGCGATCGCATGGATATTGATGCCGGCCTCGCCCACGGCAGCGAAGATGCGGCCGGCAATACCGGGTGTCGTGCGAATGCCTGCGCCGACGACGCTGATAATCACCGCTTGATCCTGGATAAACACGCCATCGATGTCCCGTCGTGCAATTTCGCTCGCCAGCTCTGTCTCCAGCGACTGTTGCACCTCTTCCGCGAGCTTCGAGGGGATCACAAAGCAGATGCTTTGCTCCGACGAGGCTTGCGAGATCATGAGCACGCTAGCGTGCAATCGGGCAACCGCAGTAAAGGTGCGGGCAGCAATGCCCGGTACACCTAGCATACCACGGCCTGCAACCGTCAGCATCGTCAGATTACGGATCGCGGTGACGGCCTTAATTGTGCCCGCGCCCGCAGTGCCGCGTGGCAGCACAACCGTACCCGGATGGTCCGGATTAAAGGTGTTTTTAAAGTGAACGGGGATGTTCTTTTCGACGAGCGGCTGGATCGTCTTCGGATGCAGTACCTTCGCGCCAAAATAGGCCAGCTCGCTGATCTCGTCATAGCCTAGCCGCCGCAGGACCCGTGCTTCGGGAACTACCCGCGGATCGGTCGTCAGCACCCCGTCGACTTCCTTGTAAAAAACAACCTCGTCGGCATCCAGCGCGGCTCCAATGATCGCAGCGCTGTAGTCGCTGCCGCCGCGGCCCAACGTGGTGGTTCTGCCCTCACGGGTCGTACCAAGGAAGCCCGTTATAACGGGCACTTTGCCCTGCTCGAAGAGCGGGCGGAGCTCGCGGTTGACGCGGAGGTTGGTCTCGTCCAGCAGTGGCGTTGCGTCTCCAAAGCGGTCGTCGGTGATGATGAGGGTCCCCGCATCGACCGCTTGTGCTGGAATGTCCTTTGCGCGCAGCGCAGCCGCGACAAGCGGCGCGTTTAAGCGCTCGCCGAGCGCGCCGATCGTATCCAGCGCACGCGGTGTCAGCTCGCCGAGAACGTTAACGCCATGGCAGAGTGTCCTGAACTCGCCCAGAAGCCGCTCAGTCTCGATCCGTAATGCACGCCGCTCGTCTGCATTGGCAACCAGCTCCAACGCCGCCGTTGCGTGGCGGGCGCGCAGCTCGTCTGCGATTGCTCCAAAGGTTGCGGGATCGCCGGCCGCAGCTGTATGCGCCCCCCGCAGCAATGCATCTGTCACTCCGCTCATCGCGGAAACAACGATCGCAACCTGATGCTCAGCGCGCGCGTTGAGCACGATACGCGCGACTGCCTCAACTGCTGCCGGGCTGCCAACCGATGTTCCACCAAACTTGTACACGTGTAACGCCATAGGTTCTCTTGGGAATAGGTATGAGGGGCGAGGCGTGGAACATGATGCCTTCCAGCTTCCGCTAGCCCCCAGCCCCTTAGCCTCTAGCCCCTGACTCCTCCGTTGATGTCAAAAACTCCCGAATAATTGGCGTCAGGCGCTCATGGTCCAACAGAAACGCGTCGTGACCGAGCGGCGACTCAAGCGTAATGTATTCGACGTCACGCCCCGCCGCCTGTAGCGCTGCGACTATTTCCTCTGAGGCGTGCGGTGGATATAGCCAGTCCGACGAGAATGATCCCACCAGGAAGCGCGCCTGCGCGTGCTTGAAAGCTTCCGCGAGCGAGGCGTAGCCATCGCTGGCGTTGAAATAGTCGAGCGCCTTGGTGATATACAAGTACGAGTTCGCATCGAAGCGCCCGACAAACGAGTTGCCTTGGTAGTCGAGATAGCTTTCCACCGCAAACTCGCTGCCGTGCGCGAAGCTCAGCTCCTCCGCCTTTTGCAGCTCACGTCCAAAGCGCCATTGTAGCCGCTCTTCGCTTAGGTAGGTCATGTGCCCGACCATCCGCGCAGTCGCAAGCCCCGCGGCAGGTGGCTCGTGACCATAGTAATCACCGCCACGCCAGAGCGGATCACGCATGATCGCTTGACGGCCGATATGGTTGAACGCGATTTGCTGCGCCCCATGCTGCGCTGTCGTTGCCAGAAGAATCCCCAGTCGCACGCGGTCAGGATGGTTAATCGCGAGCTCAAGCACCTGCATGCCGCCCATCGAGCCGCCGATAACGGCGTGCAATGTTTGGATGCCAAGGCGATCGAGCAGCCGGACCTGCGCGGCGACCATATCGGGGACCGTCACGATCGGGAAGCGCGCGCCATACGGTCGGTCGCTCTCGGGATCAAGCGAGCTGGGCCCGGTTGATCCGCTGCAGCCGCCGAGCACATTGACACAGATAACAAAGTAGCGTGCCGTGTCGAGCGCGCGCCCTGGCCCGACGATCGCATCCCACCATCCCGGCTTGCGGTCCGTCGGCGCGTGCCGTCCAGCGACATGCGCGTCACCCGACAGTGCGTGCATGACCAGCACGGCGTTGTCACGGCACGCGTTCAGCGCGCCGTAGGTTTCGTACGCCAGGGTGATTGGCGTCAGCTCCACGCCGCTCTTCAGCCGTAACGGTTCATCCCAGGTCGCGTACTGCGTTTGGACAATCCCAACGTCAGTGTTCAAGGTTGCTAATTCGCGCTCTAATGCTGCCAACATTTTTTAGTTTTCAGTCAGGTTGCAGACACCAGGTACTGTGGCGCAAGGTTCTCCTATAACCTGTACCCGGTGCCCGCCGCCTCGTTATACTTTGCTCAACGCGCTATCGAGATCAGTCAACAGGTCGTCAAGCGTTTCGAGCCCGATCGATAGCCGCACATAGTCATCAGTTACGCCCGTCGTTACCTGCTCGTCGGGCGTTAGCTGCGAGTGCGTTGTGCTCGCCGGATGGATCGCCAGCGACTTCGCATCGCCAATATTGGCCAGGTGCGAGAAGAGCTGCAGGCTATCGATAAACTTATGCCCGGCCGCCCTACCGCCCTGGATGCCGAAGCCGATCAATGCGCCCTGGCCCTTGGGTAAGTACTTCTGTGCAAGCTGATGATCTGGATGCGACGGCAGTCCCGGATAGTTGACCCACTCAACTTTCGGATGCTCATGCAGGAAGCGCGCAACGCCCAGTGCATTCTGGCAGTGACGGTCCATCCGGACACTCAACGTCTCCACTCCCTGGATGAACATGAACGAGTTGAATGGCGACAACGACGCGCCGAGGTCGCGTAGGCCCTGGACTCGCGCCTTCAGGATAAACGCCGGCGCGCCGAGGTCCGCGAAGCGTACTCCGCGGTAGCTGGGATCGGGCGTCGTAAAGTTCGCAAAGCGTCCACTTCCGGCCCAGTCAAACTTGCCGCTGTCGACGATTAGTCCGCCGATCGTCGTGCCATGCCCGCCGATGAATTTCGTTGCCGAGTGAACAACAATATCGACGCCCCACTCGAAGGGCCGGAGCAGATACGGCGTTGCCACGGTGTTATCGACGATCACCGGAACACCCTTTTCATGCGCTAGTCGCGCAATCGTCTCGATGTCGGGAACGTTAAGCCGTGGGTTGCCGATCGTTTCCAGGAATACGGCACGTGTCCGATCGTCGATCTGTGCGATAAACGCTTCCGGATCGTCCGGATCTTGGAACTTGACGTCGATACCATACTTCGGAAGGGTATAGTGGAACAGGTTATAGGTGCCGCCGTATAAGCTTGTCGCCGAGACGATGTTGTCGCCCTTCTCGGCGATGTTCATGATCGCCAGCGCCTCTGCTGCCTGTCCCGATGCCACGGCCAGTGCCCCAACGCCACCTTCGAGCAGAGCGATGCGCTGCTCAAGCACGTCACTCGTGGGATTCATAATGCGGGTGTAGATATTGCCGACCTCTTGCAGGGCAAAGAGCGCCTGCGCGTGCTCAGTATCGCGGAACACATACGAGGTTGTCTGGTAGATCGGAACTGCGCGTGCCCCGGTTGCCGGGTCCGCCACCTGCCCACCGTGAAGCGCCAACGTATCAAAGCCCTTGAACTGCTGATCGGCCATGCCTGCTCTCCCGACCCGGATTTCCGATGATTTCGCGGTTTCGCTTGCCTGCGGCCGCGAATGTCGCATCGAAAACCCAAAATAAAAAATCTCTCATCGGTAGTTGATGAGAGAGCATACACAGAGCAGCAGCCGGAGTAGCTGTGCTGGCGCGTCCTCTCATCTTCCAGAATGCTTCTGCCGGATTTGGCACCTGTAGCTGGCATCATTGCCAGGACGGTTGCCGGGGTTTCGTCGGGCCGGTCCCTCCACCCCTCTGGATAAGAGCGTTGCCTATATTCGCTTGTTGACGAGGACTATAGCTTATCTTAAGTCGAATGTCAAGTTACTTCACAATCCCAGAGCGGTCGATCGGGCCGCTCTGGATGCCACTTTTTCGCAGCTTGTGCCCACAACATGCACCGCGAGGTACGCGCCGGCAGCGCTGAAGCTGGAGGCGTGTGGCGGGGACTGCGCTTCGATCGAGGTGTAGCTGCGACAGGTGGCCCGGTGGATCGCTGGCAAATGAAGGCAGGACGAAAATTTTGTACACGAAGCCGCGTGCGCGTGCAAAGATCGTCTCGTGTCGCGTCGGCGGCGGTTCGGACACAATGGGATGTCCCGGACGCCGCTGGTGGGTTAGGTCGGACCTATGCAGCGCATGTCCGACCTCTGTGGGCGGCGACTAGCAGAAGGGGTACTGGTTAGCGTCGGTCGGCGAGTTCCTGGTCGAGCGCGGCAAGTTGACGCTCGACCCAGGCGCACTGCTCCGGTCGGGCCTCGGGAACGTTGTCGTCTGCCAGCGCCAGCGCGTCCGTCGCTTCAATCACGATCACACTTGGCATACAGCGACGATCTTGATGGCTGGCTCGCCACTCGTTCATAAACGTCTCTACCTGGTCGTCCGGAAGGGACACCAGGGCCGACCCACTGCAGTCACATGCGAACTCGACGCAAACCGTATCCATGCCCCATCTCCTTGTATTTCGCTTCTCAGCCGGGAGGCTGCAGATTAGATTGGTGAGCCAGCACTATACGTTGCCGCACTGCCCGCGAAGTGGGTATGAAGTCCTCATTGGCGGACGATAAAGGGGGCACCACCGGTAGGCTACTGGCGACCACAACTCCGAACGCGTATCCAGCCGCCCCTGAAAGGACATACCGGCGGCGTCACGCCAGTCACTCACAAGCAGGTGTGCAATGCCGGAAAGTGCGAAAACGTGTCGTGTCATACGGAGCTTTGGTGGCGTATGAACTGTTGCGTTGGCGTGGGCAGAGTCTTGTGCTACGTCGAAACACGGCCGTCGGCGCTCCACGGTGCGTACCCTGCGCGGCTTGAAATTTGGTTGGAACAGTGCCGCGCAGGCGGATCTGGTGATTGGGAATTCGAACAGTGCCAATATTATCGTGGAAGGTAATACCTTCTCGAACGCCGGTGCCGAGTGGAACGTACGCCTCTAGGAGCTGACGGGGTCCAACATCGTTGTGCGTAACAACGGCGCTGACGAACAGCAGTGGTGCAACGATTTTAGCAGCTCCCTCACCTGCGACGATGTCACCCGGTAGAACGTGTTGCCACCAGACGTAGCTTCGAATTGCAGTCAACCGGGCGTTTATTCCAGCGGGTGAGGTGACCTGACTAAGCAGCGTGCCGCTTGCCCAATGCGTCGGGCTTCCCTAAGTATTGTGTGCCTCTCTACACTGCACTTCAGCCTCAGGGGCAAACGGCGGCGGGACGCAGCAATGCGAGCCATTGCTGCGTCTCCTTTACATGAGGCGAGGCCCCAAGCCTTCTGCTGATCTGGACGGGCACGCATCATTAGCATATGTATGCGCGACAGCCGACCGTCTGCCGGGCAACCTGCTCTGCTACCAGCCAAGAGCGCGCTCAATCGCGGCCATGGTTGGCGCGATCGGCGTTGGCGCGGCGAACTGCTCGACCGCCATGGCCGGGTCCTTCAGGCCGTGGCCCGTCAATACCGCTACATAGCGGGCATCAGGCTCTGCCGCGCCCTGCTGCATCAGCTTGCGCAGCCCGGCAATGCCTGCAGCCGAGGCAGGCTCACAAAAGACGCCTTCGCAGCGGGCAAGGTCCCGCCAAGCTACCACAATCTCGTCGTCGCTCACGCAGTCAATGCAGCCCTTCGACTCGTCGCGGGCGCCAACTGCAAACCGCCAGCTCGCCGGGTTGCCAATGTTGATTGCGGTGGCAAGGGTATGCGGTTTCTCGAACGGAGCTCCCTGAACGATTGGGCTTGCACCCTCGGCCTGAAAGCCAAGCATCTTCGGTAAGTGGGTAGTTTTCCCACGCTCGTGGTAGCGACGAAAGCCTAACCAGTAGGCTGTAATATTGCCCGCGTTCCCCACCGGTAGGCAGAGTGCGTCGGGTGCGTCGCCGAGGGTGTCGACGATCTCGTAGGCCGCAGTGGTTTGACCCTCGATCCGATAGTGGTTAACTGAGTTGACCACCGTAATCGGATAATTGTCACCCATCTTGCGAACAATGTCGAGCGCCGCGTCGAAGTTGCCGTCGACCGCGACGAGCTTTGCCCCGTACATGAGGGCCTGGGCCAGCTTTCCGAGCGCGATCTTTCCAGCGGGTACGATCACAACCGCCTCAAGCCCGGCCCGTGCCGCATATGCGGCTGCCGACGCCGACGTGTTGCCCGTCGAGGCACAAACAACGCTGCGTGCACCCTCTTCGAGAGCTTTGGCGATTGCCATGACCATGCCACGATCTTTAAATGAGCCCGTGGGATTCATGCCCTCGAACTTCAGCCAAAGCTCGCGGACGCCGATTTCACGGGCAAGCCGCGGAGCTGAGATGAGCGGAGTATTACCCTCGGCGAGGGAAATCAACGGAGTTGTGTCGGTAATCGGTAAAAGGTCGCGGTAGCGTTCTAACAGCGACATATAGAGCTCCTATGGGACTTGCGCCGCGCCGCGCACTGCTGAGGTGTCGGCATTGTAGCATAGCCGAGATGGTTCCGCTTGAGATTGCGGCGTCGCGTCGACCGTATCAAGAGAAACCAAGAGACGGGTCCCTCCCCAGCCCGGTAAAACGTTACCCGTTTTCTCAGGACCTTTGGTCCTTTCTGTCGGTACTGCCGCTCTATTGCCGCGGCAGTCGGACTTAGGTAGGGTTGACGTAACGCTGTTGTTTGTAGGAAGGCTCTTCATGAAACATTTTTCGCAATTGTTGACGGCGATGGTCGCGTTGCTGGCGCACATGTGCCGACTGATCGCACCGAAAGGTGCGACGCGGTATCGCACGGCTCAGGGTCTGACCGAGTATGCAATCATCCTGGTGTTGGTCGCGATTGTGGTCGCTGGAGCTGTGACCAGCACAGGCCGGCGGGTCAGCTCGACATACGAGGAGATAAACTGTACGCTGGCCCGTGAAAATGGCGAAGGGCCGACGAATAACGGTCGGAATCGGGCATGTTCTACGAATCCTGGCAATCGCGGAGGCGGCTAATCGAAGCGGCCTCCTTGCGGTCCGTTAATCAGGAGTTGAACATGAACGCATCGCCGCTCCTACATTGGAGCGGCGATGCGTTGTTTACGCCTCACGCTAGCCGGTTCCCGCCCTCGCATTCAAGCGGCGAATGTTCCTCGGCTAAGGTGGTGCGCGTATTGCTGCAACCAGCAGATAGGAGGGAGCAGGGTTATGTGGAAGAACCGGTTGTTGGAAGTTGCAGGCGAGCTCTTCGTCGGTGATGGGCTCGTATCGATGGTGGCACCGGAAGGGCATATGCGCTTGTGGCGGGATGCCATTCCGAGCCAAGCGTGGCGCCGCATGGTCGACTGGCTGGCTCTGCAGCGCGGCGCGACACGCGGCATCGGGGTGGTGCTTGCCATAGGCGTATGGTTATGCCGGCGGGCGATCGGCGATAGGCCTTAAGCGGGCTCGATCCCGTGGATCACCATGGGGGCTGCTACCAGAGGGTGCCCTGTATTTCGTCGGGCTGATTTCGCTCGGGGTAGCGTAGCCCAAGATGTTCGTATGCACGGCGGGTAGCGGTGCGACCCCGCGGCGTCCGCTGGATAAAGCCAAGCTGCAAGAGATACGGCTCGTACACGTCTTCGATGGCGTCGACCTCTTCCGCGGTGGCGGCAGCGAGTGTCGATAACCCGACAGGACCACCCCCAAAGAGATCGATGATGGCGTGCAGCACGCGTCGGTCGTTGGGGTCCAATCCAAGCTCGTCGACCTCCAAACGCTCCAGCGCGTCGCGCGCGACTTCCCGAGTGATATGGTTATCTGCCTTCACCTGGGCAAAGTCGCGCACACGCTTGAGGATGCGGTTGGCGATACGGGGTGTGCCGCGTGCCCTGCGCGCAAGCTCAAGCGCTGCCTCCGGATCGATGCCTGTTTTCAGGATCGCGGCAGTGCGTCGAATAATTTGATCCATCGCTTCCACCGAGTAGAACTCGAGGCGATGGACCGACCCGAAGCGATCGCGGAGTGGCGAGGTCAGCAGCGCAACGCGGGTCGTCGCACCCACCACAGTAAACTTGGGCAGCTTCAGTCGTAGGGAGCGGGCACTGGGCCCCTTGCCGACGACAATATCCAGTGCGAAGTCTTCCATCGCCGGATACAGCACCTCTTCAACGGCACGGTTAAGGCGATGAACCTCGTCGATAAAGAGGATGTCATCTTTCTTGAGATTCGTCAGGATCGCGGCCAGGTCCCCGGCGCGCTCGATTGCAGGGCCCGAGGTGATGCGTACGTTGACGCCCATCTCGTTCGCGACGATTTGGCACAGCGTTGTCTTGCCGAGCCCGGGCGGTCCGTAAAAGAGAATATGGTCGAGCGGCTCGCCACGGGCTTGCGCCGCCGCAATCGCGATCTTGAGATTTTCGACGACCTTTTCTTGCCCAACGTACTCATTCAGGCGTTTCGGTCGCAAACTCTTATCGGCCGCTGTGTCTTCCTCGCGGCTTTTCGGGCTGACCAGACGTTCGTCGTCCATGCTCGGGTGCTCCACGGCTCGGCCTTTATTATACCATGCGAACAAACGAGCTTATAGTCGTCTGGGCTCAGGTTGCGTCGTCACCAGCTACCAGCGACCGTGAAGGGCCTAGGACGGTGGCAGATGCAGCGGCAGTCTGATCGAGAAGGTGCTGCCAATGCCGAGTCGGCTGACGACCGCGGTGGTGCCGCCCATGAGCTCCGTGAGCTTGTGTACGATTGTGAGTCCAAGCCCGGCACCACTATGGCTCCGCGT
Organism: bacterium; assembly: GCA_016781525.1. Classification (GTDB taxonomy): domain Bacteria; phylum Chloroflexota; class Chloroflexia; order Chloroflexales; family Kallotenuaceae; genus LB3-1. The sequence goes on along the minus strand of JADDQE010000218.1, from coordinate 3,355 downwards.
TTCAGAGCTGTTACCTTGCCTGAATGGCTGCCAAATAACTCGGAGCTTATCCTCTGGAATACCGGGTCCACTGTCGCTGACATCGAAAACAAGCTTGGCACCATTCGGCTCATCGACCCGTGAGCAGCGGACCAAAAGCCCGCCATACTGCGTGAACTTGAGGCCATTGTCGACCAAATTACCGAGCATTTGCCGGAGTCGACCGACGTCACCAAGGACAATGCCGGGCACCGTGTCTTCGACCACTGTCTCAAAGGTAATCCGCTTGCCGCGAAGCTGCGGCTGCGCTGCCGAAGCCACGGCCCGAAGCAGATCGGCAGGATGAAATGGCTCCGAATGTAGCTCGAGGCGACCGGCCTCGATCCGTGACAAATCAAGCATTTGATTAATTAACAGCAATAGTGTGTCCGCGTTGGCCTTGAGCCGGCCCAAAGGTTCATGCATCATGTCGGGGATGGCGCCGTATGAGCCGCTGGCGAGAAGCTCGGCGTAGCCCATGATCGCGCCCATCGGCGTCCGCAGCTCATGGCTGATCGTCGCAATGAACTCCGATTTGAGACGGTTTGCCTCGTGCACTTCGTGGTACAGCTGCGCGTTAGCGATGAGTGTTGTCATCTGGCTGGCGATGAGGCCTGCAGTCTCAAAATCATCGTCGTTCCAGGTATGGTCGGCACCGTACAGGTAGGTAATTACGCCGACCATTGCGTCCTTGTGCGTGAGGGGCAACGTCAGCTGAGCGGCGAAACCGGCGTCGCGCGCTGCTTGATCCAGCTGCGCCTCGGGTTGTCTAATGGCAGGCTGTCGCTGTGGAATGTCCTGGCTCAACGGTGTGCCGCACAATAAGCTCTGGAATGCCTCGTTGTCGCAAATCGTGCCACGCTGGGTATCCGATAGGCCGACAGCATAGATTGCGTCCTCGTGGCCTTCGCGGTGCAGCGCTACGATACAGCCTTGAGCGTCCAATATATGTAGGCTCTGCTGTGCGAGCGGTTCAATCGATGCGGCAATGTTCGCTTGGGCGTCAAGCACCTGAGTAGCGCGTGCTAGCTCCACCATTCGCCGCGCCCGCTGTGCGGCCGAGTCGTACTGGTGGGCATTCCTGAGGGCGGCGGCGGCGTGAGTGGCGAAGCGCTCAATCGCGGGCAGCATGGCATCACACGGGCGAGCCGCAGCGGCTGTGAAAGAGAGCGTTATTACCCCGACGAGCTCGTTGCCATCGAGGAGAGATACTGCCAACTGCGCTTCGTCCGGATTGCAGGGTTCCCCCTGTCCCATCGGCGCTGGTTCTGGCTCATTCCCAAACAGCCATTCAGGCCTGTGGCTGAGTGCTCTACCGCCCGCCGGATCGCAGTCTATGCGGGCGTGGCGTCCTTCTGTGACTAAGACGACACCGTGGACTGCAACCGGCTCAAGCTCTCCCCGATTCCGGCGACGTAGAAAGAGCTGAGCACCGGCTGCCCCAGTTGCCAAGGCTGCTTGCTCGACGATCGCCCGTGACGTGCCGGCTACGTCCATGCCGGCGGTGAGAGCCGTAAGAGTCTGGCACGCCGAAGATAGCTTTTCGGAATACTGCAGCTGCGCGATCCGCCGTTCACTGTGGAACGCTTGGGCAAGCTGTGCGGCGATAGCTTCCGCGAGTGCCACCTCGCGGCGCGTCCAACGATGTAGACGATCAGCCTCGACGCTTAAAACACCGAGCAGCTGGTCGCCGATAAGCAGTGGCGTGGCAAGGACCGCCCCTGGAACACTGCTGGCGATTTCTGCTTCGTGTTGCAGCTCGAGATGAGCCGATAAGAAGCGAGGGTACTCGAGCGTTCGGGGGTGTTGCTGCATCGCATCCAGAAGCGCTACCCCCAGCTGTGTGCTGCTCCTGCGATCATATCCATGAGCAGTATCGAGGATAATTTGCGGCTTGTTCGTTCGGTCGCACAGTACGAGAGCCGCCGCCGGTATACTAAGTGTTGCTCGGATGCCGCCAAGTGCGAGAGTGGCAGCCGAGGCGAGGCCCGGCGCGGCCGAAATCTCGGCAAGCAGAGCAAAACCCTTCGAAACTGGGCGTTGTCGTAAGCGCAGGCGCAGTCGTGGACGCGGAGGTAGCGGCATAGCACTATCTTCTCGGTCGGAAGGCCGGCTAGCAGGAGGCGCTGCCATGCCTCCATTATAAACAGCTGTTCAAAAGCGTGAGCTGGTTCTGGTCCTATTAGGGGAGTACCAATTGGTCTACCACAATATGACCTCCCGCAGGCCAGGAATCGGTTTTCCGCGCGTATGAGTAAGCAGTGAAGCAGGGCTGGAAGCCGACTGCTCGTGCTACCGCCTGTGAAGCATGGTTATCAAAGGTCGTCGTGTACGCCGCGAAGCTGGCGCGCTCAAGAATATCGGCTGCAACAGCGGCAACGAGGGCACGTGCCAGACCGCGACCCCGCCAGCGCTCATGGGTCCAAACCCCGACGACCTCTTCACTATTGGCATGAGGGTAGCCACTCGACGCGCGGCACACAATCATACCATCTTTGACGATCGCCCAAGGGCGCCGCCGCTCCTGAAAGAGGCGCATGAAGTACGACCGGCTCCAGCCACAGCCGCTGCGCTCGACGAGGCCAATATCGCTCGCTGTCAGTAGTCGGACGGGGACGCCAGGTGGCCGTAACAAGCTTTGGCGGTCGACAAGGTAGCCATACACGCCGTCGCCGGTGGGAAGAAGGCGGAAGTGCTGAGCGACGAAGTCCCCGAACTGGGGACGATGCAGTGACAGGATTGCGTTGTCGTCGAAGTCGCGTTGATCGAGCAGCGCCACGACCGCATCCTGATCGTCGGCGTCAAAGCGAATCCACTCGGGACGTAGGGCGGTTGGGCCAGGTCCGCGTACAAGCGCCCCTGCGACAGTTTCATTGCGCCAAGTCACTCGGACCGTCGCCAGCGGCTCATAGCGGAGCGCGATCAAGAGCTCTCGGTTGGCGTGTGGGTCACGGCTGAGGAACTCCGCTGCTGCTGCATAATTCTGAAGATGCTGGTTCATGCCGAGTTGAGCACCTCGATCTCACTCACGACTGGTGCAAGCGGATCTGCTGCCGACCCGATTAGGGGCAGCGCGACCCGAATTGAGGGCAGTGCTGCGCCTCGCCGAGGGGCCCGGCTTTGCTTTTCCCATCGAAGGCCACTGCGCCGCAACAAACAAGCCTGGCAGATAGTCCATGCGTACACCTCGATAGAATCCGAGGGCTTCGCGCAAGCAAGGACCGATCCGTCGACGGCATTGCCCTCGAAAGGGCCGCCGAAGCAAACGAAGCACCGCTGGTGGTCTGGTCCCGCTGTTCCAGCTCATGCATCCTTTGTCAAGGGGCCAGGATGTGGG
>JADDQE010000238.1 GCA_016781525.1 bacterium | reverse complement strand
GGCGTGGTTTCTGCCCGTCGTGCGGCGGGACCACCTCAACCCATGCGAGCTTGGGCGGAGCGTGCTGGTGCTGATGCCAACTGGTGGGCACAGGTTACCGTAGCTCGTCCCTCGATCACCTCGCATGTGTCGAAGGTAGAACTTTTGCGCTTAGAAGCGAAGTCCTGGCAAACCCATCGAGGTCGTACTGTGGTGGGAAATGACAACCTGGCCGTTTCTCCATTCCCGTTGGGCCGGTTATTCCTGCGAACCGTGTAGTTCGCAAGGAGCTCCCCCAATGTCCATGAGCGCGAAGAACGCAACCATACTTCCGAAAGAGGCGTATGTTGGTGACCCTGAGACTGGGCTTGTTCATCGACATGCAATTGGGTGCCCCACAATCGAAGGGGTGTTCTTCCTGTATATTCAAACAGCACTGGTCCACGGCTATCGACTTTGCAGGTGCTGTACGGGTACGCGGCAGACGGACATTTCAAAAACATCTGATACTGCTTTTTACATAACGAGCTGACAAACGACAACGCTGAGACGGTACTATCGCGCTATTCGGCTTTCTGGCCGGGAGTGTTAGCTTAAGTGTAGGCCGCTCCAGCATTGCGGCCAGCAAAAGAGCGTAGGCCGAACGCTTCTTTGCCACCATCTAGCGTGATGCCCCGGCCCACGTCCGCCCGGGGCGTTCACCTTGCTCCCTCGTCGCTCCTTTAGCTGGTCGCCTACTCGCACACTGTTGCTTGCCCTCGGCAACCGGATCAGCTTGTTGGTCACCTATGTCTATGGAAAGCAAAAGAGCCGCACGATACGCGGCTCTTCGCTGCTATCAAATAGGAGCAACCTGCTCCTCGATCGGCTCTGCTCAACAGTACCACGGCTCGCTTAGCTGCGGCACAGGCTGACGTACCGCGTGAGCTTCCGCAGCTCCTTGCATATGCTGCTCTTGGCCGCTTGACCGCTCCACGCCTTGGGCTAGCTGCCAAACAAATCCAAAGAGATCACGTCGTGACATGGTTCGCGCCTCGCGGCTGCTGACCAGCCGTAGCAGCTGAGCCTGCAGCCGATCGACCTCCGGATCGGGATGAGCCCAGGGATAGCACAGCGCCGCCTGGTCGAACGGCCCGACCAGGCCCTGAATCTCTGGTAACTCCAGCAGCTTTGTGCCCGCCGGCAAGAGCAGCCGGATAGCGTACTGGATCGGGGCAACGTGGTCGACAAGATCGAACTGGTCAATCACGCGTAACAGCTCAATATAGCCTCGGCGCGATATCCATGGGGTGAATGCTACGAAGGTCGGGTTGAGCGATAGCCCGACCTCTCGGAGTAACCCGAGCGCTTGCACAAAGTTGGCAACTGTATGTCGCTTGTCGAGGCGTTGGAGAATATTGTCATCGACAGCCTCAACCGCACTTGTAACAAGCACGCAACCCGTTTCGCGCAGCGTGGATAGGGCCCGTCGCTGCTGAAGCAAGTGCTCGATCTTAATCGTCACATCGTAAGTCAGCGTCGGGAATTCCGCGTGTAATGCTGTAACGAGGCGCAGCGCATGGGTGGGCCCATTGAGGAAGTCGGGATCGCCGAAGGTGATATGCTGTGCTCCGACGCGTACTTGCTGACGGATATCGGCCATAACTACTTCAATCGGCACAACACGGAAACGTCCCCCGTAGACGGGCACGATCGGACAGTGACGACAGTGATGCTTACAGCCACGACTGGCCTCAGTATAACCGGCGACCCGCCGGCTATTATCCAACTGCAAGAACGCATACTTGTTTAGATCGGGTAATCCGTGACGTTGAGGTGGTAGAAAGCTCTGCTTCGTGAGCGATATAAGCGGCTCGACCTGCGGGCTCCCGGTACCCCCCGCCTCCAGACGCCGATAGAGAGCGACGAGACTCTGCTCGAACTCGCCCCCGAGGATCGTTTGAACGCCAAGCTGGCGGAGTAACGCTTCGTTGAGAGGAGCATACAGTCCATAGCAGCATAGATGTGAGCCAGGGTTGCGCTCACGTACCTGCTTAATCAGGGGTACCGCTAAACGCGTGGCTGTGTGCATAGGTAGATAGAACGCGACCAAGTCGGCGTTTTGGACAACGTCCTGCCAGTGCTGGCCATCTTTCACGGCCAGGTCAAGACAGGCCACCCTCGCCCCCACTGCTTGAAGCGAGGCGGCCGGCGACGCGAGGCCGAACGGCTGATGGCCAAGATCATAGGTTGAAATGAGAACGACGCGCATGAGCGTACTTCCTGTTGTGCTTGTTCGTTACCTCGGCACTCTGCCCAAGCTCTACGTGCGCTCCACTGTACCCCAACCCGTCATGCATGGCAACTTGTGTAGCCGCCGCAGCAGCACATTGCGCTCAAATAGCCTCCAAGTGACGCCGGTCTCAAGCGGATTGCGGTGACGACACGGCTCGGTGCAGCGGCACCAGCTTGTTAGTGATACGTACTACCAGTATGCCACAGACACTCTTCCAGGTAATCATGCTCGGGTCGGCGCTCAGTGAGACTCCTTCAAGAATCCCGGGTTTGACACAATCATGTCTCTGCCCTATAGTATCTCGGAATTGAGACAACATATCATCAGCGGCGGGATATGACAATGACACAAATGCGGCACATTGGCCGACTTTTACTTTTGAGTGCACTTGGCCTCGCACTTAGTGCTTGCGGAGGGCCTGCTGCTGGAAACATGGGTGCGGGTGGGACGTCCGCCAACGCCGGGGGAAGCAAGACCGCTATACAGGCTGTTGCGACGACGAGTATCATTGCAGATCTCGTCAAGAACGTGGGAGGTGAGCGTGTGGCGGTGCGAGCGATCCTGCCGGCCGGCGCCGATCCACATACGTACGCACCCGCTCCGAATGATGTGCAAGGAGTGGCCGAGGCCGATATCTTATTTGAAAACGGCGGCGGTCTGGAAGAATGGCTGTCTGAGCTGACGAGGAATGCGGGAGGCGAGCGGCCGACGATCGTCGTCTCACGTGGCATTACAATGCTGCCTGGAGGCGAGGCTGAGCACGGTGCGGATGAGCATGCGAACACGGAGGCAGCCCACGAAGATGAGGCGGGTGCCCAGAGCGGTGATCCACATATGTGGTTTGATGTCCAAAACACCATGCGCTACGTCGAGAACATCCGGGATGGCTTAAAGCAGGTCGACCCAAGCGGCGCCGAGGTTTACGACGCGAACGCCACAGCCTATCTCGAGCAGTTGAGGCAACTGGACCAAGAGCTATTGGAGCGAGTCGGTCCGATCCCGGCAGAGCGCCGGAAGCTGCTTACCAACCACGATACGTTTGGCTACTTCGCGAAGCGTCATGGGTTTACAATCGTTGGAAGCGTTTTTGAGGGGATTTCCACCGAAGAGGAGCCTTCGGCGCAGCAAATTGCCGAGCTAGTGCGAACAATCGAGACTGAGAACGTACCGGCGATTTTTACCGAGAACACCGTCAATCCTAGGCTGGCAGAGCAGGTGGGCGCTGAAGCGGGCATCAAGGTTGTTACCAATCTGTACACGGACGCGCTAGGCGAGCCGGGTAGCGAAGGTGATACATACGTGAAGATGATGCGCTTTAACACAGAGCAAATCGTCAGTGCGCTAAAGTAGCCCGAGTGTTTCGTTCTACCGTGTGAGCTCACGTCACCACGGCCCATTGGCGAACGGCCAGGGGCCGTGGTGGTTTGTTCATATGCTGCTCGCAAGTGTCGGATGGCGCGCTCACGAGAGTCGTGCCGGGCTGGAAGCTGCGTTGCGTAGCCTCCAGCCCCGCTGTTTGGCGAAAGGCCTGTAGCGGCTGTCCCGAGGACCCTATTCGGCGCGTCCCGCCGTCTGCGCCGAGCGCAACCAATTCCGGTGACCGTGTAGCGCAGTGCGCAAGCCGGGCCGAGCAGCTTACATCAGGGCGACGCTCGGCGGGCCAACTCTGCGCTTGCGGCGTAGACCAGCTACCAGTGTACCCAGCACAATAATGATCCCCAGAGCAGCTGTGCTGGCAACCATCGGTACACTGGCCTGCCCGACGATGATTCCCGCGAGTGCCCAAACTCCTACCAGTGTGTAGACAGCATCGGCACGGACGAGGCCTATAGCGCTGAAGATGCTGATGGCCGCGAGGAGCAGAAGGGTCGACCATGCAGCTGGCGCGATACCCCACCCTGACCACCCCAGATCGAGCAGCACTACCGTCACGTTGGCAATCGTCGCAACCGTGATCCAGCCGAAATAGAGGCTAAAGGGAGCGACCACGAGCCAGCGCTCCGCTCCAGTTGCCCGGTGCTGTGATTGGTCAAGGCGTAGGTAGATGGCAAGCAAGCTCAGGAGCAGGATGAGCATCATTCCAAGCGTCGAGATGAACCACTCGTAATGCCACAACAAGATCCAGGCGACGTTGGCGCTGCAGCTTAGGATGAAGAGATATCCGACACACTGGACCAAGCGATTGTTGCGCTGTGAAGGCAGTGCCTGATAGAGCGTGAAGCCCGCGAGCGCCGCGTAGATCACGCCCCATATGCTGAAGGTGAAGCCGGCCGGAACAAAGTACGAAGCAAAGCGGTCGGAAATTGCGCCCGTGGTCTGCCCATTAATTGGTAGAAGATTAGCTAGTGCATTGACAGCAATCGTCACGGCGAACGCGAACACATTGGCAAGCTGAAGCTTCGCCATGAAGGTACCTACCTACTACCCTAATTGACCTTTACGTCCCGTTGATCGTCGGCCCGGCCAGTGCTTGCCGTACATGCATGGTAGCTTACGCACGATTTCGCTGTTTGTCAATGATTTGCACAGATGATGCCAAGTGGGTTGAGGTGACGTGTCATTGCAGAACCCTGGCAGCCTCCCACGGTTCACACCTTCACCCTATCATCGCGCCCACCATCCCGATGCTCTTGAGAGATGCCTCCATCTGCACTATACTCGTAGAGCATTGCCGAGGTCGTTTCATGACCCGAACGTATCATTGGAAACCGTAGCTATGCAGCACAAGCACCTTCATGAGGAAAACCGCCGCGCGTGGAACATCGGTACCGAGGCGCATAACAGTCACAAGCGTGACCAGGCCGGCTTTTTTCGTAACGGCGGTTCGACTCTCTTTCCGGAAGAAATTGCACTGCTTGGCGAGATCAGTGGTCGTACGCTCGTGCACTTACAGTGCAACGCCGGGCAGGACTCACTTAGTCTAGCAGCGCGCGGCGCCACGGTCACTGGTGTTGACATAAGCGACAATGCAATCGAATTTGCGCGGCGCTTGTCGGCCGACTCAGGCATCCCCGCCAACTTCCAGCGCGCTGACGTCTATGATTGGCTAGCGGAAACCGCGGCTGGGCCAGAGCGCTTCGATATTGCCTTCAGCTCGTACGGCGCGATCGTATGGCTCTCGGACATTGTCACGTGGGCACGTGGTATCGCACGGATTCTCAAGCCCGGTGGGCGCTTTGTGCTGGTCGAGTTTCATCCCTTGGCTTCCATGTTCGGCTGGAACTGGCAACTTGAGCAAGGGTATTTCGGGGCCGGTCAGCCGGTGTCATTTGAGCACGGCATCGGCGATTACGTAGCGCTTGCAGGTCCCGCGCTCGCGCCGTCGGGCTACCTCGACGGCGTTCAGGATTTTGTCAATCCGCATCCCGGACACGAGTTTCAATGGCCAGTCTCGGAGGTTTTGCAGGCGCTGATCGACGGAGGGCTCCTCGTGCGCTCCTTCCATGAGTACCCCTATTCTAATGGGGCCAAGCTGTGGGGCGACATGCGTGAGCTGCCGGGGGGGCGGATGGTGCCGCCCCCGAACGTACCCAGCTTACCGCTGATGTACAGTCTCGTTGCAGAGAAGCCCAGCTAACGGGTTGTTGGCAAGGTACATCCGCCCTGTGCCCTGTGGTGGTCTTGTTGCATGGAACTATGGGGTGAGCTGATTGTAGAGCGACCGAATGTGGTGCGCCGTCTCCGAAAGGGCCGTGCGCGGCTCGCCATGCAGATGACACTCAAGGGCCATATAGCCGTCAAAACCGATCTGCTTCAGGGCCTGGAAGGCCGGGCCGAAATTGGTGTGGCCCATACCCGGCTGAAGACGATTGCTATCGGCCAGATGCACGTGCGCCAGATACTGGCCGGCTTGCGTGATTGCCCCTGCCAGATCCTGCTCTTCGATGTTCATGTGGAAAAAATCAGCCATGACCTTGACGGAAGGCAGACCAACTGCCTCGCACAGATCAACCGCCTCGCTAAGCGTGTGAACCATGTGATCTTCATAGCGATTTAGCGGCTCAAACAAGACGGCCACACCCTCACTCGCGGCGTGCTCACCCAGCTCGCTGAGCCCCTCGATCAGCACCTGGCGGTCCTCCTCCGGCGAACGTGGTGGCTTAAAAGGTGGCAGCCTCAACGAGAACATACCGTACGAGGCGGGCGTGATCGCCCCGTAGCCGCCAACCTCGGCGATCACCGACAGCAAAGAGCGCATATTATCGATTGCATCACGCCGGCGAGCCGCGTCAAAATCCCCAATAAAATGATCCATGATCACGCACACCGACGGCATGACCACGCCGGCCCGGCGTGCTTCTCGGAGCTCGGGCAGGCGTTGCTGGAACTGGAAATCGCCATGGCTGCGTAGCTCGATGCCGTCGAATCCCGCCTCCGAGATAAACTCCCACTTCTCGGTCAAATTATCTCCAGGGATGAGATGTTCCTGGCACGCTAACTTCATAGATTCCTCTACGCTATCGATTGTCAGAAAGCCGGCACTACCCTTTGAGCGCCCCAGCGGTCATACCTTGAATAAATCTGCGTTGGAAGATGATGTAGACCACAACAATCGGCAACATCACAATTGTCGCGCCCGCCATTGTGAGCGGAATATTCTGGGTAAACCGCCCCTTGAAGAACATCAGCCCGAGGACCAGCGGGCGCAGCTCTTCGCGCTGCATGTAGAGCAGCGGGATCAGGAACTCCTTCCACGCACCCATAAATTGAAAGACGATTTGGGCGGCGAGTGCGGGCAGTGAGAGCGGCAGCATCACGCGCCAGAAGACCGCGAAGTCGCTGGCGCCATCAATCTTCGCGGCATCGGCAAGCTCATCCGGCAGGCGTAGAAAGAAGGCCCGCATGAAAAAGATGCCGAACGGCAAGGCAACAGCGACGCTGGGCAGAATCATCGCCCAGTAGGTGCCGAGGAGCCGGAGATCACGGAGGATGTAGAAGAGTGGAATCATGATCGACTGAAAGGGCACCATCAGCCCCAGCAGGAAGATGTAGAAGATCAGATTGCTGCCGCGTACCTTGAAGCGAGCAAGACCGTAGCCCGCCAAACAGCTTAAGCTGACTGAGCCGATGACAATCGGTATGGTGACGATGATGCTGTTGGCGAAGTACCTGCCGAAGCGGCCAACCGTCCAGGCTTCCGTATAATTCTCCCAGCGGAAGGTCGTAGGCGGGCCCAGCGGGTTGAGCGCGATCTCCCTGGTTGTCTTGAGCGAGTTCGCAACCACCCAGAAGATCGGCACAAGACAGACCAGGGCGAAAAAGATCAAGACCGAATACTGTAGGATTTTGAAGCCGAGCGAGCTGCCCGCGTAACGGGCTTCCGCTCTCTCTGAGGTATTCGCCGCGACCGCCATGATTATTCGCTCCTCTCTCGCAAGCGGATGAATAGATAGGAAGCGACCAGCGAGATGGTCGTCATCACCAGCGACAACGTGGCTCCGTAGCCGATGTCGCTCTCTTGAAACGCCTTGCGATAGGTGTAGGTGCCGATCACTTGAGTGGCCGTGCCCGGTCCCCCTTGGGTCATAATAAAAATAATCACGAAGACATTGAAGCCACCAATCAGCGTGAACGCGGTTATCATCGTCAGAACATGCCGCAACTCAGGGATCACGACGTGTACAAAGCGTTGCCAACCATTGGCGCCGTCGATCATGGCCGCCTCAACCAAGTCCACGTTCACATCTTGGAGGCCAGCCATGATAATGACAAAGGCAAAGCCGAAGTAGCTCCAGATCGCCGTTACAAGCACAGCGATCAGCGCAGTATCGGGGTCGCCAAGCCAGCCGCGTGTCAAAGATCCGAGGCCGATTGCCGCCAACAGCTCGTTGAGTGCGCCAAATAAAGGGTGGTAGATCCAGTTCCAAATAATCGCCACCACCACCTCGGCCAGCACCACTGGCAAAAAGTAAATGATCCGAAACACGAGCATCCCACGGGCACCACGCCACATGAGCGCACCGAGGAGCAGAGCAATCGCAATCGGGGCAACCGTACCCACGACGACCCAAACGAGGTTGTGCGAGAGCGCCTGCCACAGCAATCGATCGGAGAAGAGCCGCTGATAATTGGCTAGGCCGATAAACTCCTTCGGCCCGGCACCACTCCAGCGGACGAAACTGTAATAGATCGAGATAATAAAGGGGTAGATAAAGAAGATGGCGTACAACAAAAACGCGGGAGCGATGAAGGCGTAGCCCGGCATCGCTTTCCGCAGTGACCTCCTGCGGAGTTGAGTGCTGCCCTTCGCCAGTTGCGCGCTAGCCATTGCCTGCTTACCTCCTCATCCTGCCTGCTAAGTACCTGCCGCGTGCCGTCGGCGTATGGCGCCAGAGCAGCTCACACGCTGCTCTGGCTACCCACGTGGTTAAGAGCTACTCGGTGATGTCAAAGACCTTGCCTTGTGCTTGAGCCTCCTCCATCGCTTGCTGAAGGTCGTCTGCCTGTTGCTGGGCCGTCTTCCCTCCCGCTAAAACCTCCTGGAAGCCATCGCCCATCATTGTGTTGAAGTTCTCCGGCGTGAGCACGTCGACATTGTAGCCCATGGTGTCCGCGCCCTCTTGCAGCGCTTGGAGCGTGAAGCGCATCAGGTCGGTCACCTGGAAATTCGAAGGATCGACCTGGACCGGTGGGATTTGATTCATCTCCTCGACCCAGAACCGAGCATTTTCCTCTGAGAACAGGCAATCCAAGATCTTTGTGGCTGCCTCAGGATGTTGCGTCTTGCTCGAGACAAAATACCCGCTCCCCAAGCCGGAAGGAGGCGCTATGGGCTGACCATTGATCGGAGGATAGAAGAAGAAGCCGACCGGATCGGGCATGGTCTCCTGGTTCGAGTAGTCGCTGATTTGCCACGTACCCGTAAGACTCATCGCGGCTTGGCCGGTGGTGAACAGCGTTTGCCAGTCATCGTAGGTGACGGCGTTCACGTCTGGGATAAAGTACCCGGCCTGGTTCATCTCCACGAATGGGATTTGAATCGCCTGGACGAACTCGGGGCCGTCCCAAGGAACTTCGCCTGAGATCGCCTGCGCGAGCTTGTCCCTGCCCACGATGTTGCCGGCAAAGACACTGAACGTATGGCCGGCCGGCCATTTGTTCTGATTAGCAAAGGCGATTGGAATCACGCCAGCGCCCTTGAGCTTCTGGGCGGCCTGCAGCAGCTCCTCATGGGTCTTCGGCTCGCTGATCCCCTGCTCCTCGAAGATGCGCTTGTTATAGAAGACGCCAACAACCTCGAGCTGGTTGCCGATGCCATAGACCTTGCCGTCGAAGGTTGTCCGCTGCTTGGCAATCGGGAAGAGGCGGTCATTCCAGCCGTACGTCTGGTAGGCCTCGTCTAACGGAAGCAGCAGGCCGGCTTTAGCCAGTACGCCCGCAAAGCCTGGTCCAGTGTCGTAGGCAAAAATGTCCGGGCCCTGCCCTGCGTCGAGGGCCGTCCTAAGCGTATTGCGCATCTGATCCGTGGTCTGCACCTCACGCCTAATCGTGATATTTGGATTGGCCTCGCTGCACCGACCGATCAACTGGTCCATCTTTTCGGTATTGTCGGTCTCGGTATCCCACAGAAGCAGCTCTGCTGAATCGGCATTCCCCTCGGCACCACCCGCGGACGGGCTGCTCGCAGTGCCACCTGCCGGTGAGGCGGACGCGGACGGGCTAGTCTCGGCGCCACCTGCCGGCGTCGCCGCCGTGGAGGCTCCCATAGGTGACGCTGCGGGACTACTTTCCGTACCACCTGCCGGCGAGGCTGCCGCGGAGGTTGTTCCGCCAGCATTCCCGCCACCGGTACTCGGCGTTGAAGATTCAGTGGCTCCACATGCCGCCAGAATTGCCATGATCATCAGGCTCGAGGACCCACGGAACAGTGATCGACGATTGATAAGCCGCTTCATCGAAGGCTCCTTGTCCATTCGGAGGTCGCGCTCTCCACTGCGTGGAACCAACATCCACGCCGTGCGACCTAGGCCAGAATTTGTCAATACCGCGTTGTTGACGTCTCGATGACTGCCGCTATGCGAAGGCAAGCTTCATTGCATGCTTCCGCCGTGTCTTCCACCCTCGGTATAATGCTTTTAACGCTGCATAGGCTCCTCCTCTTGCTCAAAAGCGATCACAGCCTGGACCACCGCCGCGGGCTGTTTGTCGAGCAGCTCAAAGAGGGTGGCGGCCTGCTGAAAGGGTGCTGTGTGCGTGATCAGCGGCCTGAGGTCGAGCCGACCGTCAGCAACGAGCTTCATGAAGGTGGTCACGAGCCGCAGCGTATCCCACCGATACTTGAGATAAGGGCTCACTCCCGCGATCTGCGAGCAGACGATATCGATTCGGTTGTGGTGAAACTCTTCGCCAAGGAACAATCCGCGGGCCTCACCCTGGAAGAAGCCTAACGCGACGACCTTGGCCGAGTAGGCACACGCACGCACGGCCTCGTTCAGCGCCACGGTCGAGCCGGACGCCTCGATGCATATATCAGCTCCACGTCCACCAGTCAGCTCTTTGATTGCCTCGGCGGCCGAGCGCTCCTGGCCATGTATGACGACATCGGCCCCGAGGCGTCGCGCAAGCTCAAGCCGTGCCTCGATCAAATCTACAGCTACCACCCGAGCTCCGGAAAGGCGAGCAAGCTGCGCAACTAGTTGCCCAACGACGCCCATGCCAAAGACCGCCACCGTTTCGCCCAGGTTGATCTGTGCATCGAGGACGCCGTTCAACGCGATAGCGCCGATCTGCGAGAAGACGCCCAGAATTGGCTCCACGTGGGGCGGAAGGATACGGTTGCGCGCGTACTCGGCGGTGACGACGTGATGGGTACGGTGACCCCAGGTGCCGTAGACGCGCTGGCCGAGCTCGATGCCTGCAGCCTCATCGCCGACCTCCATGACTTCACCGATTTCCTCGTAGCCCCAGCCAGCCATTGGGTACCGGCGCGGTTCCTCGCCGGCAATGAAGAGGCGACGCTGTTCATCCCAGCGCTTGTGGAGGTAGGGGTTCGTGCCGCGGTAGGCGGTCAGCTCGGTGCCTGCGCTGATACCCGAGTACAACGTCCGGACGCGCACTTCGTTCGGCGCCAGTGGGCTTTCCGGCTCGTCGGCGAAGTCGATCGCGCGGGGTCCCGCGTAGAGCAGCACCGATCCCATGATGACTCTCCTTTCAAATACGGACACCAAAATCGAAAGCCAGTGAATGTGTAATGCCGTGTGTACCACGCTTGAAGCTTTACATCAGATGCGTGGACCACGTCCCCAACGCTCTTCACTCAGGCACGAGGTTGTCACGCCCCATGGATACAGCGTGTCGTCCCTCTGAACGCTCGTAGAGCGGCAAGCGCAGCATATCGTCCAGCACGAGACTAGCCGCGCCCCGCGCCCAGGGCTCCCAGGCGGGATCCCACGGCTTAACGGCAATCTCGGTCATCTCCAGCCGCTTGCCGAAGGTGCATCGCGGCAGAGTTCGCCGGAGAGGTTCGAGCAGCAGGTCTCCCGCGCGCAATCCCTCACCCGTGAGGACCAGTAGCTCAGGCCCGAAAAGGTTGATGACATTGGATACACCTGTAGCGAGCGCAACACCGGCTTGCTCGAAGATCTGCCGCAGCGGCACGTCCCCGGCTGCTGCCAGCCCTGTCAGCTCCTCGATCGTAGCTCCGCCGTACTCCCCAGGGTCAACCGCTGCTGCAGCCTGGACGATCCCCACATCAGATGCAATTGCCTCGAGGCAGCCCCGCTTGCCACATGGGCAGGTCGGCCCGTCGAGCACCATCGTGATGTGCCCGAACTCCGCGCCGACGTTTCGGTAGCCACGGAGGAGCTCGCCGTTGATGAACGCACCCATGCCAACGCCTCGGCCAACCGTCACGAGCACAATATTATCGCGGTTCTGCCCTAACCCGAAGTGCTGCTCCGCAACTGTTAGCGTCATTGTATCGTTGTCGACATGGACGGGCACTCCAAGAGCTGCCCGTAGGATGCCACCGACGTGTACGTCGTGCCACCCCAGGATGTAGCTTTCACCGCAGACCCCGGTCGCTCTGTCGATAACGCCGGTCATGGCGACCCCCAGCCCGATTACCTTCTTCCATGCAATCCCGGCTGCCCGCACTTCGTGACGCACGGTCTGAACAACGAGCTCGAGCGTCTCATCCGGCCCTGCCGCGGAGGAAAAGGGCTCATTCGCGCGGTGGATGACATCCGCGACGAGATTAGTGATGACGAGGTTCATTCCATCACGTCGAAGCATGATCCCAACCGCTACGCCACCATCACGATTAAGTTCGAGCAGCACTGGCCGCGGCCCACGTCGGCCAGATACAACGGCAGCTGTCTCGATGATCAGCCCCTGGTCGCGCAACCCCGCGACGATCTCGCTTACGGTTGGCGGTGCTAGCGATGAGAGCTCAGTGAGCTTGGCGCGGGAGATCGCTCCGTTCGCCTTAATGAGGTTGAGGATAATGGTGCGGTTGATATCACGGATGACTTGCTTACTTCCGGCTCGAAGTCGACGCATAGTGTCACCACAAATAGATGGTTACAGTGCGAACAGGAACGACTTGGATAACGCCGATAAATAGTGGGCAGGACACTTCGAGGAAGAACAGAAATTAAATAGTTAAGTGAACTGTATAATGAATATAGACCCTCATCTCCCGCCTGTCAATACCTTTTTGCGGTTAGGTTAGACGTTGCGCCCGGGGCGAAGTGACATCGCCTCACAAATATGGCACGTCCGACAAGCACAGGTATTCGTGCTGACGGGCGAGACAACCTGCATGGCCCGCAGTCGCGCGGCGGCATGACGCCTGCTTCGGTATTTCCTTTGTGGCACGACCACCTGTACAGCGGTCTGTAGTTGTGTTTGCCGACCATACCTAGGTGCCGGCGACCAGAAGCGAGCGAAAGACTAATATGCGACCTGTGGAGCTTTCGGATCTCAATGCGCAGCTTGGTATCCCCAAGCATGTGGCTTTCGTCCTAGGTCCAGGCGGCTTGCCGACTGCGGAAGTTCAAAACGACCATGCAACGGCTACTATTTCGATGTATGGCGGTCAGGTACTAGCGTATCAGCCGCATGGCACCGCGCCAGTGCTCTGGGCGAGCAAGCACAGCTACTATCAGCCGGGCAAGGCGATCCGCGGTGGTATTCCCGTGTGCTGGCCGTGGTTCGGTCCTCACCCAACCGACTCAGAGTTACCGGCACATGGCTTTGTTCGGACCAGCCAGTGGGCTATTAGCGGGACGCGAGCGGCTGCAGATGGCGCGACCGAGGTC
The DNA here is from genome assembly GCA_016781525.1 of bacterium. Classification (GTDB taxonomy): domain Bacteria; phylum Chloroflexota; class Chloroflexia; order Chloroflexales; family Kallotenuaceae; genus LB3-1. The sequence goes on along the minus strand of JADDQE010000238.1, from coordinate 18,484 downwards.
CGCTTGGAACTATCCGACGCTGAGCAAACACGCGCGCTCTGGCCCCACTCGTTCCACCTGGAGTTGATTGTGGTGGTCGGTCCGGTATTGAGCGTCGAGCTTGTCGTACGCAATACCGGCGAGCAACAGCTGACCTATACCGGAGCGCTGCACAGCTACTTTACCGTGAGCGATATCACAAACATCGCGATCGATGGTCTGGATGGAGTGCAGTATATCGATCAGCTCCAGCCGGGGCCTCGGTTTATCCAGAAGGGTGCTATCGCAATCAGCTCCGAGACCGACCGCATCTACTTGGATACCGCCGGGACCTGCGTGATAGAGGATGCCGGCCTGGGCCGCCGGATATCTATCGGCAAGGCTGGTAGCCGTTCGACGGTTGTGTGGAATCCCTGGGTGGCGAAGGCGCAGCGCATGCGCGATTTTGGCGACGAAGAATATCGGGAAATGGTTTGCATCGAAACGACGAACGCCGCCGACGATCGGGTTACGGTCCCAGAGGGTGGGACGAGCCGGCTCCAAGCCACGATTGCGGTCGAGCTGGACGCTTAGCTGGAGCTCGCCATAAATGCGACTTTTGGTCTCTTGACACTGCTGTGGCGCCGTGTTAGGTTCGAATGACTCAGCTATAGGAGGCGCATCCATGTCATCAGTCTTATCCAACCCTAAAGCACTTAGCGCAGCATCGTTGCTGATGCCGCTAGGTGTGATCTGAGTGCGCCCGATGACCAATCTCTAGGTCCGCTTCTCAGAGCCTGATACAACTAGTGGAGCGCACTGGCCCTTCGGCCGGTGAGCGGCTGCATATCGCGGAGGCACGCCGGCTGCCTGCCCCGCATGCGGGTCTGCTTGCCTGATTAGCTAGGCCACAACGCCATCACTTGTGAGGCTCACAACGCCACGGGCGCATTGCTAGCCTGTGGCGTTATCTTTTGCCCACCACCACAGGTACGCCTGTGGTTTTTTTGTTGTTTGGAGCTTGTGATGATCGCTTCGACGGTTGCTGTTTGCTATCTAGCGCGCACCGCCAATTCTGTGACTGGGCGCGCTTCTTATCGGCGCCCGATGAGCGGTCATACGTCCAATACAAAGGATGCATTTCAATGTATGTGTCGCTGAGCCACTACCGGAACCTATTAAGTACCTATCTCAGGCCCCAGCGCTCGCAAGTCATGCTGCTCGCGATTCTGCTCTTCAGTAGTATTGGTTTACAGCTCGTTAATCCGCAGATCGTGCGGACCTTTATCGACACGACGCAGCGCGGCGGACCCGAGCGAACCTTGCTGCTCGCCGCAGGCCTGTTCGTCGCCATTGCACTGCTCCAACGTGGCTTAGCGCTCGCAGCGGTGTACGTTAGCGAGAACGTCGGCTGGAGCGCGACGAATGCGCTGCGTGCTGACCTTACGCTCCACTGTCTGCAGCTAGACATGCCGTTTCATAAGGAGCATACGCCTGGCGAGCTGATTGAACGCATCGACGGCGATGTTACTTCCCTTGCCAACTTCTTTTCTCAGCTGATTGTGCAGGTGCTTGGCAACGGGCTGCTCATTTTGGGAATCCTGTTGCTGCTGTTGCGGGAGGATTGGCGAGTTGGGATTGGGTTAAGTGTCTACACACTCGTCACCTTTCTGCTGCTTCGCGCGGTCCAAAACGTTGCTGTCGCGAGGTGGGCCGCTTCGCGGCAGGCCAGCGCCGAGCACTACGGCTTTTTGGAGGAGCGTATCTCAGGGACGGAGGATATTCGTGGCAATGGCGGCGAGCCCTATGTGATGCACCGGCTGTACCGGCTGATGGGTACCTTGCTCCAGGCTGAGCGCTCCGCCCGGCTGGTCAGCAATATCACCTATATCTCGACCAACTTCCTGTTTGTCATCGGATACGCGCTTGGCCTCGGTCTCGGTGCATATCTCTACACCCAAGGCCAGGTCTCGATTGGGACTGCGTATCTCGTGGTCTTTTATATTGGCATGCTGTCTGCCCCGCTCGAAAGCATCCGCACCCAAGTGCAAGATCTGCAGCAGGCCACCGCAAGTATTGGGCGAGTCGACCGGCTGCTTCGGATGGCGCCCGCGGTACAGGAGCGGCTGCACGTAGCACTCCCGAATGGGCCGCTGGGAGCAGCATTTGAGAATGTTACCTTTGGTTACGACGGCGGTGAGCCGGTGCTGCAAAACGTCTCCTTTGCGCTACATCCCGGCAGGGTGTTGGGCCTGCTCGGGCGGAGCGGGAGCGGCAAGACAACGTTGACTCGCTTGCTGTTTCGGCTGTACGACCCCGCCGTGGGCACTATTCGGCTCGGCGGCGTCGACATCCGTGATGTTTCATTGGACGATCTGCGGGGGCGAGTTGGGATGGTTACACAGGACGTGCAGCTCTTCCACGCCAGCATCCGCGACAATCTGACCTTTTTCAATCGGCGCGTCACGGACGATCAGATCATCGCGGTGCTGCGGGAGCTCGGCCTCTGGGTGTGGGTGGAGTCACTACCGGCGGGGCTTGACACTGAGCTTGGCGCGGGTGGTCAAGGTCTTTCTGCCGGCGAGGCGCAATTGCTCGCCTTCGCACGCGTCTTCCTCAAGCATCCTGGGTTGGTCATTTTAGACGAGGCTTCGTCGCGGCTCGATCCGGCATCCGAGCAGTTGCTGGAGCAGGCCGTCAACCGCTTGATGGGTGGCGATGGCGGGTCCGAGAGCCGGCCAACCGGCATTATTATCGCCCACCGGCTCCAGACCGTGCTCCGCGCCGACGCCATCATGATCCTGGAAGGGGGGCGTGTGCTTGAATATGGCTCGCGCGAAGCGCTGCTGCGTGACCCCAACTCCCACTTCAATCGGTTGCTGCAAACAGGTCTTGAGGAGGTGTTCGTGTGAGCACTGTATCCAAACCTACCCATATCCGAACGTGGCCCTTTAACTGGGCGATCGTCCGTTACCGGCCATGGCCCATCATTGTCTTCTCGGTCTTTCACATCGTGTTTCTCGCTGGACGTGTTGTCCCTGGACTCATCGAGAAGTCCGTCTTCGACACGATGACAGGAGCGGCTCCCGTGGCTCTCGGTTTGTGGAGCTTGATCGCGCTCTACGTCTCCTTTGAGCTCGCGCGCTTTTCCGCGTCCTTTGGCGAAATCTGGGGTGATGTTACCTTTCGCTATTCGGTCGGAGCGCTATTGCAGCGGAACATCGTGGCAAGCATCCTGCGCAAGCCAGGCGCAGTCGCGCCACCCGTCTCATCCGGCGAGGCGGTAAGCCGTTTCCGGGATGATGTCGGGGAGGTCGCGGACTTCCCACTGTGGACGCCCCATGTAATCGGCGAGGTGCTAGGCTCAGCGATTGCCATCGCCATCATGGCCCGCATTAACCTGTTCATTACCTTGGTAATCTTTGTGCCGCTGGTCGCGTCTGTAATTGCCAGCCGTATGGCATGGGGCCGGCTCCAGCGCTACCGACACGCGAGCCGCGTTGCAACCGACCGTGTGACGGGCTTTATGGGCGAGCTGTTCGGCGCGGTTCAAGCGATCAAAGTCGCCAATGCCGAGCGCGATGTGGTCGCGCACTTCCGGACGCTTAACGATGCGCGGCGGCGTGCGACGCTTAAGGATCGCCTGTTTGGTGAGCTGCTCCAATCAATCAATGGTACTGCCGTTACCTTTGGTATCGGCGTAACACTGCTGCTTGCCGGTCGTGCGATGTCGGCCGGGACCTTTACTGTGGGCGACTTCGCGCTGTTTGTGTACTATCTGTGGTTTACGGCGGAGCTGCCTGGCACCATCGGCGCCTTCATCGGCGATTATAAGCAGCAAGAGGTCGCGATCGAGCGGCTTGAGGAGCTAGTACAGCCGGAGCCCGCGAACGTACTGGTGCAACAAGCGCCGATCTACGCGGATGGTCTTCTGCCAGCGGTGCCTGTTCCGGAAAAGCACGCTGAAGACCGGCTTGAGCGGCTGCACGTCAGTGGGCTAACCTATCGCTTCCCCGGAACCGACAACGGGATCAAAAATGTCGACCTGTCACTGACGCGCGGCTCGTTTACCGTGGTAACCGGCCGCATTGGCTCCGGCAAGACAACCTTGCTGCGCACACTGCTTGGTCTGCTGCCACGTGACGGCGGCATAATTACGTGGAATGGAGTCGCCGTCGACGACGCGGCAACATTCTTCGTGCCGCCCCGAAGCTCATACACGCCGCAGGTGCCGCGGCTTTTCAGTGAGCCGCTGCGGGACAATATCTTAATGGGCCTGCCCGAGCAACGGGTGGACCTCCCTGGAGCGCTGCGCTTGGGAGTGCTGGAGCAGGATGTTACCGTGCTTGAGCGGGGCCTCGAAACGGTTGTTGGGCCACGTGGGGTCAGGCTATCGGGCGGGCAGGTCCAGCGGGCAGCTGCGGTCCGGATGTTTGTACGCGATCCTGAGCTGCTCGTCTTTGACGACCTATCCAGCGCGCTCGATGTGGAGACTGAGCGCAGCCTATGGGAGCGCTTGGAAGAGCGGCGCGCTGCATCAACCATGGGAGCAGGCGGAGCGATGGATGGAGGCACGGTGACAACCCCTACCTGCCTTGCGGTCTCGCACCGGCGCGCTGCTCTGCGGCGGGCCGATCAAATCGTTGTGCTCAAGCATGGTCGGGTGGATGCAGTGGGCACCCTGGATGAGCTGCTGCCAGTCAACCACGAGCTCCAGCGGCTGTGGCGTGGGGATGTTGGCGACGCGCGGCAGGTTGGGACACCGGGCACAGATGAGCTGGCAACGCCTAGCTTCGCCTGAGGCTTTCCTCTGCTCAAGAACGGGGCTGGCACCCGTAGGCTTGGGCGGGGGAGCTCGAGGCCATCGATGCCCCTATCCAGCAATGTCGATCGGCCTCGGGACGCATAATAACGAGCCGCTTGGTTAATAACTGGTCTAAATTTATACTTGACAATCTTTATAAGATAACTTATATTGTCCGACAACAAATTGATTTAGGCAACGCTCTTATCCAGAGGGGCAGAGGGACCGGCCCGCTGAAGCCCCAGCAACCGGATGTGCTTTGTGCCAATCGCGCGTGCGACGTCGTCGTCGCACACCACGTGCCACAAAGCCATCACACGGTGCTAATTCCGGCAGAAGTTACTGGAAGATGAGAGGCTGTCGCCATCGGGTGCGCGTGTCGCACTTCGCCGGTGAACGCTTCCGTCCTTCTGGGTGGAGGCGCTTTTGTTGTCCAGGATTCCAACAAGAGCACGATTGCCTTCATTCGAGAGCGCGCAGGCGGTATGCAGGCAGGCCGGATCGTGTAAGGCACAGGCCGAAAGCGGGCGGCATTAACTGCCATTGCGGCTGCATCGCCACGATTAAGCAGATCTGGCATTGTACGGACTGGCTGAGTTTTCCAAGGGGGCGTTACGTGGATATTAAGTTCGCATACTGGGTTCCGAATGTCAGCGGCGGGTTGGTTACATCGAACGTCGAGCAGCGGACCGACTGGTCCTTCGATTACAACAAGCGGCTGGCGCTGACCGCTGAAGCTGCCGGCTTCGACTATGCCCTGGCCCAGGCGCGCTTCTTCGCCAGCTACGGTGCTGACAAACAGCTCGAGGCGGTGACGACGGCGACGGCGCTGGCAGCAGTCACGGAACGGCTGAACATCATTGCCGCGGTGCATCCGGGCTTGTGGCATCCCGCCGTGATCGCGAACGTGATTGCCACGGCGAACTATATCAGCAACGGACGCGTCAGTCTAAACGTGGTGAGCGGCTGGTTCAAGGACGAGTACGTCGGCTTTGGCGCGGAGTGGCTGGAGCACGACGAGCGCTACGTTCGGTCCGAAGAATTCATCCGTATCTTGAAGGGCATGTGGACCGAGGAGCGCTTCTCGTTTGCGGGCAAGTACTACAACATCACCGATGTGCCGATGGAGCCGAAACCCTTCCAGAAGCCGCACCCGACGATTTTCCAAGGCGGCAACTCAATCGCAGCGCGCGAGATGGCGGCCCGGGTAACCGACGTGCTCTTCCTTAACGGCGGCACCGTCGAGCAGATCGGCGCGATCGTGCAGGACGTCAAGCAGCGCGCCGCACGCTACGGCCGCGAGGACCAGATCCGCTTCGCAATGAACGCCTTCGTTATCTCGCGGGACTCCGAGGAAGAGGCGCACCATGTCCTGCGGGAGATCGTGCGTCAGGCCAACGTGGAAGCGGTCAAGGGCTTCGGCGAGGCGGTCAAGGAAGCGGGTCAGGCATCGCCGGAGGGCGAGGGCATGTGGTCGAACTCCAACTTTGAAGATCTTGTTCAGTACAACGATGGCTTCAAGCCGCGCTTAATTGGAACGCCTGAGCAGATCGCGCGGCGGATCCAGGAGTACGAGGCTGTCGGCATCGATATTCTGCTGACGGGCTATCTGCACTTCATCGAGGAAGTCGAGCGCTTTGGCTGGCAAATTCAACCGCTCGTCCGCGAGCTGCCCAGCCTACGACCGCAGCTTGAGGGCGTCGCGCGCTAGCACATCGTCTAAGCGGGATTGGAGAGAGGATCTGTTATGGCGTTGAAAATATTGGCGATCAATGGGAGCTTGACGCCACCTCCGTCACGGACGCGCGTGGTGTTGGACGTCACGCTTGCGGCCGCGCGAGCCGCCGATCCCGCAGTGGAGACCGAAGTCTTGGAGCTGCGCGACTATGATCTCGACTTCTGTGATGGCCGCGCGCCGGAACAGTACAGCCCGGATACGCAGGCCGCGTTAGCACTGGTCGAAGCGGCCGACGCCTACCTGGTGGCCACGCCGATCTATCGCGCGTCGTACACGGGTGCGCTGAAAAACTTCTTCGACCTTGTGCCCAACGATCCAAACGGCCAGGATCCCTTGCGCGGCAAAGTCGTCGGCTTGTTGGCGACGGGCGGTAGCGACCATCATTATCTTGTGTTGGAGCATCAGTTGCGGCCGCTCTTCGGCTTTTTCGGCGCGCAGACGCTGGCACGCGCCGTATATGCCAATCCCAAGGACTTCAACGCCGCCAAGCAGGTCGAAGGCAAGCTGGTTGGGGAGCTGGAGCAGCTTGGTCGTGAGCTGGTGGCGCTCGCCTCATTCCTGCAGCAGGCGCCCGCGACATTCCGGCCCGAGCACCTACGCATCCGTCGGAACTAATTCTGTAGAGGAGCGCAATATCGTGAGCTATCTATCATCAGTCTCAGCCTTTGCGACGGAGACCGTAAGGGAGGAGCCGACTCGAATTGATCCCAGCCAGTTCCGGCGCGTGCTCGGTCATTTTGCCTCGGGGGTTACCGTCGTGACGGTGTCATATGGTGGCTGCTATCATGGGAGCACCGTCGCCTCGTTCTCATCGCTGTCGCTTGACCCGCCGCTGGTGCTCATCTGCCTAGATCGGCGCGCGACGACGCATACCTTAATCAAGCAGGCCGGTCACTTCGCCGTCAACATATTGGGCGAGGGCAGTGAAGACTTGTCGCGACACTTTGCCACGCGCGATCCAGCTAAATTTGCCGCGGTTCCCCACCACGCGGGTCATACCGGAGCCCCGTTGCTGGACGCCGCAATCGCCACGCTTGAATGTCGCGTCGTGGCACAATATCCAGGCGGTGATCACTCGATCTTCGTGGGCGAGGTGCTGACGACGAACACGCAGGACAACGCGCAGCCACTGATCTACTATCGGAGTGGCTACCACCGGATTGGCTAGGGGAACCAGTTCTTGACCCTTTATGAGCGCCGCACCGGCAAGGTGCGGCGCGGTGTTTTTCTGCGAGCATTGCACGTTGGCACTAGCGGGCGAGTCCGGCGCGCTCCTGCAGCGGCCGTGCTTCAACCGTCCCGGCCTGAACTCGTCTGCTCATCTGAGACATGTTCACCGCGGCTGCCTGCTCTAGCTCGCTTACAAATGCGTCGATGTGTTTAATGAGCGCATTGCGGAATTTGACGGGCTCAGCGTACTCGAGGGTCACCAGGTAGTCGCCTGAGCGGAAGCGCGGCCAGACATAGGTGACGCGTCCGGGAATACCGGCGAGTGCGGAGCTGCCGGCCCTAAAGGTCAAGTACATTCCAACGGTCGGCTTCGTGGCGTATGCTGATGGGCTCATAACGCAACCTCACAATCTGGTTTAGCTTCTACCCAACGCTGGCTGCGTCGATTTTCCCTGCCAACCAGTACGAGTTTGATCGTGAGATGTCCTGCTGCTGATGGTCATAGTCTACCCGCCGACGCTCGAGTCACCATTGGACGATCGAGTGAAGCCTAGCTGTCCCAAAGCCGTGTCGATGTTGCGTCAAAAGACCTACGGCCACGAACCGATGGGTCCTACAGTCGAGCCAGGAGCCCCGACGCCTGGTTTAGCTGCTTTAAGCTATCTATGAAGTGGTAAAATAAGCATGGAATAGTTGAACGCTGTCCATACGTCTATCTGCTTGACCGCTGCTGCCGATATCAACACATCCCATGTGCTGTTCAAGCACCGAACGTGATAATGTGATGAATCTGTAACTCCTAACGTTGGTGCTGCCGAAACTCCACTGCAGCACGGGACGGAGGGTAGCGTGGCGGCGGACAGACTGTTGAACAGCTTGTAGCAAAAGGAAGCGGAGATGGCTCCTGCTCTTGCGCTCTATCGCACATCTGTCGGCAAGAAGGTGGTCATGGCGCTGACCGGCCTGATCTTGGTCGGTTTCGTCGTAGCGCACATGCTCGGCAACCTCAAGGTTTTTACGGGCGGCGAGCATCTGAACGAGTATGCCGAATTTCTCCGCACGGTGGGCGCACCGGCGCTGCCGTATGGGATGGCGCTCTGGATCGCACGGATTGTGCTGTTAGTGTCGGTGGTGCTGCATATCGTTGCTGCGACGCAATTGACGCTGCAGGACCGCGCGGGCCGTCCGCAGCGGTACGCTTACCACAAAAAACAGGCCGCGACCTATGCCTCCTTAACTATGCGCTGGGGCGGCGTGATCATTCTGCTGTTCGTGATCTATCACATTCTGCACTTCACCACTGGCACGGCGCACCAAAACTACATCCACGGCGATGTTTACCATAACGTGGTTAGCGGCTTCCAGGTCTGGTATGTATCGGTTATCTATATCATTGCGATGGTAGCCCTAGGGGCGCATCTGTACCACGGCGTGTGGAGTATGTTCCAAACGCTTGGTCTTAACAATCAGACGTGGAACGGGGTGCTGCGGGGAATTGCGGTCCTGACAGCCCTCGCCGTTGTCATCGGTAATATTGCGCTTCCGGTCGCCGTGCTGGCCGGCTTCCTTACCTAGTTTGGAGATCTGTTAAGATGGCGAGCGATACACAAACTCGGCCGACGTCCACGGACGTTGGTACTCGGCGCTCACTTGATTTGCAAAGGACGCTCGACGCCAAGATTCCTGCGGGGCCGCTCCAAGATAAATGGGATACGCACCGCTTCAAAATGAAGCTGGTCAATCCTGCCAACAAGCGCAAGTACACCGTGCTTGTAGTCGGGTCTGGGCTCGGCGGTGCGGCGGCTGCCGCGACAATGGCCGAGCTTGGCTACAGGGTCAAATGTTTCTGCTACCAGGATAGCCCGCGTCGCGCTCACAGCATCGCCGCGCAGGGCGGGATCAACGCGGCCAAGAACTACCGCAACGACGGCGACAGCATTTTCCGGCTCTTCTACGACACGGTCAAGGGTGGCGACTTCCGCGCTCGCGAGGCGAACGTATATCGTCTGGCGCAGGTCAGCGTGAATATTATCGACCAATGTGTCGCCCAGGGCGTGCCCTTCGCGCGCGAGTACGGCGGCTTGCTTGATAATCGGTCGTTCGGTGGCGCTCAGGTTTCGCGCACCTTCTATGCGCGTGGTCAAACTGGCCAACAGCTACTGCTCGGCGCGTACCAGGCGTTGCAGCGGCAGATCGGCCTCGGCAACGTCGAAATGGACACACGTACCGAAATGCTCGACCTAGTGCTGGTCGACGGCAAGGCCAAAGGCATTATCACGCGTGATATGGTGACCGGCAAGATCGAGGCGCACGCGGGTGATGCGGTTGTGCTTGCGACCGGTGGCTACGGCAACGTCTTCTATCTGTCGACGAACGCGAAGGGCTCTAATACAACGGCGATCTGGCGTGCCCATCGTAAAGGTGCATTCTTCGGCAACCCCTGCTACACTCAGATCCACCCGACCTGCATTCCGGTCAGCGGCGAGCATCAGTCGAAGCTGACGCTGATGAGCGAGTCGCTGCGTAATGATGGTCGGGTGTGGGTGCCAAAGCGGCAAGGCGATACCCGTCCTCCACACGAGATTCCTGAAAGCGAGCGGGACTACTACCTGGAGCGCAAGTATCCTAGCTTCGGCAACCTTGCGCCGCGCGATATCTCGTCACGCAGCGCCAAGGAAGTTTGCGACGCAGGTCGTGGCGTTGGACCGGGTGGTTTGGGCGTGTACCTTGATTTCGCGGATGCAATCAAGCGCTTGGGTGTGGAAAAGATCAGGGAACGCTATGGCAACCTCTTCGATATGTATCAGCGGATCACCGCCGAAAACCCGTACGAGGTGCCGATGCGCATCTATCCCGCCGTCCACTACACGATGGGTGGGCTGTGGGTCGACTATAACCTCATGAGCACGATTCCGGGCCTGTTTGTGATCGGCGAGGCCAACTTCTCCGACCACGGGGCAAATCGTTTGGGTGCAAGCGCGTTGATGCAAGGGCTGGCGGACGGCTACTTCATTCTGCCGCTGACAATTGGCGACTACCTAGCCCAGGTCAAGGCGGGCGATTTCAACCTCGAGGGAGGCGAGTTCCGGCAGACGCAGGCCGAGGTTAATCAGCGCACCGAGCGCCTACTGGGGATCAAGGGTAAGCGCTCCGTTGATTCGTTCCATAGGGAGCTCGGCCGGGTCATGTGGGATGAGTGCGGGATGGCTCGCAACGACCAGGGGCTGCGACGCGCGCTGGCGAGAATTCCAGAGCTACGCGCCGAATTCTGGGAGAATGTCAGGGTTACCGGTGAATCCAATAACATTAATGGGGAATTGGAAAAGGCTGGGCGTGTGGCAGATTTCCTGGAGCTGGGCGAGCTGATGTGTCTGGACGCGCTCCACCGGGTCGAGTCGTGTGGAGGCCACTTCCGCGAGGAAAGCCAGACCGAGGAAGGCGAAGCCCTGCGCGACGACGATCGATTTGCGTATGTCGCTGCATGGGAATTCAAGGGGCTCGGCGAGAAGCCCGTGCTGCACCGCGAGCCGCTCAGCTTTGAGAACGTGCAGCTTGCACAGCGAAGCTATAAATAGAACAGAGCACAGAAAGCATAGAATAACGGATCAGCCTGGCCTTTGTTCCATGCTCTTCGTGGAGATAAAAATGAACGTGACGCTACACGTGTGGCGGCAGAAGAATGCCACGTCGCCAGGGAAGATGGTCAAGTACGAGGCCAAGAACATCAGCCCGGATACGTCATTTTTGGAAATGTTGGATTCGGTCAACCAGGAGTTGATCGCACGCGACGAAGATCCGATTGCCTTTGATCATGACTGCCGTGAGGGCATCTGCGGCACGTGCAGCCTGATGATCAACGGTCTCGCCCATGGGCCAGAGCGCGCTACGACCACGTGCCAGTTGCACATGCGCAGCTTCAAGGACGGCGACACGATCTATATCGAGCCGTGGCGCGCAAGTGCCTTTCCGGTGCTGAAGGACTTAGTGGTCGATCGGGGTGCCTTCGATCGGATCATCGCGTCCGGCGGCTATATCTCCGTGTCGACCGGTAGCGCCCCCGAAGCGAATAGCGTACCGGTTCCCAAGGATGCCTCTGACCTGGCGATGGATGCGGCCGCCTGTATTGCGTGTGGTGCGTGTGTTGCTGCGTGCCCGAATGCGTCGGCGATGCTCTTTACCGCGGCTAAGGTCTCGCAGCTTGCACTGCTGCCGCAAGGCCAGCCCGAGCGACAAAGGCGCGTGCTGGACATGGTCCGCCAGATGGACAGTGAGGGCTTCGGTCACTGTACCAATATCGGCGAGTGCTCGACGGCGTGTCCTAAGGAAATCAGCATGGATTTTATCGCCATGCTGAACCGCGAGCATCTCAAGGCAACGCTTTCGAAGAAGTAACCCAGCTTGCCCGCTTTCTTAACCTCCCGACATTGGAGCAGTCATGCTCCAGCGTCGGGAGGTTTCCTGTGTTCGAGAACGCGCTGGTCGACCGCATTCCCATAGTCAAACCACTCTTGCAAGAACTTGTCGGATGAGTGGGGCCAACCCCATTGCCTCAGAAAGGGAGGCAACATCTGCTTAAGATCGCCGCGGCCACGAATGCACTCCTCCAAAGCGCCGTAGAAGAAATCGTGCGTCTGCACGTGCGTGATGTTGTATTCGCGCTCGAGATAGTCCGAAAAACGTTTTGGAATCAGCACGACGCCGTCGGCATCGAAAATCACTGCCTTAACTGGCATTGGTGCTCCTTGTTCAAGAAGCCCCGCGAGCAGCCGGCTGCTCGCGGGGAGAGGCTCAGCGGTACGTGGTAGGACCGGGAACGATCATTTTCACACGGCGCAACATAGCCCACGAATTGCATTGGGATTATTCGCAAGCCGGCTGTGCTCGGCCAGTACGCGGCGTATCGCGATGGGGCGTAGGCTCTAGGGCTGCAACGCCGGTACTAGCTCTCCCTCAACCAGGATTGTCACTCGCTGGACGGAAGGGAACTGGAGTAATGTACGCGAAATTTGGCGACCAATCAATGTAGCTCGCGCTGTATCTCCGCCGTAAGCAAGCAGCTCACGCCCAAAGTCCGCGGTAGCCGTCCCATCCTCGATTGTGAGCTTCCGCAGAGTTACCCGTTCACCCCAGCCGTCTGTGCGACCCCGATAGGTCAACACCTCCTGCGGTGATGGAATTGCTGTGCGGAACCCAGCTAGGTTACCGGGTTTAGGACCCCAGAGCAGCTCCCGCAGAGCAGCAGTTCCGATCTGCAGGGTCCGTGGAACGTGTTGCTGAATATCCCGAATGTTATCTCCGAGTAACCAGTACAGCTTCACACGCTGCACATCCGGATCGTCCCAGCGCAGCACTTGCAGTGATTGTTGTCCGAGGACCGTCCCGCTTGAGTCGCGGATTTCCAGTGTTGCTGCATGCGCCGCCGGCTGTGGAGGGCGGCTTTCGGTGAGCCAATCGAGGCTCCCGATCAAAAGCCCCTGTCCATTCTCCCCGCTCAGGGTACTCATAGAGCGGGATAGCGTCACACCGTTCGCCCAGCGTAGCGCGACCGTCAGAGTCTCGCCTGGCTGGCCAACCCGCGCGAGGATACGGAGTGGCAGAGTGACAACAGCGTTAGCTTCCGGTAGCTCGATCTTGCCAACTGCTCGGGACAGATTGACGGCATCGGCTCCAATATTGCCGCGCTCGACCTGCCACTCTTCTGGATTCTGGGGATCGTACGTCAGCACTGTCCGCTCAAACGCTTGCATCATGATCTGACGCCGGGCCCCATTCTTCACAGTATCCGTGAGGAACGCTGGCGACATCGGCAGCCCAACGTCATGGAGCCAGCCTCCAGGGAACAGCTCGGGCTGGTTGATATAGGTCCAGAAGTACAACGGTACAACATATCCCGAGGCAGGTCGCAGCTGTGGGTCGAATGGGATAAAAATGCCATCTTGAACCGCGATGGTGCCACCCGTAAAATCGATGGGGGCCGCGCGTCGGTGCTGCGCTTCAGCCACCCGCGCTAGCTCCGCGTAGGTGGTCTTGGTCGCGTTGACAGGCTGCTCGGGTGCCCGCTCCATGAGCTCCGCGCTCAGTCTTCCAAACATAAAGGCCCAGTGTCGGTCAGCTACGGTTCCGCGATGATCCTCAATCCGGCCTTTCTCGAAGTACTGTGCCTCACGGTCACCGATTGTAAGCAGATTCGTGAGTGGCGCTCCAAGGACGCGCCACCCCTGGTGCGCAGCGTAGTAATCACGGAACACTGGCGCGATTGCCGGTGTTGTCGCGCTTGCCGTCGATGGCATGAGGCCCAGCAGGCTTACAACCATCAGGGCTAATCGAACAAGCGTGTAGTTGCGGTTCATGTAGCAGCCCCTTTCCTTCAGTTTGTCGCTATATCAGGAGCACGTCGGCGTTCCGTGTGCTCTCCCGGCATAAAACCAAGTGGAGCGTGCTGCAAGGGTAGCAAGGGTCCCTGAACCGCAACTAAAAGAGCGAGCACCCCACCTTGCGTCAGGCTAACAATGAGTACATCGGGGATTGTTAGGCGCACGATAGGCTGAAGCGGAGATTAGCGCGAGCGTGTGCGCCAGCTGAGCAGGCTAAGGGAGAGCAGAAAGAGACCGGTGCCGATAAGCGTGAGGATGAGCAGAAAACGGTTGCTGCCTGGCAGACCACGCAGCATGACATCCTGTAACAAGACTACACCATACGTGGCAGGCATCATATAGGAAATACTTAACGCCGGTTGACGCAGGGCATCCAAGGGCAGGGCAAAGCCACTAAAAAAGACGATGCCAAGCAGCGAAAGCATAGAAAATTGGACCGCCTGCCGCTCCGATGTGGCAAGCAGCGATAGCGTAAAGCCGAGGCCGACTGACGCAAGGGCAAGCAAGACGAGAGTTAGGACCAAGCGCCACGGACTACCGAACAAGGGGACGCCAAGCCCTGCTAACAACACCGCCAGTAAAATAAATGCAATCATTATGGTGAAGCCAACATAGGCCAGATACTTGCCTAACAGCAGATATACGTTTGAGATCGGCGCCACGACATACAGGTCGAACGTGCCTGCAAGTCGTTCGCGCACCAAAGCCAATGCGCCGAGGCTCACCGCCACATGTTGCAGCAGCAGCGCCACAATCGCCGGAGCGAAAAACGTGATAAAGTCCGGCTCGAAGCGAGCCACTAGCTGCGTCTCCACTGCGAGCGGCGCGATCACGACCTCGGGCGGCACTGCGGTGTACGTAATGATGGCGTTACGTAGCCCCTCGAGGTTGCGACGCGTTTGCATCAGGCCCAGCTGCGACTCGACCGATTCGGAGGTCGGCGTCGCCACAGCCTGCTCCACCACTTCAAGCGCAGCCTGGGCTTGGAGCAGCCGGCTGCGAGCACGCTCGACTTGGGCCCCTAACGGCTCGGCCTGAGGGCCCAGCACTGCGATTAACTCAGCCGACCGGTTCACCAGCACCAGAGCGGCCTGAACCTCGCGTTGCGCGGCTCGCCAATCTTCGCGCTCGACCGCCTCAACCGCCTGGTCAACGACCGCCACGACAGCGCCCAAGTCATCCGCGGCACTCGTCAGCGCGCCTTGTTGCTCACCTGCATTTTGCAAGAAGAGCTCTCGGTTGATCTCGCCTGCTAGGGCCTGAACGAACCGTGGGACGAGGCCGCGCCAGAGCGGGTCGATCTCGTTGTACAGCACACGGATTGTGGCCCGCTCGCCACCCGCAATCGTTTCAAACGGCGACAGTGGCAAGATTACAACCGCATCGACGCTGTTACTACGTAGTTGCGCCCGTGCATATGCTTCGTTATCTGTGTACTCGGTAATGGTGAGCGATTCCTCGAATTGCCGCTGGTAGTTTTGCAACAGACGTGGCTGGCCCTGGCCCTCCGGCATGACCACTATCGCTCGTGGAGGCTTGGGGTTCGCATCTGAGCCGATGCCGAACACAATCAGGATCAAAAGGGGTCCAAGGATGAGCGTTAGAACCAATGCGGGACGATGCAGCAGCTCGCGCATTTCCTTGATGGTGACCGCTAGAATGTAGTTCACAGCGCTCACAAATCTCACCCTTCGCTGGTTGCACTCGTCTGCAGTCGTCCTAGGGGCGGGCGTCTACCGCTATGCTGCTCGATCAGGCGGATAAACACTTCGTCGAAGGTCGGTCGATATTGGGAGACGGATCGAACCGTCTCACCGGATGTCGACAGTGCGCTAATCAGCTGCGGGATAGCTAGGTCGGCGCGTTCGACGGCAACACGCATTGCATCCGGGCGGATGAGGAACGTTTCCCCGACGTGCTCGGTCGTGGTGAGGAGATCCAGATGCTGCGCTGCGCGCGGCTCCGATAGCACGATATCGACAAGATCGCCTTCAAACGCTTGCCGCCGCAGCTGATCCGGCTGGCCTTCGGCAATCAAGGAGCCGTCAAACATCAGGCCCACCCGATCACAATATTCGGCCTCGTCGATGTATTGCGTCGTCACCAGTAGTGTTCGCCCTGCATCGCACAGGGAGCGGAAATGCGTCCAAAGTTTAGCGCGCAAAATTGGATCAAGGTTCGCGGTTGGCTCGTCGGCGAAGAGCAGAAGGGGATCGTGGACGAGTGCGGCTGCCAGCGCCAGACGGCGCTGCATCCCACCGGAAAGTGCGCGAGCCGTTCGCTTGCGGGCCGGCCAAAGCTCGACTAGCTCCAATGACATTCGAATCCGGTCGCGACACTGCCATTCACTCAAGCCATAAAGCCCTGCTGCAAAGGCGACATTCTGCTCGACGGTGAGGTCGGGGTAGAGGATAAACTGCTGGGGCAGGTACCCAATCTGTCGACGAGCAGCCGCAGAAAAGGCACTCGGCTCTTCTCCCAAAACAGTTACCGCGCCCCCACTAGGACGCAGATGTCCGCAAAAGAGGTGGATGGTGGTGGTCTTTCCTGAACCGCTCGGTCCGATCAGTCCGAAAATCTCGCCAGCTTGCACCTGAAGTGAAAGATCGGCCAACACCAGCGTGCTGCCAAAGCGCTTGTGTAAGCCATGGGCATCGATCATCGGTGCTGCTTGCTCATGCGTTGCCGCCATAGTGCGTTCCTACTGGTCCACTCGACCATCGACGCGCCACTGCCCAGCTAAACGAACCAGGCGCAGCTGGAGGAGCTTATCTCCGGATGCGTAGTGAACTATGTACTGTACCATTGCAACATCGCCGTCGATGCGTACACCTTGCACCTGTATGACGGTCGGGCGGTCGGCTTGTCCAAGAAATAAGTTCAGTCCGCTATCGGCTACCACTTTCTGTGCCTTGGGGCTAAGGCTTAGCAGCGCTACAAGCTCGTCGTCGTGCGCTACAGCATCGCCGAATTGTTCAGCGACGGCCCTGGCTTCACGTAGATCGGCGCTCGTGCCCGGGAGAGCTGTCGGCGGCATTGTCGGCGTGGGTAGCGGCGTTGCTGTAGCGAGAGTCACGGCCGCTTGGGCGGCACCTGTTTCTGAGCGAGATGCTGAGGAACAACCACTAGTCGCCCAAAGCAGAACGAGGATGAGCAATGTCCACCGCATCACAAACCTCTACCCGCCAGATGTGGCTGTGCTTCACTCGCAAGCCGATAGCCGACGCCCCGCTCGGTCAAGATCAGTCGAGGCGCTTTCGGGTTAGGCTCGAGCTTTTGTCGCAGCCGGCCGATGTGTACCCATAAGTATTGATTCTCACCCTCGTACTCGTACCCCCAAACCTGCTGCAACAGCTGACTATGCGTTAGGACTTGACCAGCGTGCCGCGCTAGGACCGAGAGTAGGCGAAATTCGGTCGGAGTAAGATCGACCGCCTGACCATCCACGTGCACAGTGCGGCGGGCCCAGTCAATCTGAAGCACGTCATGCTGGAAGATGGCCTGAGTATCGGGGGCAAGGGTATCGCTGCCACGCCGCAAGAGGGCCGCCACTCGCGCCAAAAATTCGTCCATGCTGAAAGGTTTGGTCACGTAGTCGTCGGCGCCAATCTGTAGCCCACGCACGACATTTTCCGGCTCGGGAGAAGCAGTCAGCATCAGCACCAGGACATTCGACCAGTCGCGGATTTGCTGCAAGATTTGAAAGCCATCCTGCCCAGGCAGCATCAGGTCCAAAACCACCAAGTCGGGCTGCTCGGCGGCAATATACTCGAGCGCAGCTTGTCCTTCCGCTACAGCGTGCACAGCATAGCCGGCGTTGCGTAGACTACCAGCCAGCATTTGCCGCACGGCCATTTCGTCGTCGACGACCAGCACATGTGCCACTTCGTGCCCTAGGCGCGCTCTCGGCGCTAGCGATGGCTCGTCCTTGGGTTCAACGGGGTGCGCTCGGGGCAGCGTGAAGCTGATCTGCGTACCGTTGGTTACGTGCTTGTCGACCCAGATGCGGCCACCGTGTGCTTCGACGAGGGATTTACATATTGCGAGGCCGAGTCCAGTACCCCGTGCAACGCCATCTGCCGGCGGCATGCTCTGAAAAAAGCGCTCAAAGATGCGCTCGTGATCGCTTGGGGCAATCCCAGGGCCATAATCGCGAACACTGAACACAATCGCATCCTGTTCTGGTACAGCACGAAGGGTAATGACGCTGTTGGCCGGCGCGAATTTGCACGCATTATCTAAGAGATTAAGGAGTACCTGCTCAACGCGATCGGCGTCGGCGCTGATAGGTGGCAGTGGCTGAGGTAAATCGGCGTGCACGCTCAAATTGCCAATCCGTCCAGCGAGCTGGCGCACCACGCTGCGCACTACTCGGCTCGGCTGTACAGGGCCTAATCTTAGACGCAGTCGCCCTGCCTCGATTTGGGAAGCATCGAGTAG
>JADDQE010000110.1:15043-32402 GCA_016781525.1 bacterium | reverse complement strand
TCTGCCTTAGCTTGATGCGTATGCGGTGCCCTTGCCGGGACCCTTGGTTGTAAAAAACGGCTCGAAGATATGTTGCATGGTTTCCTGGTCCATGCCTTGCCCGGTATCCGCAATCACCAGCTGGACGTAGCAACCAGGCCGGGCATCAACATGCGTACGGCAGAACGCTTCGTCGAGATCCACGTTTGAAGTCGTAATCACCAGCCGCCCGCCGTGGGGCATCGCGTCCCGTGCATTGATGCATAGGTTAAGCAGCACCTGTTCGATTTGCACAGGATCGACATAGATCGTCGCAAGTGCCGGCTCAGGCACGAAAACGAAGTGGATGTGAGCTCCGATCGCCCGCCGAATAAAGCTTTCGACTTCCCGGATCGTGTCGTTGAGGTTAACGAAGATTGGTTCCAGAAGTTGCCGACGTGAGAAGGCGAGCAGCTGTTTGGTGAGCACTGCTCCACGGTGCCCCTGCTTCTTAATGTTTTGCAGGTCCTCCCGCAGGGGAGCATCTTCCGGCAGATCGAGCAAGGCCAGGTCAGCTGTGCCAATGATGCCGGTAAGCAAGTTGTTGAAATCGTGAGCAATACCACTGGCTAACAGACCAATACTTTCCATCCGCTGCGCCTGCTGGAGCTGCTGTTCCAGCTTTGCTCGGTCCGTAATATCCCGAAACACAAGCACCGTGCCGATGGTACGCCCATCGTGGTCACGAATTGGGGCAGCGCTGTCGGTAATGACGCGGGAGGCGCCGGCCCGGTTCAGGAGCAGCAGCGGTTTTGCGCGCGTGACCACTTGACCGCTTTCTAACACCCGTTCGACGGGATTATCTAGCGGCAGCCTTGTGCTCTCGTCGATAATGGGGAATACTCGGTCGATGGGCGCTCCTACGGCTCCAGCCTGTGACCAGCCCGTCAAAGCCTCGGCCGCTGGATTGAGGAGCACCACACAGCCTTGCGTATCGGTGGTAATCACGCCATCACCGATCGACCGTAATGTAACCGCCAGGCGCTCCTTTTCGGCCGCGAGCGCCAGTTCAGCCTGCTTGCGCTGCGTCATATCTGTAGCCAAGACCAGCACAGCCGAGCGGCCATCGAAATCAATCGCGTGGCTGACAATATCGACCCAGATCAATGTTCCGTCGCGCTTGCGATGACGCCACATACCCGAGAAACGGGTACCTTCGAAGTGCTCCTCTAGTCTCCTGTCGAGCAAATGAAGGTCATCGGCTGGGCGAATATCACGGATCGTCATAGCGCTAAACTCGGCACGACTATAGCCATAGCGTGCAGCGGCGGTATCGTTGACCTCAAGAAAGCGCAGTGTTTCCTGATCATAGACCCACATCGCCTCCGGATTCGAGGCAAACAAACGCCGGTAGCGCTCTTCGCTCTCGCGCAGGGCGTGCTCCACCTGTTTCTGCCGGGTGACATCACTGATGACTGCTATACAATAATCAGAGGTGCTTTCGCGCGTGCGTACCAGGGAGATCGTAACACTGACCCACATCGCTGTTCCATCGCGGTGGACATAGCGCTGCTCGTGGGTATAGGTTTTGATCGTGTCGTCAAGCAGATTTTGAAGTTGGTCGTGGTCGTCGTCAAGATCAACCGGACGCATGATGTCCTGGAAGCGCTGCTGCAATAGCTCCGCTCGGGTATAACCAAGCATGAGACAGAGCCGCTCGTTGACGCGGAGCCATCTTCCATCCAGGGCAACATGCGCAATGCCAACCGCAGCCTGCTCAAACGTCGCCTTAAACCGGTCTTCACTGGCGCGAAGCTCTCCTGAAGCGAGTCGGTCGACCCTCCATTTCAACATCCCCACGAGCAGCGCCGTTACCGGCATCACGACGATATTGGAGATCAGCCGTTGAAGCTCCTGTTCGTTGTATTGGAAGAAGGAGCCGGGCACGGTGAAGTAGTGGAAGCTGTAGACTACGGTTAGGAAAGCGCTCATCAAACCGGCTGGTATACCACCACTCAGGGCGGTATAAACGATGAGCAGCAAAAAGATCGGCAGGGGATCGAGCTGCTGGAACGAAGTCATCCGCAGCACCTCAACCCCGGCCAATACACAAACTGTAAGTAGCAGACCACTCGCGGATGATGGTGTCGACTTAGAGGCGAGGGTGCGTGGAAGGAAAAACCAGGACACTTGATCCTTCTGGACTGTCGTGGATATGCCTACTTAGTTAACCTCGCTTAACCGCCAATAGATACGCCCTCGTGTAGTGAAAACAAGAATTTTCGTTATCGGCTTTCCATGTCGCCAAACACTCAGGTTACCCGTCGGGCCGACGCAGGTTATGGCATCTATGGCGTTATATCCACGTCCGTAAGCTCGCCGCCCCAAGTGCGGCCCGGGCGCAGGACGGCGTTCCGCGCATCTACAATTCCACTGCCGTAGAAGCCATTCTGACTCCGTTGACCCTCACAGCTGGCAGTAAACCGCTCGGGGAGGTCGGGATAGGCGAGCGTACCGCCGCGGGGACAGAGTCGATTAGACGCCCGGCTTTGCAACACCCACTCGACGCGCGCCGGCTCCATGGTGATACCGTCGGCGTGCACCGGGTCAGGCTCTCCGAAACGGCTGATAACGAGCGCCGCCACTCCCGCTACATGCGGTGCGGCCATTGACGTTCCTTGTAGGTAACGATAGTACGTACACTGGTCAGGCTGGCAGTCGCGCACAACATCTGGTTCTACAGGAGCGCCATTATCTTGCAGCGCGCCTTCCGCCCTGAGGACTGCCTCAGGATAGGGCGCGAGAATTAAGTTCTCCGCCCGCCGATAGCGTGGGGTTCCCGGGAAGTCATGGCCATCCCCTCCGGGTGCCGCGACGTCGGCTTGCTCAAGCCCATAGCTGGAGTAGTACGCCTTACGCCCACTCGGTCCAAGGGATGTAACCGAGACGACGCCGTTGCCCTCAGCCGGCAGCACTAGGCAGGAATTGTCGACCTTACGCGGATAGGCTCGCTCCTTGGGAAAGTTCGGGCTTATTGTATCGGTCTGGGGATGATCAAGATCGACATGCTCATTACCAGCCGCGGCAATGAGCGTAACCCCGCGATCGCGGGCATAGTCGAGCGCTCGCTGTGTTGCCGTAATGATCGTTTGCTGCTCGCGCTGCGCCGCGATCGAGTCGGCCGAATTGTTCGGGCAGTTGAACAACCACGGGTCGATATACAAGCTCATGTTTACAACATCGACACCGATATCGGCGGCATACGTAAGCGCATCAACCATCGGCTGAAGAAAGAAGTATCCCTCGTCATTACCCGCACGTAGGTTGACCAGCGTGACATTTGGGGCCACGCCCACAATACCCCGCGCGTTGCGCGGAGCGGCGATTGTACCCGCAACGTGTGTCCCATGACCACCCTCGTCGACATCCACTGCATCACCGTCCGGAACAAAGTTCCGGCTGAGCGCACGACTGAAGTTCGGAGCGATATCGGGATGCGAGCCGTCGATGCCGGTATCGATTACCCCAACGAGCACGCGCTTGTCACCTTGCTCGATCCGATGCGCCCGTGCGGCGTTTATCATCTGCATATTCCACTGGAGCGACGACAGCGGTTCTGCTTCGGCCGCTGCTGGGGATGGCTGTAGCGGCCACGTCGACGGCAATAACCGCTGATTGCCCGCAAAGGTAGTGGAGCTCTGAAACGTCCCGCTAACCCGTCCGACCACATGCCGACTAACCACTCCGGCCAGCGCCGGCTGTCGCGCCACGTCGTCGGCAAACCAAGGATTGTGGGAGCGTACCGTGACGACGCCGATGCGACTATTCTCATGAACAATCCTGCCGCCTATCGCTGCCAAAGCCGTCCGCGCGGCCTGTGGTTGTTCCGCCGCCGCATATACCACAACGTACTCACGCTCTACCGCGGCGACCGTAGGCCCAATCAGTGGCAAAGCCAGACTCAGCAGCACTAGAAAACGGAGTCCGACGAGCAGACCCCGCAGCTTATCAACCATCCCGACTACCATTCTAGGAGCGCCCTGCTTGCCGGCGCTCTGCGACCGCTATAGAAAAGCATACGTAGAACTGCATCGTTTGGATGAGGAGCTACAGCAGCGGGCGCAGCGGCAGCAACACCACTTCGCTAAACTTGGCGATGAGCGGGCGGCGGCGCCATTCTTCAAGCGTGAGCTCCCGAGTGTTCGTCGAATCGTTGTCAAAGATGTGCTCCATTTGCTTGGCCACGCCTTCATCATAAAATTCGACGTTGATCTCGTAGTTCCCGGCCAAGCTAAGCCGGTCGATGTTCGCAGTACCGATCGTCGACCACATGCCGTCGATTGTCGCCGTCTTGGCGTGAACCATTGCGTTTTGGTACAGGAGCAGCTTCACACCCCCAGCCAGAAGTCTGCTGTAAAAGCCACGGGCCAACCAGTCAGCGACGATATGGTTGGATGTTTCAGGCAACAGGATGCGCACATCGACACCACGATCCGCCGCCGCTAGCAGGCCCCGAAGAATGGCTTTATCGGGAATGAAGTATGCTTGCGTCATGTAGATGTGATGCTGGGCTCGATCAATTGCTTCGAGGTACATTGCGCGGATCGGAAAGATCAACAGCAGGGGGATGTTACGATGGACCTTGATACGCGCCTCCCACACGCGCGTCCCCGACTCCGCGAGACGTGGAAGCGTTCCCTCGCAGTGCATATTCCAAAAGTCAATAAACGCATTTTCCAGATCCCAGACGCTCGGGCCAGTCAGCCGGACATGCGTGTCCCGCCAGTGTGTCGCGTAGCGCGCGCCGATGTTATAGCCGCCAACAAACGCCGTCTTACCGTCTACCACCAGAATTTTCCGATGGTCGCGACCGTAGCTTCGCGGATCGATCAGACGCCATAGCGGTGGGAAGACCCGATATTTGAGGACATGCAACGTCGAAGGGAATTGCTTGAAGCTCCGCGGAACGACGAGGTTCGCGAAGCTATCGAAGATGACATACACATCGACGCCACGCTCGGCTGCTCGTTCTAGTTCGTGCTTGAACTGGCGTCCGATCCGGTCGTCCTTCCAGATAAAGGTTTCCAGCAGTACCTCACGCTCGGCATTTCTGATCGCGTCCAACATGGCCGTGTACAAATCCTCGCCGTAGGTGTAGAGCTGCACCTGATCCGCGCCGATCGTTGTCGCGGGAGGCCGCATGCGGGGAAAGCCGCCCTGGTCGCGGTACCGTTTGCGCCAGGAGTCGATCGCGATGAGCACGGCGATCACAGCAACCTGGAGCGCAAGCAAGGTCTGGAGGCCACGTGTTAGGATGCGAAGGACGAACGGCTGCAATTTCATGCCTTGATTATCAACGAAGCGCGGGTAATTTTCAATCGCGAACAGGGACAGCGCCCTTCCACCCGCTGACAAGTGCACGTTCCAACTCGATGACTCCCACTTTAATCGGCTCAAAGCCCACCGCGCTCCACTCCTGGGATCTTGAGCTTCGCCCTGATAAATTGGGCACGAGTCAGGTTGAGCCGCTCGGCAATCACCCGGATCTCGTCGATCTCATCTGGCGCAACATTGTCGGCGGCATTCGCGATCGCAAAAAGTGTATCGAGCAAACGTACGCGCTCGGCCTCGCCTGCACGTGCCACCAGCTCACGCGCGATCCGATGATAATCGATGTTGCGATGGGTCAGCGCGAGCGCGGCATCGGCTAGCTGCTCAGCTAGTGCTCCTGCATCCCAATCGTTGCGAAGGGCGTCAACCAGTACGGGTCGCAGGGTTTCCGTGCCCGCTGGAGTCAAGCGTACGACCTGCCCCATGATGCCGGCGGCGAGAGCTGTGGTCGCCACGTGCTGATCGACCACGTCTGATTGCAACTGTGTTTGGAGCAGATATAAGACAGGGTTCACACGCCATACTTCCAGCGCCGTTTGGCGGCGTGGCACGGCGCGCATCGTACCCCCAACAACCCGCCGCAACAGCCCGAGTGCCGAGACATCCGTGGCGGCAATCACCTCGCGCACCGAGCGAGCAAAGGCTTCCTCGGCGGGCTGTATCGCCCCATCAGCTGCCATCATCGCGTCAACCGCTTCCAGCGCAATCGTCTTATCTGCCGAGCTGCGAATATGTTGCACCAGATACTGCACCAGCTCTTCGCGCTCCTTGGTCTCGATTGGCGCTACGATGTACAGCTCAATTACCGCCCAGTCAAGTGCGGTCATCGACGGCAGCAGCCCAAGCACCTCTTTGAGCGTCGCCTCTTCTTCCGGATGTAGCTCGCCATCAGCCCAGGCAATCGCAAGTAATGTTTTAGCCAGCGCCGGGATGAGCGCAACGTTCGCCATACCTGATTTCCTCGTCGCAACACTTAGCGGTTAGTGCCGGAACCGGACGGCGCAACTATCGCCCGGCATCCCTGCAGTAACCGAGAGACTCGACACTGCCACTGCCGTTAGGTCTTGCACGCCCGTCTTCACTATTGTACATAGGTTCGCGGACCTTATCTTGCGGTGCGGAAGATGACTTATCCCCTAGGCAAAGCTACGACTTTGTGTTATACACACACAATAGCTTCGGCAAGGTATACAGGCCACGAAGGAGCACGATATGCATAAGCCCGCGCTGGCACAGGGCATTCTGTTCACCGATCAATATCAGCTAACAATGGCGCAAGTGTACTTTCGGCTAGGAATTCACGAGCAGCCGGCGCTTTTCGAGCACTTCTTTCGCTCGTACCCCGACTACCGCCGCCACCAGGCCGGTTATTGCATCAGCGCAGGTCTCGAGCCACTCGTCCACTGGATGCAGGAGGCGGCCTTTGGCGATACGGAAATCGAGCAGCTGCGGGCACAGCGCGGCCGGACAGGGGAGCCGCTCTTCGCCGACGATTTTCTGACCTGGCTCAGACGCTCCGGCTCATTCGACGGCCTCTCCCTGCGCGCCCTCCCGGAGGGACGAGTTGCCCACCCGCATGTACCTCTAACCGTCGTCGAGGGGCCGATGGCGATGGCGCAAATCTTAGAGACGGCGCTGCTCAACCACATCAACTATCAGACGCTGATTGCGACCAAGGCGGCGCGCATGCGCGAAAGCGCCGGCGAGGGTCAAGTATTGGAGTTCGGCCTGCGTAGGGCGCAGGATACCGGGGCCAATGCAGGAACTCGGGCCGCCTTGATTGGTGGTGCCGACTACAGTTCGAACCTCGGTATGTCGCTCGTGATGGGGCTGCCGCCGAAAGGAACGCATGCGCACAGCATGGTACAGGCTGCGATGGTGCTCGGTCTTGGGGAGCTCGGAGCGTTCCGCGCGTATGCCGAAACCTATCCCGATGATACGCTGCTCTTGGTCGATACGGTGGATACGCTTGGCAGCGGTGTTCCAAACGCAATCAAGGTCTTTGAGGAGCTGAAGCGCAAGGGTCATCGTCCGCTTGGCATTCGGCTCGACTCGGGTGACCTTGCCTACTTGAGCATTCAGGCGGCGAAGATGCTCAACGACGCCGGCTTCCCCGACACGGCGATCGTGCTGTCGAACGACTTGGACGAGCTCGTGATTTGGCAGATCTTGACGCAGATTCGGTCGGAGGCGCGGCAAGAGGGCATCGAGCCAGAGTCGTTGATCAAGCGGCTGGTCTTTGGCGTTGGAACCCAGCTCATCACCTCCACCGGCTATCCCGCGCTTGGCGGCGTTTATAAGCTGGTCGCGTTTCAGCACGAGAGTCGCTGGAAGCCCGCCGTAAAAATCTCGGACTCACCCGACAAGACCGCGAATCCAGGCCACAAGCGAGCGTGGCGCCTCTACGACCGGCGCGGACGCGCGACGGCTGACCTACTGGCGCTAACAGACGAAGTTGTGGAAAACATGGACGAGCTGGTGCTGCGTCATCCCAGTGATATTACCAAAACTCGCACGGTCTCCCGTGAGGAGGTGACGCTTGAGCAGCTGCACCAGGAGATTTTGCGTGAAGGTCGTGTGGTCTACGAGTGGCCAGGGCTGGAGGAGATGCGACGGGTTCGACGCGAGGACGTCGCGCGCCTTGATCCCGGCGTCCGGCGACTGATCCACCCGCATATCTACCACGTCTCGTTGAGCGATGCGCTGTGGCGGCTCAAGTACGAGCTGATCGCCGCGGCGCGTGGCACAAGCACCGGCAACGTATAGAACACGAGGAGCAGAGGCTTTGAACGAGCGGTTGTTCGATAGCCTGTGCTCCTCGTACGGTGCGCTCTAGATATCCGGCGGCGGCTCTGGCTCGCCCAACATGTCACTATGCCAGCGCTCCAGCCAGTCAAGCGCTTCTCGCAGTCGACCATAGTGCAGATTGCGATACGAGCTAATCCCAAACTGTCGGTACAGGCCGCTGAAGACCCCCCCGTACTCGTTGCGTCGTGACCGAGCCGCCAACGTGTGCGCTACGCGCCGCACCAGTCGTGCCAGCTCAAAAGCCGGCGACTCGCGCTCATCACGCTCGGTCCGGCCGATGCGATTGCCCTCGACCCGGTTGGTCTGCAGCTGGCGCTCGACCAACATCTGCTGTCGTGCTAGCGCTGCCTGCGCCATCATTCCTTGATACGCCAGGTCGGCGGGTGTCATCTCGCCGCGCTCGGGCAGCAGCGTGTCCTCCGGCCCGAAACCTTGCGGCTTGAACGCTTGCCATAGGACCGAGGCACATTCCTGCTGGTACAGGGCTAGTTTCGCCCGAACCGAAGGCTTGACCTTGGCCGTGTCGACCGTCGCCAGCCACAAGGGCACGAGGTCAACCTTAAGACCGCGTACCCCTCCTCCCAGGGATCGCAATCCGCGCATTAGCTCGCCGTGAGCTGCCATGGCCTGGAACTCCTCGATCGGGTCGAGCCCAAGCGTGCCACACAGACGGTCGAGCGGAACAAAGAGCTCATTGGCGTCCAGCTCCTGCAGCGCGATGATGTCTTCCTCATAGAAGACAACGTTTGGATCATGCCCGTCACGGTTGCGATGCTGCATACTCCCGGGGCTCCCTTCTATTTGAATACCGTATATTAGCAGGGACACTGAATTCCAAGAACCAACTTAAGGCGTACAAAGTGGACGGGACACAAGCTACCCTAAAGCTCCTCGTCTGCGTGCCCCAGCGTTTGCGCACGACGGAGTGCTTGGGGGCCCCAGCGGCTACGAATCGCGTCCTTAGCTACCGCCAGCCGTCGATGCCGCTCGTCGTCACCCAGCAGCGTTGTTTGGCGTGGTTGAAGGCCAGCTGCGGCAAGGCCAAGCAGCCGTACCGCCGAACGCCGCGCCGCTAGCTCTGTTTGCAGCAATCCGCGAGCCGCAGTGTATAAAACATCGTCAAGATCGGTCGCGAGATCGAGCGTCATCTGACGTGTCACCGTTTCCCAATTGGCCCAGCGCAGCTTGATGCTCACAGTGGCAGCGGCAAGCCCCTCCCGTCGCAGCTTCGCCCCGAGCGTCTCACTCTGGTCGCGCAAGGTCGCAAGCAGCAGCGCACGATCCGCGGTGTCCTGGCGAAAGGTATGCTCCTGGCTAATTTGCTTGCGCACACGATGCGGCTGTACTGGCCGCTCGTCATGGCCAATTGCGCGCTCATGCAGCTCACGGCCGTATGCTCCCACAAGGCGCGTCAAGGTTGCGCCGTCAAGTGCAGCAACGGCGCCACAAGTATCCAATCCATGACGTTTGAGCTCCTCCGCACTTTTGGGACCAACCCCCGGGAGGACATTGATGGGCATTGAGGCAAGAAAGCTTGCCTCCTGGCCGGGGGGAACAACACGAATCCCCTGTGGCTTGGCGACGTCCGCCGCGATCTTGGCTATGAGCTTATTAGTCCCACCACCGACGGAGCAGGGCAGCTGCTCTGCATCCCAGATGCGCTGTTGGATGGCCGCAGCGATGAACGGAAGCGGACCCAGCATTCGTTCAGCCCCGGTCATATCCAGATAAAACTCGTCGATGCTGGCAGCCTCAAGCACATCTGAGTAGTCCGCCAGGATCGACCGGACGGCTCGCGACGCAGCGCTAACAGCCGCTCGGTTAACCGGCAAAAACGTGGCGTGCGGACACCGACGGGCCGCTTCGGTCAAGGACATCGCCGAGCGCACGCCGAACTGACGGGCCAGATAGTTACAGGATGCCACAGCGCCGCGCTCGTTGGCCCGACCGCCGACCACAACCGGCACCTGCGCCAGCTCCGGTGCTTCGCGAATGGCGACGGAGGCAAAGAACGCATCCATGTCGACCAGCAGCACCGCGCGCTGTGTTCTCGATTTGTGGTTATGCTCTGCCATACTTGGCTCCGCGCTGTCTCATTCGTGCGCTCACGTTCCGCCTTATTGTAGCAAGCTCGAGCCCTTGACGTTTGGCTCGGATATGATTGTTACCATTTCGTCACAAACCAGAACCTCCCGCAGACATCGAGTCCACGGGAGGCTCCGGCTTTCGGGCGTAGAGCCAGACGTGCGATTATTGGTACCAGAGCGGCCAGCGGTCGTCGACGCTGTTGTTGGTCAGCTGTGCGGCGTTTGGAAGCGGTAAGGTAAGATGCATCTGGTAAATGTCGTAGTCGCCGTCGCGATTCGAGTCAAAGATCAGCTGCTCACCATCCCGGCTCCACGAGGCGGCTCCATCATCGGCTGGATCATTGGTGAGCCGGCGCTCGCCGGTGCCGTCGATATTGATCAGGTAGATGTCACCTTGACCGTTTCGATTCGACGAGAAGACGACTTTGCTGCCATCTGGTGAAACTCGTGGGAAGTAGTTGTCGGCCGCTGGCGTGTTCGTGATCGCCCGCACATTGATCAGCTGCGCCCCGATGAACTCGTCCTGCGCGACATAGTCGTACAGCAGATCCGCGCGATACAGTGCGAGCTTAGCGCCATTACACGCCGCGGCGTAGACCAACCCTGAGCCGTCCGGCAGCCACGACGGCGACTGGTAGGTGCACTGCTGATCGCTATAGTTCAAGAATGTCGGATGCGGATTGTCACGATTGAACGGCTGAATTGCAAGCACTGACGCGTCGCCGTTCTGTACGACCTGGATGATTTGCGTGCCGTCCGGCGAGACAGCCGGATTGAAGAAGTGGCTTGGCGCTTGGCTGACGGAGTGCTGCCGAACATCCCGATAATTGTTGATGGCAATGCTGAATAGCTTGCGTGTACCACCATCGCGCCGTGAGTCAGTCATCAGCCGCGGGTAGTCGCCGCCGATGTAGGCACGCCGCCACGAGTAGGGAACCGTCTCTTGTTGGCCACTTGTCACCTGCACGACGGACCGGCCTTGATGGTCCATCGAGAAAACTGCCCAATGATCGGCCGACGCACGCTTCGACGCAAACATGATCGGCGGGCTGAACTCGTTCAAATCGGTCGATAGCCAGGGCAAGCCTAGGTGCGGGTAGCGCCACTGGAAGTAGTGTTGGCCGACGTTGCCCATTTCTACACGAAACGCCGGCGCGTTCGAGGGCGTGTATGTCACGACGCGGCGCTCGAAGAGCTGCACGAGCACGTCTTTTTCAACGCCTGCTACGCGTGCCCGCACCCAGTAGGGATCGGTGATCGGATAGCCAAAAGCGAACGTGGCTTCGACCGGACCATTCCGAATAAAATCGTAGAAGACTCGCGGCACGTTGTGACCGGTGATGGTGTTGTAGGTCACGATCTCGGTGGCCGGATCCTTGGCGAGCTCGGCATTATTGGTGCGGTTACCGCTCTTGTCGAGCACACTGCCGATACGCTGCCCATTACGGTCGGGATCGCGGTAGCCATTATCGAAGGTCGCTACTCCTCGGAAGGAGGCGTAGGTCGGCGCATTGGGGTTTTCGTTAGCCGGGTCGCCGGCCACTGGTACGTTTGCCGGCTGACGCTGTTGATTGTCCTCAGGGCCAATACAGTGGCCTACCTTCAGCCGGCCCGATACCAGCTCAACGGTCAGCAGCCCGTTGGTCACAGTATTCGGAGTGCCTGTGACCGATGGATTATTGAGCTCCATGCGCGCCTTGTCGAAGTACTGCACCTGCCGCAAACCCAGGGATGAAGCGCGGTAAAACTCTTTGGAGTCGAACCAGGGCCGCGGTCACCAGGTGTACGAGCGTGCTGTCTTACCACTCGCGACGACCTCGTCGCTGGAGCGCCAGATGGTCGCAAACTCTGGGAGGGCAAAAGCTGAGCGGCTAGTCCAGGGAGTTGCCTGCGCCTGCGTCACTCCGGCTAGCGTGGTGAGACTCATCAGAGCCGCGGCGCCCCAGCGGCGCCAGCTCAACGAGCGAATGTTTGTACCCATCGCGGGTGCCTCCTGTGTAGATTGTGCATCCGATGGAAGCAGTCTACTCCGGAGATTCCTGGTCTACGACGATATCGCGCTGATGCAGAGCCTGAGCAGAGATGAGAGCGCTATCAGGTTCACGCCGAGCAGAGAGGGCCGCACACGAGCACCTGACCGAATGGACAATGCTGACGCCAAGCAAACAACGACCGAGGAACTGGTCGTCCCTCGGCCGCGGCTGTGCTCGTTCTACCTAACGTATTTATGGCTGCCGATCATCCGGCGGCAGCCATATGACCTGCTCTTCGGTGCGCTGCTGGAGCTGGCCGCCGCTCCAAATCTCGGTGACCCGACGGCCGACGGCAATAACCCGCGCCGCTTGCTGTACTTGCGTCCGAGCGAGAGGTGCTGGCGCTGGGGATCTTGCAGCTGGTTGTTGGCGCCGCTGAAGCCATGCCAACCCTGCTTCCGCCGCTAGTGTCGCGACGCCTAGCGCAACGACCTTGCCAGTCTCCTTCCAGCGTGTGGGGATCGTAATCGGGCGCTGAGCGAGCGCAGCCGCTGGCCTGCGGGCAAGTGGCTGCGTAAGCGAGGTTCCACAATGGCCACAGTACGCTTGGTCGCTTGGATTACCTGCATCACAATGAGGACATATCCGCTCGATCATCGGCTCCTCCCGTTACTTGCGCCGGAAAAACCCACGCTTCGGCTGGGGCTGCAGCGCCAGTCCTTCTCGCAGCGTCGACAGATCGTCTGCCGGCGGTGGGGCGCCTGCCGGCGCCGCGACGGGTTCCTGCGCTGCCCCGTCTAGCTCTGTGTGTACCCCGTTGCTCGGCTCATCGGCTGAAGCCCCGGATCGATCTGCGTCAGCTGACGCATACGCCGTCGTGGGTGGCAGGGCATCGAGCGCATCCATCCAGCGAATGAGCTGTTCACGCCGCTGCACCAGGTCGTCCGGTAGGGCGAGCGGCCGCGGACGGGCGTCGATCACTACGCCTAGCGCGCTGCCGACAATCGCCGCTTCATCGGACAGCACTTCCGTCCCTGCCTGGTTTTGACCAATCGCAATCCCGCTCACCGGACGTATCCGTAGGGTCGCACGCTTCCCTCGTCCAAGCGGCAACCGTACAAGCTCGCCCGCGTGGACGGCTTGAGTGATTGGCGGGCCCTGCAATGGTTTCAGCTCAACATCTGCAATCTTCTTACCAGCAGCCAACTCACCGCGTGGCACGATCACTGTGGCCAGCGGCGTGTTGTTCAGCGCGTCCATCTCCAGGAGACAGGCTGCCGCGTCGACGTCGATACGCGCTAGAGCACCACTGGCAGCTAGCAGGCTCCACTGATCGAGATAAATATTGATCGCCAGCTCACTGTCACGGTAAGTCGGCTGGATTGCGTCAAGCAGTGCCAGCAGCGCGAGGCCAGGTCGCGGTGCAGCAGCCGCAGCCCCACCCACAATCACGAGGTCAAACTGGGCATCCTTGCGCTCATCGCGCAGCGCTTCGTAGGCAACGCCTAATGCCTCTCGTATCAGAGCGTAGTCAAGCAACAGATCATCGAGATCGGTCGCAATCTGACGCGGGCGGAGCGTCCGATTAAGCAGCCGATTGGCGAGCTCGTCCGGCGAAAGCTCAAAAGGCAGCCAGCGCTGGATTGCCACAGCCCCACGCTGCTCCAGCACACCCAGTGCGCCTAGACGCAGGCCAAGCCGGCCATAGATCGCCTCTGAGTAATGGCCATTGCTTGCGAGTAGGCAGGTAGTCGTAGCCGAATCGCACCCGATCGCCAGGACATTACGATTGAAACGCTGGGCTAGATAGCGCACCATTAATCCCTGATCTTCGGCGGTACTGCCCAAACGGCTGCAGCGCAATGTTTTCAACCGCTCGGCTCCAGGCAGCTTTGGGATGACATGTTCGGTGTAATGACGCCGTAGCAGTGATCGCGTCGGCTCAATCCGCGGCTGATTCGGCAGTGGCAGCACATTGTCGACAACTTCTACCGTCACGTCGGTGCCAACTACTTGCCGGACCTGCTCAGCTGCCGTGCTGTTTCCAGCAAATACCACAAGCGGTGGACGCTCGCTGTGACGCGCCAGCATACCTACGATGTGGCCCAAGCGCTGGGTTGCGGAAACGTTGCCACCCTCGAGCCCACCGGCAAAAACGATCACGTCTGGCTGCAAATGAGCCAGCGCGGCGATCGAACGGCCAAGATGCTTACCGCCTTCGTCGAGCGCGATTGTCTCAAGTAATACGGTATATGTACTGCGTGCTGCATGGGTAGCACTGCGGACTGATGCGTGACGTGATAAGCCCGCCACCGCAACCGAGAGTACGC
Source organism: bacterium (assembly GCA_016781525.1). Lineage (GTDB taxonomy): Bacteria > Chloroflexota > Chloroflexia > Chloroflexales > Kallotenuaceae > LB3-1. The sequence continues at coordinate 17,855 of JADDQE010000110.1, read as the reverse complement.
CCGCGGCACTTGTTGTCGCCACGATGCCATCGACACCATCACCCACATCGTTCTGCGGAAAGATCAAATCATCGCCCCGAAGCAGCGCGCGGCTTGCCCGCAGCTCGATTTGGCGGATCGCCGCTAAGATCGCCTGGGTCGGATCTTCTTCGGGTGGGCCAAAAGTGCTTGGGCGAGTTGCCCTTGCGACGAACCGGTAGCTTTGATCGACGATGTCGACCAGGGTCACGATGGTCTCATCTAGGCCAATCTCGGCGACCAGGAGCGCACCGTGCTCGGGCATTGTTGCTTCACGTTCCACAGGAGGCTCCCTTAGAACAACGTACCTAGAAGAGTAAACCAGTCGGCCATTGCCTGAAGTTGCGCCACAAGCGCGGTAAGATATGTTGTTACCGCGGCGGCGAGAAAAACGCCAAATGTTGCCAGCACCAATCCACGTCCGAAACTGCGTAGCAGGCGTGCTCCACTCGTCGGGCGATCGCCGCGCTGCCGATAAGTGAACGAGAGAAGCGTTACGACGACAGCGACAATCAGGACCACTGTTCCTGCGATCGTCGCCGGATCGACCGTATCGATTCGCCGGGTCGCGATCGTATCAAGCAGCTGAGGGACAAGCGTTCCCCGGGCAGCGCCTACCAGCGCCACTGCAGCGCCTACGCCAAAGAGCACCGCCAGCGGGATGTTCGCCCACGTGGAGCCTCGCTGCCGTCCGAATCGAGGGATTAACAGCACAAAGAGCAGGCCCGCTGTAGCGATGATTGTGATCGTCGGGACTGACGGCGAGGTGTCGATAGCTTGCATGATCGCAGGAACAAGGGTCTGTCCGGTCAGCACGGCCGCGGCATACCCAAGCGCAACGCCGACCAGCAGGTATTGCGCAAGGCGGTAGAGAGGATTATCCCCCAGCGCCCGGCTCAAGACCATCAGGCTCAGGACGGTCGCGATTCCCCCGCCGACTAGCGCTCCCATGCCTGTTCCTCCGTAGCAGTTACGTTTGTCCGTCGACTGCGCCAGCCGACAAACCAGGCAGGGACTCCTCCGACGATGACCGCAGCGGCGAAGAGGGCGCCGCCGATGGCGGTGGCGTCGACCTGACGGCCAAGCCGCTCGCTTGGAGCGCCAAGTGCCCGCCCGTACGCCTCCGCGTCATGAAGACCGGAGAGCGCTGTGACTCCCGACACAGCAGCGTATGGCTGGGTCTGCGGTGCGATCTCAGCCGTGGTCAGGAGCAAGGTCTGCAAGTCGGGATGCTCACTGCGTATCTGCTCGAACCAACCACGCACATCGTCAACATCGTCGGCTATAACGACGAGCAGCGACACATTGTCCCAGCTACAGCCCGCGGCCGTCGATGAGCCGCACATGCTCTCCATGGTGACGTCGTTGGAGCGCAGGTCGATGCCGCTTGCATCCTGCGCGAAAAGCGTTCCGAACGACGCATTAGCGGCAAACCGGCGCAGTGCGAGCGGACCGCCCGCCTTGAAGCCGAGATTGGCATAGCCGAGGCCGTTAAGGTGATACTGATCGTTGAGCGCATTCAGCTGCGCAACTCGCTCGTTTGCCAGCAATGCCCCCTGCGGATCGGTGCTCACAAAGATCAGTGGAACGTCCTTACGGGTTGCCAGCTGGCCGACCACGGTATCCTCCAACGCCCGCAGCTCCCCCAGGCGCTGCGCGTCCCATTCGTACGCCAGCACCACCGGCCGGTTCGCCGGCAGATTTGTGACAAGCTCGGCGGCTGCCACAGCTGCCGGCACCGGGGCAGCAACCGCCCCAAAAGCGAGGCCTAAGCGCTGGGTCAGCAGAACAGCGAGGAGGGCACCGACGATTAGCAGGGCGACCAAGGCGATTGCTATCGTGAGTACACGCGAGCGGCGCCGAACTGCAGGCTGCGGCGCGGGCTCGGCTGGTGGCTCGGCCATCAGCTGCTCGAGCATCTGCATCGACGCAAGGCGCTCCGGCGAGCGTACAATCCGCGGAGCAGGCGTGGCCTGGATAGCTACTACCTGCGGCGTAGCCTCTTCTGGCTCGGGTTCTTCCCGCTGCAGCCAAGTTGGTGCGGACTCGACAGGTTGAGGTGGTGAAGTAGCCGCTTTGTCATCCCGCAGCCACGCCGGCAGGTCAAGCCCACCTAATAACTCCGACTGGCCTCCCGCCTGCTTGTCGGCAGCCGGGGCTCGCTCCGAGGATTCATCCAACCATGCGGGCAGCCCATGTGTCGGCTGCGCGGCCACTGGTTGATCCGACATATCCGCCAGCCAAGGCGGCAAATCCGTCGCAGTACTTGCAGGTGTACCCTGTGCTTCTGATGAGCTATCGGAGAGCCAGGCGGGAAGCTCCACCGCTTCAGCCTCCGGCCCAGAGCTGGACGAACGTTCTGGGGCTTCATCAATCTGTGCACCAGAAGGCGTATCGGCGCTAAGCCAAGCGGGTGTATCATCCGTGGGAACGTCGTACACCTGCGTCGTGTGCTGTTCGCTCGCAGGCTGGTCCGTCGAGGCAAGCCATGGCGGTAATTCCTCATTCGTCGAGGTTCCGGAGGGAGCATCGGTCGACGTCAGCCATGCGGGCACGTCCTCGGTCACAGAAGCTCCGGAGGGAGCATCCGTTGACGCCAGCCACGGCGGTAATTCCTCATCCGTCGAAGCTCGGGATTGATCATCTGCACTAGCGGCACTCGTCTGCGCTGCTAATTGAGCTGCACTTAGCGGCTCGTCAAGCAGCCAGGATGGCAATACCTGGGTTGCGCTCGGATCATCGCCTGCGGTTGGCGGATTCACCGCACGCGTCTCACCTCGCGGCTCGTCGTGCA
>JADDQE010000110.1:0-14899 GCA_016781525.1 bacterium | reverse complement strand
CTCGTCGTGCAGCCAGGACGGCAACGCCTGGGCTGCGCTCGGATCATCGCCTGCGGTTGGCGGATTCACCGCACGCGTCTCACCTCGCGGCTCGTCGTGCAGCCAGGATGGCAGATCGTCACGAGCAGCCGGCACCAACGTCTCCCTGGGCTCGGCCTCGGTCGTGCGTACGTCGCCGGCTAGCCATGCGGGAAGTTCGTCGTTCCCTTGAGCAGCTGTCGAGGCAGGGGCGCCCAAAAACGTTCCTGACTCAACGCTTGTATGTGCAGCGGTCGGAGACTCTTCGACGAGCCAGGCTGGTAAATCGCTCGAGCTGGTTGGCGTCGACGCAGCAGACGTAGACACGCCATTATCTGCAGTATCGGCAAGCCATGCTGGAAGATCAGCTCCTCCCGCAGATGCCTGCGATGCTTGAGGTGATCCGCCGAACTCACTTCCCCAATCCGGCACGGGAATACCCACGTCTGTCGTTCCGGCATCCGCGGCATTCGATTCGTCGAGCCATGATGGCCGCGTATCGGTTTGAGCGGTTGATGCAGCCCCGGGCTCGTCCGTGCTGAGCCAGCTGGGAAGCGCCGTAGCGGATGCTACTGTTCGCGGAGGCTCCGATTCTGCCGTATCGTCGGCCACAAGCCATAGGGGCACCTCAGAATTGGCAGCGTCGGTCGGCTCGCGCGGCTGTGTTTTCGACTGCTCCGACCTTCCGTCGTCAGCCCAGCGCGAGCCATCGAAACCTGTTTCGGCAACCGGCGACACCGACGTTGTATCACGCGAGTCGAAATCGGTAAGCCACGACGGCAGCTCGGCCGAGAAAGTGGGCTGCGCGCTAGCCGCTGGTTGGGTCTCCTCGTCCCGCAGCCATGGTGGTAGCTCGTCGGGAGGAGATACAGCTCGCGATTGGGCCTCGACAGGCAGTGAAGACCGCTCGTCAGCTACGCTGAGCCACGCGGGCACTTCGGCAGGCGGAACTGCAGCGGCGGGCGCAGACTGTGCGTCAACAGGTCGCAGCCACTCGGGCAGATCGCCAGCTTCGGGCTGTGCAGCCAAGGTTCGGTCGCTTGGTGCGTCGGATCGCAGCCAATCCGGTAGCTCGTTAGAGTCAGCCGAGGGAGGCGCTGCTGTTTGCGCCTCGGCGGATGCATCTTCTCGCAGCCAATCCGGTAGCTCGTTAGAGTCAGCAGGAGGAGTAGCGCTCGTCTGCGCGCCCGCGGACGTATCTGCTCGCAGCCAATCTGGTAGCTCATCCGCCGTGGTCGTTGCGCCGGCAGGAGCCTCTGCATTCAAGGAGCGCAGCCACTCTGGCATTTCGCCGCTCGCGCTGGACGAAGTAGCCGGCGCCGGCGTATCATCCCCGCGTAGCCAAGCTGGAACATCATCGTCTACGCTTGCGGCATTCGGCTGAGCGGATGGCTGAGGGTTGATTGCCCGTAGCCACTCAGGCTCCTCCTCACTTGGTGAGGCCGCAGCAGGCGCGGGAGCGCTGGTCTCTTGCAGCTGGGCAAGCCAGTCTGGTGCGGCTGGCGCCGGGGCGTCGCGTCGCGACTCGTCCTCGACCTCGATATCGGCCAGCCAAGGCGGCAGATCGGATTGGGAAGGCGTAGGCGCCGGTTGAGATGGCGTTACAGAGGCAGGAACGTCGTCACGTAACCATGGAGGGAGCTCAGCCGCCGGCGATGAGCTGGGTGATACCGCGATGGGCACCAGTGCGCCCCCACACTCACCACAGAACTTATTTGTTGGGGGATTAGACGCGCCGCAGCGCGAGCATATGGTCACAACGCTCTCCTAGTGATCAAGGTAGGGCTGATCGAAGCCAAGCAACAGCCGTGTACTAGCGACAAGGGCACCAATGCCAACGCCAAGCAGTAACCCACGAGCCACTCCCAGCACCGGATAGGCCTCGATCCAATCAAGAGTTTCACGGAGCCCCGGCAGCAAGGCCGCCCAGGGTCCACTTGCCAACAAAAAGAATACAGCTACGCCGAGAATAATCGACGCCTCGCCCGGCCGTAATTGGAGGGCGCGCCAGGCTGCCCGTAGCGCAAAAAAGGTAAGCAGTGCGAGTATCGAGCCGGCCAGCGGCTGATACACATAGCGCAGGACCTCTCCCGCCAGGAGCGCACCGATCGGCAAGCCTAAGCTTGGCAGAATACCAAGAACAAACGACCCGAGCAGTGCAGCGATCAGCACCAGGCTGTACTGCCTGTCGGGTGCACGTGCAGCGATGCGCCTGCGGTGGACGTTCAGCACATTCAAAATCCCCAGCAACAGCCCGCCGGCCGTCACCAAGGCGGCAACCTGCAGCACTCCGTCGCTAATCGGGTTCGGCTGCACGTATGAGGCGAGAGTAATACCGCCTGCGGCGAGTGCAATTAGCAGCGGCAGCCAGCGTTTCGAATCACTAAGCGGCATGCACCCCGTCCTTTCAGGCGAGCCCAGGCACAATGCCGAATAGGGCAAGCAGTTGCCAGCAAAGGCCGCCAAGCAGCAGCGCGATCAGCAACCAACGCAGCAGATCATGGGTAAGGAGCCGTGCCTTGGGCGGAACAGCATCACTAAGATAGGCCTCGGCCGCCCACAATTCCTCACCAATCAGCGTTGCGTCGGCGCTTAACGCGAGGACGGGCAAAGCGGTCAGCGTTGTGGTCGCCGCGACCTGTGGTATTCCTTTGGCCGCGCCCTCTTCGGTCAGCAGCAAAGACTCGGCGCCATAGTTACCAGCCACGACGCTTGCGGTCATCGGCTCGACAGCGTAGCGCGTGCTAACACCAGCGGCATAGGCGGCAGGGCTATTCTGGGCGACAAGCTGAACCTGGTCCGTGCGGAAGTCACTCGCAGAGCCGGCCTGCCGATAGGCTCGATGCAACGTTCCGCGTAACGCCATGTGCGCCACAATGTCGCCACTCGTTGCGGCCACGGTACCACCACGCTTGGTTGTTTCCTCGGCAATCCGCTGGGCAATCATTAGGCTGCCGATTGTCTCGGCGGTTGGGACTGTAGCACCCGCGCTGCCTTGATTAGTACCTGTGGCAACATGAAGCGGGCGACCGGACTCCGCAACATCACCAAAGCGCGCACGAAGGCGGGCGATGCCTGGCAAGGCGCGTAAAGCCGGCAGACGGCCAGAGCGGACGCGAAGAGCGAACACCAGAACAAGGAGGGGGGTGATCCCAAGCAGCAAAAGCAGCAGAATGGACGCAGGGTCTGTAGGAAATACCATACACTTTCCTTACACTTCGCCGCTTTTCGTCGCACCGAGTGTACAAGAAGTGAAAAAAGCTGTCAATCTCCGTACTACTGTAGCAGGTTTTCGAGGCGCGTCCATGTAGCCTCGTCCTCTAAGTCAGCAGCCATCTGGCCTATACGCGCCTGCCACCGCGCTTCCGGGACGATAGGCTGCACCAGCGCCAGGCACTGTCCGGCCACAAAACCTAGCGGGCGCACAATCCCTAGGGTAAGCAGTGCTGGCGTCGTCAGGCCCTGTCGACGAATGAATGTGGCGAGGTGGTCTAAGGGGTCCGTGGGAGGAGGAACATCATGCTGATTTCTGTTCATTGCTGCGCCGTATCCAGCCAGATCGTAACCGGGCCCTGGTTGACAAGCTTGACCTCCATCATCGCGCCGAACCGGCCGGTCTCGACATTGATACCAAGTTGCCGTAGGGCAGCACAAAAGTGGTCCACCAGCGGTGCCGCGTGTGTTGGAGCAGCCGCATCGACGAACCCAGGACGCCGGCCACGCCGCGTATCGGCAAACAGGGTAAACTGGGAGACGACCAGCGCCGCGCCGCCTACATCTAGCAGCGATAAGTTAAACTTACCCTCAGCATCGGAGAAAATGCGCAGGTTCGCGATTTTCGCCGCAAGTGGCTGTACATCAGCGGCGCCATCACTGTGGCCGATACCAAGCAAGATCAACAGGCCATGCCCAATTGCCCCGACTGTCTCGCCGTCGACAACGACGCTCGCTTCCGATACTCGTTGAATCAGTGCACGCATAGTATAGGTGTCAGGTTTTAGGTTTCAGCAGCTAGCCATTAGCGCTCAGCGTCCAAGGCTCAGTAGTCAGCTTTTTAGTCTCTGTCCTTTGCTCTCGATCCTACGTTCTTTGTGCTCTGACCCTCGCCCTAGTGCACCCGCCCATTGCTGTTGTCTAACTGCGCAAAGATAATTCGCCCGGTATTCGTCTGGTAAACTCGGGTTACGGTGACTGTGACCTCGCTGCCGAGCAGATGCCGTGCATCCTCGATCACGACCATCGTACCATCGTGCATAAAGCCAACGCCTTGCTCGCGCTCGCGACCTTCCTGTCGGACAGTGACATGCAGCTGCTCGCCCGGCAAGAAGGGTACCCGCAGCGCATCGGCCAGGTTATTGAGGTTGAGTACTTCTACGCGCTGCAGCTCCGCGATACGATGTAGATTGGAGTCATTGGTGATGAGCCACATGTTTTCAGCCTTCGCCAGCACGACAAGCTTATCGTCGACATCGCGCATGCCGGGCACGTCCGCGTCGTTGATCTCGACGGTGGCGTTGCCGCCCTCTTGAATCGTTCGCAGCGCGTCGAGGCCACGTTTGCCCTTGGTGCGTGTCAGATCGTCGGGTGAATCTGCCAGATGCTGAAGCTCTTGCAGCACGAAGCGCGGGACAACGATCTTGCCATTGAGGAAGCCGGTCTTGACAACCTCGATAATGCGTCCATCGATAATGACGCTGGTGTCGAGGAGAAATTGGCGTGCCGACGCAGAGGTGACGGGCACCTCGCTGTGTGGGTAAAACAGACCCAGTAAATCGTTCTTGCGCCAATTGATGACGACGCTGCCAATGTAGGCGCATAGCATCGCCGCCACAAATGGAAGATATTGACCTAGCATTCCAGGCAGATGTGACAGCGGAAAGGTTAACAGAACGCCCACAATCAAGCCAATTGCGAGCCCCACACCTGTGGCGGCAAGGTCAAGCGAGGGCATCGCCCGCGCACGGCGCAGCAGTCCTTGAAAAGGGTAAAGTACCAGATAAGGTGTCAATACCAGACCCAACCCCAGGCCCGATAGCAGCAGCAGCAGCGTCCCGATCTGTTGCTCGTAGGTCGGCGGCTCTGCGGAATAGCGCGTACCGTAATACCAGCCGATATAGCCGAGTATGAAAGCACCAAAGATGCGGACGTAGAAATTAGCCGTAAATCTCACGGCGGGCCTCTTCTGGCTTGTCTACCAGCGCTTGACGAATTGCCTGGTCCAGTGACCGTACTCCTTCGAGGTTAAACCCGCTCCCGGCATTTGGCGCACCCGCGGGACTGGGATACAGCGCACGCCGAAAGCCAAGCTTGGCCGCCTCGCCCAGACGCCGCTCCAGCTGACCAACGCTACGCAGCTCGCCTGAAAGTCCAATCTCCCCAACCAACGCAAGGTCGGGATCGACGCGCTGGTTACGAAACGACGAGGCGATCGCCGTCGCGACCGCGAGGTCCGCCGCTGGCTCGGTGATGCGCATGCCTCCCACAACATTCACATAGATATCTTGGTTAAAGAGCGGTAATCCAACCCGCTTCGACAAGACCGCGATTAGCATCGTGAGTCGGTTAGGATCAAAGCCGTTGGCCGTACGGCGCGGCTGGGGATTCTGGGTATGGGACGTTAATGCCTGGATTTCGACCAGAATAGGACGTGTCCCTTCCATTGTCACCGCAACCGTAGAGCCAGGCGTTCCAGCGCTACGCTCCGCCAGAAACACCTGCGACGGATTTGTGACCTCACGCATGCCGTCCTGGGTCATCTCGAAGACGCCAACTTCGTCGGTTGACCCGAAGCGGTTCTTAACGCCCCGGAGCATCCGGTACTGGTGAAAGCGGTCACCTTCGAGGTACAGCACAACGTCGACAATATGCTCCAGTACACGCGGTCCCGCGATCGTGCCTTCTTTGGTCACATGACCAACCAGAAAGATGGGCGTGTTTGTCTCTTTCGCAACCCGTAACAGCCGTAGCGCGCCTTCGCGTACCTGGCTGACACTCCCAGCCGCCGATGTTATGTCTTCAAGATAGACGGTCTGTACCGAGTCGACGATCACCAGGGTTGGCTTGAGCTCGGTGATGGCATTGATCGCCAAGTCGAGGTTAGTCTCGTTGAGCACATACAGCTGGTCATTTAGGAGACCCAGCCGCTCGATCCGGAGCTTTAGCTGCTGAGCGGATTCTTCAGCCGAAATATAGAGCACCGGGCCCTGTTGCGTCGCGAAGCGGGCCCCAAGCTGGCTCAACAATGTCGTCTTACCGATGCCGGGGTCGCCACCAATCAACACGAGCGAGCCCGGGACGAGGCCACCGCCAAGAACACGCGTAAACTCTTCCCCCTCGACCGGGAGTCGGGCAAAGCCTTCGGATGAAATCGCCGTAATCGGTGTAGGCTTCGAGGTAACCAGCAGCTGCGGAGCACGTCCGGCCGGCGTTTTGGTCACGGACTGCTCGACAAAGCTATCCCAGGCGCCACAGTCGGGGCATTTGCCCAGCCAGCGCGTCTGCTGGTTGCCGCACTGCTGACAAACAAAAATGGTACGCGACTTTGCCACAAACTCTGCTTTCTAGGTGCCGGACGCGGTGCGGCGGCATAGCTGCCCTCGTTGTGCAGCCCTCAGACGATGTTGCGACAGTATAGCATAAAGGTACGACGCCCCGTAGCGTCCTAAAGCCATCGCGACGCAATCCAAAAAGCAACAGCCCCTCTCCTTGGGAGGAGAGGGGCTGCTGCGCAACGGACTGAATTAGATCAGCACGTCTTCCGTCTCTTGATCGGGCTGTGTCTCCTCGATCTCGCGCTGTGAGCGAAGCCGCAGCAGGTTCTCCTGCACGTCCACCACCACCTTGTCGTTGGTGATGAATCGGCCCGCCAGCAAGCCTTCCGATAGCGGATCCTCGACCAAGTTCGTCACAATACGGCGCAACGGACGCGCACCATACTGCGGGTCGTAGCCTCGCTTGGCAACCAGGTCGAGTGCCTCATCGGTCACCTCAAGGGTAATATTCTTCTCCTTGAGCTGCTTGCGCACCCGATCGATCTCCAGCAGCGCAATCGTGCGAATTTCCTCGTTCGTCAACGGATGGAAGATAATTGTCGCGTCGATACGATTGAGGAACTCCGGCCGGAACATCTGCTTGAGTGCATCGTTCACGTTGCGCCGCGTCTCAGTCTCGTCGATCACGCCGCGCTTTGCATCAAAGCCGATGCGCGACGCCTGCCGAATCTGCTCCGTGCCGACGTTCGAGGTCATCACGATCACGGTGTTACGGAAGTCTACACGCCGCCCCTTGCCATCCGTCAGGTGACCATCTTCCAGCACCTGAAGCAGCAGGTTAAAGGCGTCCGGATGGGCCTTCTCGATCTCGTCGAAGAGTACCACCGAGTAGGGCTTGCGCCGCACCGAATCGGTCAGCTGTCCACCCTCGCCATAGCCGACGTAGCCTGGAGGTGAGCCTACCAGCCGTGAGGTGGTATGCCGCTCCTGGAACTCCGACATGTCGATCTTGATCAGCGACTCCTCCGAGCCGAACATGAACTCCGCCAAGGTCTTGGCCAGCTCGGTCTTGCCTACGCCCGTCGGGCCAAGGAAGATAAACGACCCAATCGGCCGCTTTGGATTCTTCAGGCCGGCACGTGCACGACGAACGGCCTTGGAGATCGTAACGATTGCCTCTTCCTGGCCGATCACTCGCTTGTGCAGCTCTTCTTCCATGTGCATCAGCCGCTCGATCTCGTCGCCAGTCATGGTCGAGACCGGAACGCCCGTCCACATTGCCACGACATCCGCAATGTCCTCTTCGGTCACATACGGCCGGTCGTAGTTCGAGCCGTCGCTCTTAAGCTCCTCCGACTCGATCTTCTTGATGCGCTCGAGCATGCGCACTTCGCGCTCCTTCAGATCCCGCGCCAGATCCAGCTGGTTGTCGGCAACCGCCGCATCGTGCTCCTTGCGGATGGCTTCGAGGCCGCGCATGGCATCCCGCAGCGACGGTGGCGTTGCCGAGCGATACATGCGCACGCGGCTGGCCGCCTCGTCGATCAAGTCGATCGCCTTGTCCGGCAGGAAGCGGTCTGGCACATAGCGCGCCGACAGATGCGCAGCCGCCTTGATTGCCTCGTCGGCGATCTGCAATTGGTGGAAGTCCTCGTAGCGTGACTTGATCCCACGCAAGATTTCGATCGTGTCCTCAATCGTGGGCTCATCGACGGTCACTGGCTGGAAGCGTCGCTCAAGCGCCGGATCGCGCTCGATGTACTTGCGATACTCGTCCAGCGTCGTGGCGCCAATTGTTTGAAGCTCGCCACGGCCAAGTGCCGGCTTCAGAATGTTCGCCGCGTCCAAGGTGCCCTCGGCGCCACCAGCGCCGATCAGCGTGTGGAACTCGTCGATAAACAGGATACAGCGTGCCTCGCGAATCTCGTCGATCACCCGCTTGAGCCGCTCCTCGAACTGGCCGCGGTACTTCGTACCGGCCACGAGGGCGCCCATGTCGAGCGTGACAACCCGCTTACCCTTGATCGAATCTGGAACGTCACCCGCGACCACGCGCTGAGCTAGACCTTCCGCAATTGCTGTCTTGCCAACGCCTGGCTCGCCGATCAACGCTGGATTATTCTTGGTGCGCCGTGACAAGATCTGGATAACGCGCTCGATCTCCTTCTGACGCCCGATGATCGGGTCCAGCTTGCCGGCCTCGGCCATCTCGGTCAGGTCGGAGGAGAGCGCATCGAGATATGGCGTTTTGCTCTGCTTGGGCTGGCTCGACCGCTCCATGCCGCTAGAGGGACCTTGCCTCAGCTCGCGGAGCACGGACGTCCGCACCTGCTCAAGGTTGATGCCCATGATCTCGAGCACGCCCGCGGCGACACCTTCACCTTTGCGTACAAGACCCAGCAGGAGGTGTTCGGTGCCAACATAGTGGTGGTTGAGCTTGCGCCCTTCCTCCAACGCGTACTCGATCACCTTTTTTGCACTCGCGGTCAGCTCTTCCTGCTCCTCACCACGACCGGTGCCCTCGCCGTGACCGACGATAAACTCCACCGCGCTGCGCGCCTGGGCGTGCTTCACTCCCAAATCATCGAGCACTTTGCCGGCAACGCCTTCCTGATCACGGATCAGGCCAAGCAAAATATGTTCCGTGCCGACGTAGGGATGATTGAAGTGCCGCGCTTCCTCTTGCGCGTAGATCAGGACCTGCTTCGCCCGCTTTGTAAATCTGTCCATTGAGCCCATGGTTTGACTCCATCCTAGGGGCTTTGGTGCGATGCCCTTTCGATCAATCAAGATCGGTGCCGCCGTGCGTCTGCCTTGTCATGCTGCGATAATGCCGCGACATACTGGGGCGAACGTGCTTCCTACCATAACCTTGTCGATTAATTGTACTACGTCTTAACCCACCTGCACAGGTACTGCTACGTCGCTTCCTAAGTATTATCTAAGAGTACCGGGTTTAGAACAATCACGGCTCAGGATGGCCTCGTACGAGACCGGCCACTACCGTGACCCCCTGAGCCGTGATCGGTTTCAGCGAAGTTGCGCTACGCGCTGGCGTTGTTACTCTCCGGAGTTGTGATCTCGCCCGTCTCGTAGTCGAAATCTTCAACCGGATAGTTACCGTCATCGCCATCGACACGGCGCATGCTCAGGCCAATTCGCTTGCGGGCTGGATCGATGCGGATGATCCGCACCGGCACGGTATCGCCTTCCTTCACCAGCTCACGCGGGTGCTGAATACGACCATCGCCCATCTCCGACACATGGATCAGGCCCTCAACTCCGTCCTCGAGACGGGCAAAGGCACCGAACGAGGCAAGCTGCGTGATCGTCGCGTCAACCAGCTGGCCAAGCTCGTAACGGCCACTGATTGTGGTCCACGGCTCTTCTTGCGTGCGCTTGATCGACAGCGCAATCCGCTTGCGGTCGTTGTCGATGTTGAGCACATAGACTTTGACCCGGTCGCCAACACGCAGAATCTCGGCTGGGTGCTTGACCCGGCTCCAAGAGAGCTCGCTCAGATGGACGAGGCCATCCGCGCCGCCGATGTCGACGAAGGCGCCGAAGTCGGTAATCGAGGTGACGGTGCCCTCGCGGACATCGCCTTCCTTGAGCGACGACAGGATGTCGTCCTTACGCGCCTCGCGCACTTCCTGCACGGCTTGGCGCTCGCTCAGGATCAGTCGGTTGCGCCCGCGGTTGATCTCGATGATCTTCAGCGTTAGCGAGCCGCCGACCATCTTGGCCATGTCGCTCTGCTTCTGCGCATCGGGGCCACGACTAATGCCTGTTACCTGCGACGCCGGCACGAAGCCACGCACGCCGTCTAGGTTGACCAGCACGCCACCCTTGTTGTAGTTGATGACCTTGGCCTGGAGCACCTCGCCGCCCTCGAACTGCTGCTGCAAGCGGCGCCAGCTCTTCTCCTGGCGGGCCTTGTCGAGCGACAAAACCGCACGGCCTTCTTTGTCCTCGGACTGGACGACAAAGACCAGAACTTCATCGCCAACCTTGATTTCCTCGCGCTCTTCCGGCAGCAATGAGGACATCTCTTTGCTCGGAACTACACCTTCCGACTTCGATCCGATGTCCACCAGAATTTCGTCGCGGTCGATGTGCATAATGACGCCGTCGACCGTGTCGCCATACTGCAGGTTGTAGTAGTCGTTCGTCGGATCCTGAAGGTACTGCTCCATCAGGGCGCGATCGTCCTGCGTTTCCTCCACCATCGGCTCGGCTGCCTCAGGGGCAACTGCGGTTGCCGTCTGATCGAAATCAGTGTCGGATGACGCAAGTGGGTTGTTGCTCATGCGTACGTATATCCTTTAAGGAAATTGACCGCCGCCTTGCGGCTAGCGGCCTGCACGTATTATACCGTCTCGTAACCTTCAGTGCAAGCTGGACCGACTCGTCCGAGACTAGCCAGGGCAAGGAATGAGGCGCAACTGTGACGTTTGGGAGCGCTTTGCGTTAGGCAATCTCGTGGGCGTCGACGATCGAGTAGCGATAGCCTTGCTCGGCCAAGAAAAGCTGGCGCTTGGCGGAAAACTCCTGGTCGCGTGAGTCACGGGTAACCATCGTATAAAAGCGTGCTGCGCGTCCATCAGCCTTGGGACGTAATATACGTCCAAGCCGCTGAGCTTCCTCCTGCCGGGAGCCAAATGCGCCTGAAACCTGAATCGCAACGTCCGCATCTGGTAGGTCTACCGCAAAGTTCGCGATCTTGGAAACGACGAGCAGCGGAACAGTGCCGCGCTTAAAGGCGGCGTAGAGCCGCTCGCGCTCAGCGGTCGATGTCTTGCCCGTGAGTAGGGGGGCATCTAGCCGTTTGGCGATCGCCTCAAGCTGCTCGATGTACTGCCCAATCACCAGTACGTGATCCCCACGATGACGCTGGGCAAGCGAGTGCAGCACCGGCAGCTTGGCAGGATTCTCTGCGGCGATGCGATATGCATCCTGACGGTTTTCGGCAAGCGCCGCGGCCATGCGTCGCTCGTCGTCCATGTCGACGCGCACCTCGATGCACTCCGCCTGCGCAATCCAGCCACCTTGCTCGAGATCGCGCCACGGTAGCTCGTATTTCTTGGGCCCAATCAGACTGAATACGTCGCGCTCGCGGCCATCTTCACGCACCAGCGTCGCGGTTAAGCCCAGGCGGCGTCGCGCTTGGAGCTCGGCGGTTGCCCGAAACACAGGCGCAGGCAGGAGATGTACCTCGTCGTAGATCATCAAGCCCCAGTCGCATTCGTTGAAAACACCCATATGCGGAAAGTCACCAATCTCGCCTGTGGTTTGGTTGACTGCCATCGGGCGATACGTCAGTATCTGGTACGTTGCGACTGTAACCGGCTTCAGCTCTTTGCGATCACTGGAGTACTCGCCCACATCGTCCACCGTGAGCGTGGTCTTATCAAGTAATTCGCCGATCCACTGCCGCGCCGCAATTGTACTCGGCGTGAGGATCAGGGTATGTGTTTGCGCTTGGTGGAGCAAGCCGACACCCACGACCGTTTTGCCGGCGCCGCACGGCAGCACCACGACTCCACTGCCACCTTGGACCGACCCCTCCATATAGAAGGCATCGATCGCCTCGCGCTGGTAGTACCGCAGCTCGAATGGCTTTCCCCCTAGCGTGATTGGGCGAAGCTCAAGCGCCAGTGGTGCGCCGGGGTTGTAGCCAGCGAGGTCCTCCGGCGGATAGCCTAGCTCGACCAGAGCCTGCTTCAGCGACCCACGGGCGCCTGGCTCAACCATGGCAGTTTCCCGATTGCGGCGGCCAGCGATAAAGGAGCGGCAGCGCTCGTCGGCACAAATACGATCCAACAGCGCTACGTCTGCTGAGTGCAGCAGCAGCGTATCGTCCTCCGTCACGATGCGCAATAGCCCATAGCGCTGCACATAGGCGACGACGTCGCGCACCAAATTGCTGGGCAGCTCGAAACGACCGTAACGACTAAGCACATCTAGGATTTCTTCCACGCTCATCCCAGCCGCGGCCGCATTCCATAGTGATAGCGGAGTGATTCGGTAAAAATGGATGTGCTCAGGCGAGCGCTCAAGCTCAGCAAAGCGGGCCAGTAGCGGCCGGACCGTCTCGTAATCTGGTGTATGTATATCGGCCAGGATCGTGAAATCACTTTGGACGATAAGAGGTGCGATACTTGGCATCAGAAAGACCTAAACGACCCGCTTGACATATTGACAACAGTGTGACTAATGGTACAATATCTGCTACGGGTGCCCGTGTGGCGCCCATATGTTGTTGTCTTCACTATACCGCAAGTTGTCGGTGCGGGCAGAAGCGCGGGTACCACATGATCTTAGGACTTGTAGTAAACTAGTGTCTGGACCGTCGGGAACACACAAACATATACGAATAAGGCACAATAGCAATGCCCCTCATATTTGATCGAGGCTCATCAGTGCAACGTCGAAGCCACATCGCTGGAGCTCTGCTTGGGGCATGTCTTCTGTTAGTTGGCTGCGGCCAACCATTGGTAGGGCTTCCTACCGAGAACTCGGCTGCACAGGGTGTTGGCACGGCAACGCCAGGGGTACCTAACGAGGTCGTTCAAGCGTCGGCGCCAGATCCGTCGGCAGGCGCAGGTATTGATACTGGTACCGTTCCCGAAGCATCCGGCGCTCCCGTTGGAAACACAGGTGCGCCTCCTGTAGAAAACACCGGCGCAGCACCTGCCGTCGACAATAATGTCGGCGCCGCGCCCCCAGCGGGAAATCCGGCACCAGCAGCTCCGGCGCCCGAGCCGACTGTCAATCCCACCTTTAGCGACGTCCGGCTGCCGGGCTCTGAAGAACGCTGGCGTTATGTTCAACAGGACCGGACGCCACTAGAGAGTGTACAAACCTATACGACGCCGAGCCGCGAGATTTTGTGGTGGTACGATCCGCTGCTTGGCCGTACGATTAAGCTTGGCGAGATCCAAGGGGACTTTCCAGTTCAAGCGACCTTTAGATTTCGTGGTCAAGAGGTCGATGCACTGGAAGTACCTTACCAAATAAATTCAAGCTTCGGCATTACGCTCCCCGCAGCCACAGTTGATGCAATTCGTAAAGCTGGCTACAGCGGGGATTGGATCGAAGCCTTTGTCTACAAAACCGAAGATATTCGGCCTAAATAGTTTTTTCGTTGACACTGCTTGGTACATCAATCTAGCAGGACGATAAGGAGAATCGCACATGAGCAGCCGCTATCTCGACATGGTCCGCGGCCAGCGTCGGCGCAATAACTTTCAGTTTACGGCGAAGACAGGTCTGGCGGTCCTGGCTGTTGTGTCAATGGTCGGCTCGGCCGCCTACTGGTGGGGCGTTCAAAGCCAGCTGACCTCAAATAAAGTTGTGGCGATGGCGTTTACTGCCATTATGGTGTTGGCCCCGCCCTCACTCGTTTCATTTTTGATCCCATGGTCGCCCGCAGGTATGTTACTCCAGAAGATTAACGCTCGTACCTGGGGCTATACGGTGATCATGGTCGCGGCCATGTTTCTGCTCTGGTACTCGTTCCAGATTCAGAATGCGTGGTGGCTGGCTCAACCGGTTGTCGCACAGAGTGGTTATGTCTTACCGCAAGTATTGGTCGGCATTATCGGATTTGTGATTATTCCGGCGCTCTTATGGACCCCGGTCACAAGCGACGAGCTTGTCGAGCAGGTACGCCAGGCACACCTTGTAAAGCGCTACGAGCTCCAAACCCAGGCTGACATTGCGATCCTACGCAACACTCTGCTACGCGCACAAGAGAAAGCGCTGATCGGCTTCGCAAACCTGACGGTGCAGGAGCGTGAAGAGCTTGCGAGCGTGATGCGTGGCCTGGTACGAGGCATCGACAGCACGATGAAAGAGATTGCCACAAGCGTGAAAACGGTGGCGGGCGCAACGGTGCCTTTTACCTCGCTTGAGGATAACGACCAGATCAAGGGCTATCTCGATTATATCGGCGATGCATTAACCGAAACATCACTCCTGCCTAACAGTGGCTCGAACACCACCCGTGTTCCCGTGCCTGCCCAGCAAGCCGCCGCACGTCCGAATCAGTACGCGGGCGGCGATCCTAGCCGGTTCTAGGAGCCTCTGTGCGCGGAACGTACTTCAGCAATGATGGCAGCCTACCCGAGCTCGAGATCCGTGAGCTTGCAGACTTGCTTGCTACACAACTGTACGGGAAGCTTGAGCGCAAGGTATATGGCCTCAGCAAGCAGGACGTAAGCGAGCTGGTGGCTCCGTATATTGAAGACCTTACCGAGGAGGACCAGCGTTCCGTAGCGTGGCTCGTCTGGGACCTGTTTCAAGAAGGACTCAAAATCGAGATGGCGCAGCGGCGGCGTCGACGCTAGATCAAGATACCAAGCACAATGTACGGAGGGGCGATGCTC
>JADDQE010000186.1 GCA_016781525.1 bacterium | reverse complement strand
GCTCTAAGAGCAAGGCGTCCGGTAGCACTTCTCAGAGGAACACTACCGGCGACAGGCACTGCCGGCACTCCCATAACCGCGGACCATCCAAGCCTCGGCCGTCTAATCCGCTCATGCGAGGCTACACACAACCATACGGCTGAGCCATTTGAAGCAAGCTGAGATGCGCGCCGGACAGCGTTAGTTCGAAAAGACTAGCCGCTCTCACGCTCCCGCCGCTCTTTTTGATTAAGCTCGCGCGCGGATACACCTGCCAGGTAGTGTTCAAAATCGGCGACGGCATCCTGGTGGTCAGGTCCCGTCGCTTCCCCGGCCTGATCGTGCAGGAGGACCCGAAATCCCGCAAACTTTTGGCGTTCAATCACTTCTTGGACAGGAATACGCGTAATCTCGCCCCGCATTCCGTGGATAACCAATGTGTCACTCGGCTGCAACACGCACTCACCCTCACCCTTTCCGTCGTTCCGGCAAGGAAGTGCTAGGCGCACACTTTTTCCCTGGATCGCTCGGTCATGTACGGCACGGATTTCGACGGTTCCATAGCCACCCACGCCTACATAGCAAGTCCCCAAGGGAAGCTCGATATGCCGCTCGTCTCGGGCAGCCTGCTCTTTTGGTCGACGTCTCGCACCAAACAGCCGTCTACTGCGCCGCATCCCTTCATCCCCTCCAATCGCTCACGGCTGAAGATTGCTCGTTTCCGTGTACCGTGCCATGGTGCAGCAAGACAAAGACCGTCGCAAGGTAGAGCCAGTACGGCAGCGCGGGCTGAAGCGGCTCTCCCACCTAGGTTATGGACGCGGGCTCGTCCGGACGGGAAGATAGGAGCCAAGTGGTCCTTGGCGTGCAGCAGTGGTCGCGGCACATGACGTGCGGTAAAATACAGGCCGAGAACGTGGTTCTAGCGATAGGACGCCGGAAATGAGCGAGGGAGCGCAAGGCGCGCACACAAAACTTGCCGCCTTAAGGGATGCCCTCAGCGGCAGACACGCCGTATTGATCGTACCGCACACCAATCCCGACCCGGACGCGATTGCGAGCGCGGTCGCCCTCCGCTACCTGCTTACCGAACACCTCAGCATTTCCGCGGATATCGGGTGGTATGGTGTGATCGGCCGCGCCGAAAATCGTGCACTGGTGCGCTACCTGCGCCGCCCGATGCGTCGCCTGCCCACCAAGGTGCCGTCGGACACCGCGATCCTCGTCGTCGATACGCAGCCGAGTGCCGGAAATTGTCCTGTGCGAGCTTCAGACGCTGTACGCGGGGTCATCGATCATCATCCGCAGCAAGCCGGGCTTCCGCCCGAGTGCTTCCGTGATCTCCGCCCGGCTCTGGGGGCAACAGCCACGATCCTGACCGAGTATCTGCGAGCCGCGGATGTTGCGGTTCCCGCCTGGCTCGCGACGGCCCTCTTCTACGGGATCAAGACAGATACCTCAGGCTTGAGCCGCGGCGCGACGCCCGCCGACGTTGCCGCCTATCTTTTTCTCCAACCGCTGATCGACACGACCGCTTTGCTGGAAATCGAGCACGCCCAGGTCCCCATCGCCTACTTCCAACAACTCTATGCTGCAGTGCGCACCGGCAAGGTATATCGCGACGTGGTCGTGGCGGACCTTGGAACCATGGCCTATCCCGACTTGGCCGGCGAAGTGGCCGATTTCCTGCTGCGCTTGGAAGGAGTGCAGTGGAGTGTTTGTATGGGCGTACACGACGACGTGCTCGTCCTTTCGCTGCGAACACGCCGAAAACGCGGGGGCGCCGGACGTTTGGTGCAAGCGGTGGTGGGCAAGGATGGTACTGCAGGCGGGCACGGCATGGCTGCCGGGGGACAGATTCCGCTCCGCGGAGCTCCGGCGGCGGAGGTTACCGCAACCGTACGCCAGCGGATCTTACAGCAGCTAGACCAGATCCCAGAGGATGGCGTGCCGCTGGTAACCTAACGGCAGTTAAATTCTATGGTATGCTGCGGTCAGGCACCACCGCAACCAGTCACGGCCCTCCCACGCACCCACTTCGGATACAGTATTCAGTCCTTGCCGGCGAGGTCAAGCACCCAATCGTTCTGACCGGTGTCTCGTGTTTTACGTTGAAAGCAAAGGAGCAAACTGTATGGGGCAGCCGCAGCTTACACCTGACGCGCCCTGGCGGGAACGTTTTCGTGCCCCCCAGACGTGGTTGACGCAAATTGCGCGGGGTGCGCCAGAGCGCGGGCTCATCAACAGCAACAAGTCCGGCGTCTTCCAGCTGTATGCCTGGGATGTTCCGTCCGGACGTCTGACTCAATTAACCACCAACCCCAAGGGCAAGCCATGGGGTGTCCTCTCGCCAGATGGCCGCTGGGTCTATTACCTGAAGGACGCCGACGGTAACGAGCTAGGCCACTGGGTGCGGGTGCCGTTCGAAGGTGGAGCGGACGAGGACATTACCCCGGATCTGCCGGTGTACGCCTCGTGGTTCTTCAGCCAAAGCTTAGCTGGGAATCACGTTGGGCTAACTATCGCCGACCAGGAGGGCTTCCATATCCAGGTGCTCAATATCGATTCGGCGGGTGCTCTTAACCAACGACGCCAGCTGTACCATAGTGCCAAAATGGTACGAGGGCCGCTCTTTGCTGCGGATGGGGAGCTAGCCGTTATTGAAACGGCGGAGCGCTCGGACAAGCCCCAATTTAGCCTGGTGTGCCTGAACGTAGCGACGGGGGAGCGGCTGGGCGAGCTGTGGGATGGCCCGGATACCAACATCCACATGCACAGCTTCGCACCGCTGCCCGGCGACTATCGCCTCCTCGGGGTCAGCAATCGCAGCGGCGTCGAGCGCCCGTTCATCTGGGATGCTGCGAGTAGTGAGCGAATCGATCTGGATCTACACGGAATCGAGGGCGACGTCCGGGCCTGGGGCTGGTCCTTGGACGCCTGGCGAGTCCTGCTCTGCCAGGTTCACCAGGCCGTTCAACAACTCTACCTCTATGAGCTTGCAGATGGCAAGCTTCAGCGGCTCGACCACCCGCGCGGCACCTACTATAGTGCAGAGTTTGCGAGCGACGATGAGCTCATGGGGATCTGGACCGACGCGGCCAACCCGCCACAGGTGATCGCACTTGACGTAGCGACTGGAGCTCGTCGGCGCGTCGTGCTCCCATCGACAGATGTCCCTCCGGGCCGGCCGTGGCGCTCGGTCAGCTTTCCCTCGTCGGACGGCACCACAATTCAAGGCTGGCTCGCAGTGCCAGAGGGCGAGGGGCCGTTCCCAACTATTCTTGAAACACATGGCGGCCCAACGGCGGCTGAGATGGAAAGCTTCAGCCCCGGCAGTCAGATGTGGCTCGACAATGGCTTTGCGTTTCTGACAATCAACTATCGCGGCTCTACCACCTTCGGCAAGGCATTCGAGGAGCAGATCTTCGGCGACTTGGGGCATTGGGAACTTGAGGACATGGCAGCGGCGCGCAACTGGCTCGTGCGTGAAGGCGTCGCCGATCCCGATGCAATCTTACTCACGGGCTGGTCCTACGGCGGCTACCTAACGCTCATGGGACTCGGCAAGCAGCCTGAGCTGTGGGCGGGTGGTATGGCAGGCGTCGCAATCGCGGACTGGACGATTCAGTATGAGGATACCGCGCCCACGCTGCGCGGCTACCAGCAGGCGATTTTCGGTGGAACTCCCGAGGAGAAGTCCGAGCTGTATGCCGCAAGCTCACCCATTACCTACGCCGAGCACGTACGCGCACCGGTGCTGGTGATCCAGGGACGCAACGATACTCGCTGCCCCGCTCGGCCCATGGAGATGTACGAGGCGAAGCTACGTGAGCTCGGCAAGCAGATCGAGGTCGAGTGGTTCGACGCCGGCCACGGCTCATATGAGACAGTGCAGGCCATCAAGCATCATGAGCTTATGCTGCGCTTCGCCTTCCGCGTGCTCGGGTAGGCTCCAAGATCCGCTCGCCCCTGATGGAGGGCATAGGTGTTCGGTTTCCACTCAGCCGCCACCTATGCCCTGTGACGGCCTAGTAGGCGACGGTAAACGGCTCGCTATCCTCTTTCCAGGCCATGGTCGTCAAGTCGTACAACCAGAAGATCGGGCTGTTATCCGACGGCTTATCCTTTTCGACCAGTGCCCGCGCTTCATTGACCAGCGGCTCAAGCTCGGCCTCGCTCAACGGTGCGAACTGTTGCGCCAGCTGCACGTTCTCGTCGATCTCCGACTCCTCACTCATACCGAGGATCGCAGTGCTGACTCCTGGAAGCCCAAGCGAGTAACGCAGCGCCAGCTCGCGCTGCTTCAGCTCGCCGTGGCCGTAGACCTTCATCGCGATCACGCCCAAGTTTTTCTCCTGCGCAATCGGCAGAAACACTTTCTCGGGTCCCGTGACCAGCCGATCAATCATCCCCAGCGCCACAAGCACTGTATCGAAATCGTAGCGCTCAACGGCATACGCGAGTACGGACGGACGAGCATGCCCGGTGATCCCGACAAAACGCGTCATGCCTTGGCGCCGGGCCTCTTCCAGGGCGCTCAGCGCGCCATCAGGTGCGAGCGCGGCCTCCAAATCCGCCATCGCATTCACCGCATGGACCTGCACCAGATCGACGTGATCGGTTTGCAGCTCCTTCAAGTTTTGCTGTAACTCTTTGAGCACATCATCGCGGCGGCGTTTGTTAATCTTGGTGGCAAGAAACACCTCGTCGCGGCGCGATTTCATAACTTCGCCGAGCTTGGGCTGGCTGCCGTAGTCCGGGCTTGTGTCGAGGTAGGTGATCCCTTGATCAATCGCATGGTTGAGCAAGCGCGCGGACTTGTTGATCAAGGGTGCGTCCATCACCTTGATTTTGCCGAGTGGTGCGGTACCGTAGCCGATGATCGGGACCTGGACGCCGGTTTTGCCGAGTGGCCGATGCGGGAGTGCCATGATGATGTCTCCTTGTGCTACACGCAGTGGAGTGAGCGTCAAGCATGTGCAGCAACCCGCGTACCGCCGTATAGCAGATTCACGGTTTGCATCCGGACGACGCACAAATGAATATGCTGCGCGAACCCGGTTGAACCCAGGAGCTGGTGCCGGATGCGCTGGCAAGCTCGTGCGCATCGCCCGAGATCGGCGTTGTTACCCGCCCTGTGATTCTGCGCTTGACAGGTGGGTTATTGTTTACACCTAAGCGCAGCAGGACCTGCCCGCTGCCTAGTGCTGTGGCGGAACAGAGCCATCGAATGCGGCTAGTGCCGCTGTGATAGGTGTACGTCGAAGGAGCGATCCCAATGGCGGCAATAGATCGCCTGCGAGCTATGCTTGGCGAGGACAAAGTTAGCACGAATCAATCAGTGCTTGAGGCCCACGGCCGTGACGAGAATTTTCCTGAGACGCGACCGCCAATCGCTGTCGCCTATGCCGACGAGGTCGCCGACATCCAAGCCGTACTTGCGTGGTGCCGTGAGCAGCACGTGCCGGTCATCCCTTTTGGAGTCGGTAGTAGCTTCGAGGGTGCGCTCGTCCCCGCAAGCCCTGACGTACCCGTCATTAGCCTTGATGTGTCGCGCATGGATAAGGTGCTGAGCATTCAGCCGGAGAACTTTTTAGCGGTGGTAGAGCCGGGTATTACGCGTACTACGCTCAATGCGGCGCTCCGACACACTGGCCTCTTCTTTCCCGTGGATCCGGGAGCAGACGCGTCGCTGGGAGGAATGGCGGCTACTAATGCCAGCGGCACGACGACCGTGCGCTACGGCGGAATGCGGCAGAACATCCTGGCATTGCAGGTTGTGCTGGCAAACGGCGAGGTGCTGGAGCTGGGCCGGCCGGTGCGTAAGTCCAGCAGTGGCTATGATCTCAAGAATCTCTTTATCGGCTCATCCGGAACACTCGGCGTGATCACTAAGCTCACTGTGCGGCTGCATCCGGTTGCCGAGCATATCCACACCCTTCGCGTCTTCTTCCCGTCGGTTAACCAAGCAGCGGAAGCGGCATACTCGGTGATGGGCAGCGCCCTGCCGGTCGCGCGACTCGAGCTGCTGGATGAGCTGGCGATACGTAGCATCAATCGCTATCTCGGGCGCGATTATCCGGTGGCGCCAGCCTTGTTCCTGGAATTCCACTCGTCGACGCGCGCAGCAATCGAGGACGAGATAGCGCTGGTCGAAGCGCTCGTACAGGAGGCTGGAGCAATCAATATTACCGTCGCCCGCACCCAGCAAGAACAGCTCGCGCAATGGGAGGCGCGGCATAATGTGCACTGGGCGCTGGTCACCTCCCATCCTGGCCACACGTACACTATCACCGACACCGCGGTCCCGCTCGCGCATCTCCCGGCGATGATCGCCTACGCCCAACAGATGCTGCAAGCGATGGGCCTGACCGGGAGCATTGTGGGCCATGTCGGCGACGGTAACTTCCACACCCTCGTCGCGACGAAGCCCGAGGATGTTGCACAAGCGCACACCTTTTCGGAGCAACTCGTTCACCGTTCGCTGGCAGTCGGCGGCACAGCCTCCGGCGAGCATGGCATCGGGCTGGTCAAGCGACGTTATATGGCCGAGGAGCATGGGCCGGCGCTAGCCTGGATGCGCCAGATCAAGGCGCTGTTCGACCCCGATGACCTCCTCAACCCCGGCAAAATTGTCTAGCCCCAACCAGCGACCGGTCCGTTATCACCAGCCGGCGCTCGTGGCTAGTCGGAAAGGGGATCGTCACGGCTTGGGTCATTCCTCAAGAGAGCGAATGCTCCCTGGCTTGAACGGTCCCTTCATGCTCGCGAGTGACTGACGCTGGCTTGGAGCGAAGCAGCCGCGCTGAGTTGAGCATAATCGCCACGTCGGGCAAGCTTTGTGCAGCTGCGGCCCAGATCGGCGGCAAGATTCCAACTGCAGCAAGCGTCAGGCCCACCACGTTATACCCGGCCGTAAAACCGAGATTTTGCCGAATGGTACGCCGTCCACGTTTGCCAATCCGGAGTGCTTCGGGAACCATCGTCCAATCATCGCGCATCAGGGCAACGTCCGCCGCTTCCAGCGCCACGTCTGTTCCGGCCACGCCCATCGCCATACCGACATCCGCCTGGACCAAGGCCGGCGCATCGTTGACGCCATCGCCAACCATCAGCACAACCGAGCCTGCGTCTTGCAGTGCTTTAACAGCTGCGATCTTGTCCTCGGGCAACAGGTTGGCCCGATACTCTATGTCGAGCTCGCCCGCAACGCTGGCCGCGACCCGCTCATTATCTCCGGTGAGCAGCACGCTACGCCGGATACCCAGCTCCTTGAGTGCCGCTAGCGCTGCTTTGACCTCAGGCCGCAACACGTCGGCAAGCGCGACCAAACCGACGACACGGCCCTCAAATGCCACGAAAAAGACCGTTTTACCCTTATCCTCAAGTGCTTGGGCCTCTGCTGCCGGCACCTCGTCAAGCGCAATGCCGCGCTCGTGCAGTAGCCGGCGGTTGCCCACCGTCCACTCCTGCCCGTCAACGACACCGACAATACCGCGTCCCGAGACCGCGGTAAAGGTGTCAACAGTGCCCGGCACAACACCACGCTGGGCAGCCGCCCGCACAATCGCTCGTGCCAGGGGGTGCTCACTGCGGTTTTCAAGCGTCGCCAGCACCCGCAGCAGGGCATCCTCGGGCATACGCAAGGGCACGACTTCGGTTACCTGCGGCTCGCCGCGGGTCAATGTGCCTGTTTTATCGACAACCAGTGTGTCTACACGCGCCAGCTGCTCCAGGGCCATACCGCCCTTGATCAGCAAGCCACGCTGAGCAGCGTTCCCAACGCTCGCCAGTACGACGACCGGTGTGGCCAAAGCAATGGCACACGAGCAGGCCACCACGAGCACCGCTACGGCATTCAGCAGCTGCCCGCTAACAAGCAAGGTCGCGAGCGCAACCGCCAGCACCACCGGCAAGTAGTAGGTCGAGAACTTATCCGCAAAACGTTGCACCGGGGCTTTCTGCGCCTCTGCTTCTTCCACCAGCCGCACGATCCGAGCAAATGTAGTGTCGGCGGCAGGCTTGGTTGTCTCAATCGTCAACGAGCCACCCAGCGCAATCGTTGCGGCAAAAACGCCATTGCCCACGCGCTTGTCGACTGGAATACTTTCACCGATAATTGGCGCTTGGTCGACCGATGCCTGCCCTTCGACGACGTGACCATCAACTGGGATGCGCTCGCCCGGTCGCACCACCACGTGCTCGCCGACCCGGACGCCGGCAACTGGCACCTCGGCTTCACAGCCATCTCGCACCACCCGGGCCGTAGCGGGCTGCAGCGCAGCCAGTTGCTGCAAAGCTTGTCGGCTCCGCCCCGTCGTCAAATCCTCCAGGTAATCAGCAAAGCGCATGAAAAAAACGATCAGGGCAGCGGTTGTCCACTCCCCAACCGCTGCCGCCGCGATTACGCCGACGCTCATCAAGGTATGGCTCGTGACCTGCCGGCGCAGTGCCGCCTGAATAACGCCCTTGAACACGGGATAGCCACCAATAGCGACAGCAGCCGCGGGTAGCCACCATGGTAAGCGGTCGATCAGCCCGTCAAGCAAGCCCAGCTGCTCGCCGAGGGATGCGACGACGACGACGAGCGCCACAATCCCAAGCACACCCCAACCAATCATCGAGCTTACCGCTCGCTCGGAACGCACGGATACTTCAACTGCTTCCAAGGGTACCGCTTCCGGCACGCTGTAGCCTGCATGGCCGATCGCTCCAACAATTTCTGCTCGACCGAGCCGCTGTGGGTCATAGACCACGGTCGCTCGCTCCGCCGCAACCAGCACCTGTACGCCCTCGACCCCTGGCAGCTTTTTGACTGCCTGCTCAATATGGGCTGCACAGCTCGCGCAATCCATGCCCGCAACAGGTAACGTAATCGTCGCTTTTGTGCTCATACCTATCTCTTTAGGAGGTGTACCCCGTATAGGGATCTATGTTTGCTGCTACGCCGCTCAAGAGCTGCGCGCGGTCCGGCCTGCCACACACCCTACCACTCTCGACACGCGTTTGGCTACAATGTAACAATAGTACATTGGAAAGATTGGTCCGGCCAGTATTAACCCAAGAGCCAAGTGATGGGGTTGCACGTGAGCTGCTAGGGTCAGATCGCCAGCCCGACCAGCCGAGCAGGTACGTCGACGCGGCAGCGCCCGTCCGGATGGAGATCGCTGGGCACTCGGATATTATGACGTGCCCCAATTGTGAGTAGCACTCAAACGGTGAGAATCCCCTGGTTCGTCGCTGGCCAAAGTTGCTCTCGTCGGGCTGAGTGATTTCCAGCTTGCGCTTCATACGCTTGGCGAAAGGCCTGGGGCGTCTGATAGGCTAAGCTGCTGTGCGGTCGCTCTTCATTGGCTCTGCCGGCACCAACGTGCGATCACGACGTGGGCCTCCTGCAAGTTCCGGAACCACTCCATATTCAAACATTCGTCGCAGAGCCGCCCGTTGAAGCTCTCGCCAAATGCATTTTGCCAGGGGCT
>JADDQE010000245.1 GCA_016781525.1 bacterium | reverse complement strand
CCACTCATTGCCTCCATGATCGTGCCGTCGCCGCCCAAGCACACGACCAGATCGAAGCCCTCCGTCTCAGCCTGCTCAGCCCACTTCAGCGCATCGCCGCTTTGCTGGGTTTCGCGCAGCTCGAAGGGCACCTGTTCCTGGTTCAGGTGCTGCTCAAGCAACGCGCGTGTTTCAGCCGGATCATGCTGACCCGATGCGGGATTGATGATGACTAACGCGCGATGATACACCTATTTTAATCTCCTCGTTCGATGGTAGCGTGTGACAGTGCCAAGGGTGGTAGCAATTTCTGCCCCAGTACGGACAGCACGCCTGGGTGCGGAACGAGTGCATGTACTCGCTCCAGGCATGGATCGTGTTTGCCAGTGATCCCGCTTGCTCGGAGGAAGATGCGGCTTGGGATCGCCGCGTTTGAGAAATTGTACCACTGGATCACACCATGTCGATGCGCGTCATCATACGTTCGTCAGGACTGCATGATGTGGTGCTGGCTGGTTGCTCCCGTGCGCGTGCTCGGCCTACATGGCACAGCGGCACGCGCACAGCCAAACCGTCCCACCATGGTTTCTATTTCATGCTACGGCTATTGTGTCAAGATGACCACAGGAAAAGCGGCACACCGCACGGAGCGGCCTCCCGCTTTTCCTTGCGACACATCAGCATTTGGCTACCCCGTTCTGAGCCTCGTTCTACGACGTGGTTACACGCGACCAACACACGAGGGGTACCACACTCGCACGTCACTTCGCACGGAACATTGGCACGCCAAAGGAGGCTGCCTGATGTTCCTGCTGGGCAAGCGGACCCCATCAGCCCGGTGGGGTACTGGCACACTTAATGCCAGCAGCGCAGGTCACACGTAGAGCGATGGATCGGCACGCTCTGCCTGGGGAGGCAGGAGTGGTGCCCTCACGCACAAGGAGGACACAAGCGATGGACGATCAGCAGGCAGCAGTCGCCACGGGCGCCCAGCTCCACCAGCCCGGGACGGAGGCGCTGGAAGCGGCGCAAGCTCGGCAGGCAGGTGGTGCGTTCGAGTGGCATTACGGCCGGGTCACGCGGCTGGGGCACTCCGAGATCGCCGGCGGGAACAGCGTGACCATCATTTGGGAAGAGGGCGGCGTCAGTTCGGTCCAGGGAACGGTGACGGATGAGCAGTGGGACATATTAAAGCTGGCCTTTCTGACTACGGGACGCATTGCCGTGCTGAGTGATACTGCTGGCGATGGCTGGATGTACGATTACCGCTTCCTGGAAGCAGTCCGGTAACGTCGCGAAGCTGCCAGGTAAGCGCAGGAGGAGACACGATGGCGACGCGGTTCTTTATTGGCAACTTATCGTGGAATGTGCGGGATGAGGACCTCGCTGAGCTGGGCGCACCGCATGGTGAGGTGACGGATGCCAAGGTGATTACGGACCGGGATACCGGGCGCTCGCGGGGCTTCGGCTTTCTGACGATTGAGACCGATAACCCGCAGGCGGTGATTCAGGCATTGGATGGCCAAGAGGTGGACGGGCGGGCGATCCGAGTCAACGAGGCGGAAAATAAGCCACGGGATCGTGGGGGCTATGGCGGGGGCGGTCGCGGCGGCTATGGTGGTGGCGGGGGCCGCGATCGCTACTAGCGGACGTAGAGCGAACACACGTGGGCCGCGCGATTGCAGCGTGGCCCACTTGATATACCAGTTGCTGGGTACGCTCCTGCCACCCGCGGATCTCGGCCCCGCTCCACCACACCACGATTGATCAAGGGACGCATGGCGCCCGCCTGTGTACCGACGTCACCGCCCCGCATCGTCGTGGGACTGCCTTACCCGTTTTGCTTCGTCAGCGGTCGTCTGGTACATGCTGGTAGCCATTCGACAGAAGGCCCCGCCTTGGCGCATCGGCATGTAGTAAGTACGCCTCGGGCGGGCGTGACATCGTGCGCAACGCGGCGATCTACCTGTGCCCAGCAATGCACCCGAACGCGGTTTTCGCTTACCGTGACTCGCTGAGTTCTCGGGTGCAGGTCAATTACCACTGGAACGCCGCTTCCGATCTTCACCTATGAAACTCCAGACCTACCCGCATCATGCACGCCTTCAGCGCATCGGTTCGCAGGCACATGCGCGCTTAGTGTACACATTTCCCGTTGCGACAGAATGACACCTAAAAGCGTGTGGCATAGTTCTTGGTCACCCTGTCCTCGCGCAGTGGAGGATAGCAGGGATGTTTCATGGACGGTTCAACCATCGACGAACTGGCGGCACGCGAGGATGTGTGTGTTGCGGCTGTATCCCAATTCCGCTGTTCATTGCAGCCAGTCTCGCTGCGGTCGCGCTGCGCCGATTCATCCGCCCATAACACGAGGTACGAGGACTGCCGGCTTCAGCGGCCGATCAAGGCTGCGCCTGTGCCCTACTGTATCCCATGGCGGATTGATGGTCATCAGTGTGGCAGTGTGAAACGTTGGCCTGCCAGCGGGTTCCGCGCGGCAACCGTCCCGCCCCGAGCCGATGGGACAGTCTGGCCCTCCGCTTGGTCCCATTCAATGCTGGTCGTTGTACTGCTCTACAAACACGCCGATACGTCTGGGAAGAGGGGAGCAAAAACTGCTCCCCGCGCTTCGTGTCAACTATGGAGCTATTCAGCTATCTCGTTCCTGCCCTGCCGCGGTCCTCCGTTCACTCCGTGCCCGTTCATTCAGGCCCCACAGATTGAGGACGGCCGCGAGGATGGCACCGACGCTATCGAGGATAATGTCGGTAATCGTATCGAACAACCCCGCCACGATCTGCTGGGGGGTCACAAAATCAGCTAACCACTCCGCCACTTCCCAGAGCGCACCAATCGCAATCCCCATGCTGGCGATCGTCACCACAAACATGAACCGATGGGCATAGAACCCGTGCATTAACTCGTTATACAACAGGAAGCCGAGGGCTAATGTAATCGCAAACATGGTGAAGCCATGGGCAACTTCATCATAGAAACCTGGTTGATCAAACAGGTTCCAGGCCCAACCCGCCGCATTAATCAAGGCCGCACACACAAAGACGAGATCAAATAAGGTGGGCAACTGCCGCTCGCGACGCACAAACAGGAGCGACACGACAAGAAAGCCACCCAGGGTGGCGGCTTGGACCCATTTGCCCTGCAGCACAACGAGGAGAATGGCGCCGGCCAGGAGTCCCATGCCAGCCCACGCTGCAGTACGGAAGCCTGCCCAATTCAACAGTGCCATCATTCGCTTCCTTAACATCCATATCTATCCCGCAGCAAAACTTAAATACGCCACTGCACAACAGTGTGCCCTTCCGACGGTACGCCCCTTAGAGGGTGGAAAGTGCTGGATCCATGCCTACAGACAAGCCGCAGAGCGGCACGCTCAGGCGGACGCGCAGCACGACACTGCTCGCTTCCCGCTTAGATGTGTGAGCGCAGCGTGGTGGCCGCCTGCTCAGCTCGGCAGGATGCGCGAAGCTGGAGTGACCATGCGTGGCGATGACGCGAGCACGGTGCTGTATGCTCGACCCAGGGTGTGCTCACCGCCGTGGCGCGCACGACGGCTGCCTGCGGTGGGGCTGACACGAATCATGGGACGGCTTCTCCGAACCCCCGAGCTGATGCTGGTGCTACTCACGCACCAGTACGTGATACGCGCCATAGCCCAGGGCTGCCACGCCGAGCACGCCGACGAAGACGAGCAGGGCTTTCACGCCGAGCACGCCTGCTTCCAGCCAGCCTTCGCCCACCCTGCAACGCTGCGCAGCTTCACTTCCGTTCAATCAAGCCCGCGCGCCATTGGGGCTAATTCACTCCCCAGCAACCCCAATCCGAGAAACGTGATGATCCAGCCCGTGCCAGGCGCCGGCACGAGCAACAGTCCAGCCACAGCAATGGCAACGCCGAGTCCAACATTGACCACAGCACCCATGGTCCAGCGACCGTGCTCCCTTTGCTGACGCCGATCATACCGATCCTGAAACTGACGTCCTGGGTCGCTGTCCTTATAGGCCTGCCACCTGTGCTTTATCCGTTCAATCATGCCCACGCAATATAGCAAACCGTTTGCCAGCGGAGCGGTGTGAAAAAGGCCCTAAGGAGATCTGGCTCTGCCGAGCACATCTGCGAGCAGCACGACGCAAGGGTGTACCCAAAGACATGGCGCATTCTCTGGCGAGGTGCACGCGCAGGAGTGTACTTTTATTAAAATGGAATCTCCACTAACTGCCATACGCAGACATTCTTGTAAAGAGAATAGGCCACTAACATCTGATAATGTTCGTGATTTTCCTGTTTTACAATGTCTGATAATCTGACTGCTGCAGTGGTGGGTAAAGCATACGTCAACCCGCGTACGGTCACCGTAAGGAAACCAAGGGAAACATATTTCTATGCCGCTCAGCGATCGTGGAAATAGTGCCGTATAACTCACCTACGTACTGCCGCCGAGCAGCGTGGGGAGGCAAGAGTATGCTTCCCCACGCCTTACTGACACGGCGATCACTGCCATTCAAGCAGCCGGTAGCCGTGCTTGAGGCGTTTGATCGAGGTAACGATCAATACCACGAGGGCGATGCCCGCGAGCAACGAGCGCAGATCGGTACCGGGGAAGTAATGCCTCGAGTAGGGCCGATTCCATAGCATGAACTCCTTTCACATTGTTGGTAACGACCCTATATCACTAGGCGGCGAACAAGACATGCTACAATCGGCCCCAAACGTCATATGCGGCCAACCTTCGACAACGTGTGCCGAAGGTTTTGCTGCCTATACGACGATGAACCTCCTACCGTGCGTGCTGGGGAGCCGATCGGTGAGAGGTTCATCGTCTTCAACCGGGATGTTAGTAATAAGAGTATTATACGTGTTTTCCCTTGCCTGTCAATTGGCTCCCCGTGCCACGGGAGCCTATGCTCAGGTCATTTGGCGCCAAGTTGCGCTATCTTCGACATAAGCAGCGTTTGACTCAAATAGAGCTGAGTCGTACGGTTGGCCTTACAGGGCATGCTGCTGTAAGCAGTCTTGAAGCTGGAAGGAACTTTCCTTCCATCCAACTCGTGCTGCGCCTCGCTGACCTCTTTGACGTAACAACAGATTACCTCGTGCGCGATTCCATTCCTCTCGATCCACCGCAAGCATACACCGGAGCAAGGTTATCCCAGGAGCAGTTCTGCCCCCATGATTTTGGAGAAAAATTACGAAAGCTGCGGATGGAGCATCACGTGTTACAGGTCGAGCTTGCACAGCAACTGGGGCTACGCCGCCAGGGCTATATCAGTAATCTTGAAACGAATCGGATCGCACCATCGCTGCAACTTGTGGTGCGAATTGCTGATACGTTCAAGGTATCAACAGATTACTTGCTCCGCGACGCAGTACCGATCGAAGCTATCGAGAAGAGCGTTTGATTTGGGAGGCTGTGCTGTTCAGGATTAATGCCAGTACGTGCTCTGTGCTCGTGAGGATCTTCGGAGCGAAGCACATGTGGTTGTTGCCAGCGATCCCGGCAGGTATCGCTAGCTGCCCTGAACGCCGACAGTCTACCCGTCCATAGTCATGGATGGCTACCCAACGGACCAGAGGCTGCTGATCTGCATGGGCTTGTGTCGCGGCACCAGCGATAGCTCATGGAGGAACGGTTCACCTGCTACGCCTCAATGAAACGTGGTAGCCAAGTTCGGTACGTCGTCATACACCGCACGTTGACCGCCCAGTTTCGATTGGGTCACCCGCCGCTCTCCGTCCGCAACACTGAGGCGGTAGCGTGGTAAACAGGGCATTGGTGCCGTGATGGAATCTGGCAACGCGGCGTGGCCCAAGGGCAAGCGGTCTACCAGGCAAAGCTAGGCCTCCATAACTTAACGCGTCATCGCGGCTGCCGACATACCGCATTTCGCGGTTCGATGCCGTTTCCGCGTGCCGTACCAGGATCAGCCGCGTGCCGTCACGCATCAGCGATCTGCTCCAGAATCCGTGCTATCTCAATCGCGGTCGTCGCGGCTTCAAAGCCTTTATTGCCTGCTTTCGTCCCGGCACGTTCGATCGCCTGCTCAATCGTCTCGGTGGTAATAATCCCGAAGATACACGGGATACCCGTTTGCATGCCGACCTGGGCCACCCCATGCGTAGCCGTCCCCGCCACAAAATCGTAATGACTGGTCGCGCCACGAATTACCGCCCCTAGCGCAATGATAGCGTGAACGTTCCCCTGCTCCGCCAGCTTTTTACACACAAGGGGGATCTCGAACGATCCGGGTACCCACACCACAGTGATGGCATCATCGTGGATGCCATGCCGCCGTAGGCTGTCGAGCGCGCCTTCCAACAGTTGCTTGGTAATGAACTCATTCCAGCGACTGACCACGATTCCGATCCGCAGACCGGTGCCGACAAAATTGCCCTCAACTATGCGCACGATCGCACCTCCAGCAGATGGCCCAGTTTGTCTCGCTTGGTGTCGAGATACTGTTGATTATGAGGAGTTGGAGCCACTTGCAGCGGCAGTTGTTCGACAATGTCGAGGCCATAGCCCTGCAAGCCATGAATTTTCTTGGGATTATTCGTCAACAGCCGGATCCGCCGTACGCCCAGGTCGGTTAAAATTTGAGCACCAATCCCATAATCCCGGAGATCAGCGGGAAACCCCAGGTGTTCGTTGGCTTCCACCGTATCGAGGCCCTGCTCCTGCAACGCGTAGGCGCGCAGTTTGTTGTGCAAGCCGATGCCGCGTCCTTCTTGGCGCAGATACAGCAGCACGCCACGGCCCTCAGCCGCGATGTGCTCAAGTGCCGTGTGCAATTGCTGGCCACAGTCGCAGCGTAGGCTGCCGAAGACATCACCGGTCAGGCATTCCGAGTGAACGCGCACCAGCACCGGCTCTTCGCCACGGACATCACCCATGACCAAGGCGACACTTTCGCTTGGATCATGTGGGCTTTCATATGAGATGGCCTCGAATGCACCAAATGTCGTCGGCATCTTTGCCCGCGCCACGGCCCGCACCAGCGTTTCGCGCGTCCGGCGGTAGGCAATCAGTTGGGCAACACTCACGATCTTGAGGCCATGCCGTTCGGCAAAGACCTCGAGCTGCGGCATCCGCGCCATCGTGCCGTCATCATTCATGATCTCGCAAATGACGCCGGCTGGGTACACGCCGGCCAACCGCGCCAGGTCGACCGCCGCCTCGGTCTGACCGGCCCGCTGGAGCACGCCGCCATCGGCTGCGCGGAGTGGGAAGATATGACCGGGCCGGGCGATGTCGCTGGCGGTCGATGCCGGGTTAAGCACCGTCTGGATCGTGTACGCGCGATCGGCAGCAGAAATGCCCGTGGTCACGCCCTGCGCCGCTTCGATGGAGATGGTAAAGTTCGTGCCGAAGCGCGACGTATTGCTGCCGACCATCAGCGGGATCTGGAGTTCGTCGAGGCGCTGCCCCTCGATCGCCAGGCAGATCAGGCCGCGGCCTTCACGCGCCATAAACGCAATGTGATCTGCCGTGACAAACTGCGCGGCACAGGCCAGATCGCCTTCATTTTCACGGTCTTCGTCATCCACAATAATGATACATTTGCCGGCTGCGTAGTCGCGCAGTGCTTCATCGACGGTGGCCAGTGGCATATGTCGTTCCTTCTTCCTTGCTATCCCATGTTTGCCGTGGCCTACCGTGCCAGCGGCAAGTGATGCTGCATGATCGACTCAACGTACTTCGCCATAATGTCAACCTCGAGGTTGACCTCCGCCCCGACCTGCTGGCCGCCCATGATGACCGCGTCCTGCGTGTAGGCAATCAGGGCAATCGTGAAGGTGTCAGCAGCGCGCTCGGCGACCGTGAGACTGGTGCCATCAACGGCGACATAGCCTTTCTCGACGATATATGGCAGCAAGCGCTCGGGTGGCCGGATCGTCACGCGGAGTGAGTCGCCGTCGGGTGTCACGTCCACGATCGCGCCGGTGCCATCCACATGCCCTTGGACATAGTGACCGCCCATGCGTCCGCCAAACGCCAGCGACCGCTCAAGGTTGACCCCATCGCCGACGTTCAAACGCCCTAGATTGGTCCGGCGCAGCGTTTCAGGGCTGATCCCGATGGTAAAGCTGGTCGCGGTGTGTGCGGCCCCAAAAGGTGCACGGCTCCAGCGTTACGTACAGATCCGCGCCTTGGGCTGCTGTACCCGCCGCCGTGAGCGCGACCGCTTCCGCATGTGGCCCACTAGGCGGCTGCGTCCAGCCGCGACCCACGATCTGTTCATTCCGCACCACCACTGCGCCAACCGGGGGGTTGGGTGAGGTACGACCTTGTGCCTGCTGTGCGCAGTTCAAGGCTTCCGCCATCCAGTTGTTCGTTTGCTCGCCCATCCGCCGCTCGCTGCACGCAACGCAAAAAACCCTCGAAGGACTGGTCCTTCGAGGTCATGGACATGGGATATGACGGTACAGCACCGGCTTGTCACGCCGCTGCAAACACTGAAGCAGCCTGGCTCGCGCCACGCTGCACTACGCTGTTTCCGTCACCCTTCTTCCATCCGGACTATACCGTCGGCCCTGGCCTTGCACCAGATCCACCGCTCATCGCGTGATGAGACGGGTCGCGGGCTTGACGTTGTTACGTCTTACCGCCGGTCGGGAATTGCACCCTGCCCTGAAGGATGTTCCTGTAGTTGTGAAGCGTAGCACGATCATAGGGGAGCGTCAAGGATGCACGCTGCTCGTCATGTTGCTCCCGCATACCTGGTAACGGGGCGCATACAGCAGGTGATACTGGGACTCGTGCTGGCAGCATAAGTGTGTGGTCAATCGTGGGGTATCCTGCCACTTATTGGGGGCGTCCTTCTACAAGGCTTATCGCACCATTTGTAGAGGTATCGGATGGGGAACATGCGAGAGCTCTGGTGTCTGCGGTTCGGCCGGCTGATTACACCCTACCTGCTCGGTGCAGGAGGCTGCTGCTTTCGATAGTGGCCGATGTCAGGTATGCCAGAGTGTGGTGTCGCGGGATGGACACCGTGTCCGGGTGTTTGCTGTCATGCAACCGTCTGTAGCCAACACTCATGCTTCGAACTATGTAGGGCAAGCGGAAGTGTTCAGCTGATACCCCTAGTCAACTCTGCCCCACCCCCTGGTGCCCAACGACGATGCCGTGGAGATGGGGAGGCTGTCCGACACTCTATCGCCCGCTTGAGAAACGACGCTGGTGTTTGGCGAAGGCGGTTGAGTTGCATCCGTGTCTGGCGCTTCACCGCCGCCAGCACGCGCTCCCGCCTACCTAGGTTGTGGAAGGCGACGTGCCCTCGCCCCAGAGTTGGGCGCATCCTACATCTTCTTCAGACCGGACGAGCTCGAAGTAGGTTGCCCTGGTTGCCAGGGCAGCCTACATTCGCACTGCGCGCCGGAGACGTAGCATCAGAAGCACCCACCACCATCCGAGGGTGCTCGATCGTGCGGCCCCATACGCATCAAGCTAAGAGACGACAAATG
>JADDQE010000026.1 GCA_016781525.1 bacterium | reverse complement strand
GGTAGCTGGTCCTGCGTCCCGACAAGTCCTCTGCCCGACGGCAGTTATGCCCTCAGTGCCACCGCGAGTGATGAGGCGGGCAACATCTCGGCAGCAACTGACTCCAGCTTCACAATAGATACCACTGCGCCGGCCATCCCCATGATCTCCTCGCCTACCGACGACGGACTCACTGGCGCACGACCGACATTTAGCGGTACAGCCGAACCCGGCAGCACAGTCGAGGTACAGGCCGCTGGCGTAACTCTCTGCACAGTACAGATTGAAGACTATGGAACGTGGGTGTGCACGGCAACCAGCTCACTGGTGGACGGTAGCCATACCGTCAATGTCACCACCACGGACCAGGCCGGCAATACGTCGGAGGCAGCCACGCGTACATTCACCGTCGACGGGACCGCACCTACCGTACCGACCGTCGTTAGGCCGGCATCCGGTGCTCCAATCAACAATGCACCGACCTTTGTCGGTGCCGCCGAGCCTGGCAGCACGGTGAGGCTAACGATTGATAAGGATGGGGACCCAAGAACGACTAACGACATCATCGTCTTCACTACCACGGCAAACGAAGATGGCCGCTGGCAAGTGGAAACGGCGACTGACACACCGATACGCGGCACCTGGGGCGGCGGGCTGAGCGAGGCTGATACGCCAACGATCACCATTACTGCGATCGACAACGCGGGAAATTCGACCACGGCGCCGACCCTCACACCGCAGGTCGATACGACAGCCCCGACGCCAGCACAAATAACATCGCAGACCCTGCTCAGCGATCGAGCACCCACAATCGTAGGCACGTCCGAGCCTGGGAGCACTGTACTGGTGGCCATCGACCTCGATAACAACGGCACCACCGATGTAAGGTTTACGACAACGGCTGATAGTGCTGGAAGCTGGAGCATCGACACGAGAACTGCCGCACCAGTCGACGGCGCCATGCCGGGAGACGGGGTGGAGGTTGGCAAGCAGATTGGTGTGAGTGTGATTGCGCGTGACGCGGCGGGCAACACCAGTCAACAGACGCAGCAGATCGTGACGATCGCATACACCTATCTCTTCCCATTCATTATTGCCGGTACCTAGGCATCGAGTTTCACCACTCGATCTCGCAGGCCGCCTGCCCTACGAGGAGCGACGCGGCTTGAAATAGCGTCGAGGGTGGCAAACGGCGAACGCCTATACACCCAGAAGACCCTCCGTAACCCATATCTACCAAGGGCCGCTCAGCAACCCTGAGTGGCCCTTCGCTATTATTTGGATTACCGATTCCGGGCTAGCCGCGAGAGACTGTAAAGTATTGATAATCATTATCGCTTATTTTATGCCTTTCCAATAAGACATGCGCAGTATATCACTTGACAACTATTTACATCACTTATATCATACGCCATGTTCACGAGTGATACGGATTGCTCGATAGTGTAGAAGAAAGGACTAAACATGTTACCTTCCGCCGTCCGCCGGCTGGTTCCGGCGCTGATGACGATTGGGATACTCGTAGCTTGTGGCACTCCCAGCAGCCCGACCGGTGCCGCCGGTACCACCAGCACAACGCCGGCGACAGCGAGTGCGAGCAGCTCAGCCGGCGGGTCGATTACGGTCTACTCAGGCCGCAATGAAGAGCTTGTCGGACAGCTCATTGAGCAGTTCCAGACAAGTACCGGCATCACGGTCAATGTTAAGTATGCCGATACGGCCGAGCTAGCGGCAACGATCATGGAAGAGGGTGCGAACAGCCCCGCCGATGTTTTCTTCGCCCAGGATGCTGGCGCCTTGGGAGCGCTCGCCGCCGAGGATCGGCTGGCAAAACTGCCGGACACAATCCTGCAAAGCGTCGAGCAGCGTTTCCGCTCGCCGGAAGGGGAGTGGGCCGGCGTATCCGGGCGCGCCCGCGCTGTGGTGTACAACACCAAGAACGTCACCGAGGCGGACCTACCGCAGAGCATTTTCGGCTTCACCGATCCGAAGTGGAAAGGCCGCCTGGGCTGGGCGCCGACCAACGGTTCATTCCAAGCGTTTGTGACGGCGCTGCGGGTGCTTGAAGGTGACGCCAAAGCACGCGAATGGCTTGAGGGCATCAAGGCGAACGAGCCCAAAGTATATGAGAACAACACTGCTGTTGTAAAAGCGGCGGCGGCAGGTGAGATCGATGCAGGCTTTGTTAACCACTACTACCTGGTACGCCAGCTGCAAGAGCAAGGCGAAAGCTTCGGCGCACGCAACTACTATTTCACAAAGGGCGATCCAGGGGCGCTGATTAATGTGGCCGGCGTCGGTGTGCTAAACAGCTCCAAAAACCAGGAGGCCGCCCAACAGTTTGTGCAGTTCCTGCTCAGTGCCGAGGCCCAACGGTACTTTGCCGACAAGACGTACGAGTATCCGTTGGCTGCGGGGGTACAGCCGAACTCGGCACTCCCTCCGCTGAGCGAAATTCAGTCTCCAGAGCTGGATCTAAGCAAGCTCGAAGATCTTAAGGGGACATTGCAGCTACTTCAGGATCTCGGTATCCTATAAAGGATGAGTGTCGGCCCTTCGACAACTGCACGGTCAAAGAACCAGGGAGTGCGCGAACAACCGCTGCACTCCCTTCGTGCGCCCTTGCCCTTGATTATGCTAGCGCTCCTGGTTGTGGGCGCGATGCTCTTGCCGATTGCCTACTTGGTCGTCCGCGCCATCACGGCCGATGCTAATATCGTTCAGCAGCTGTTTCATCCCCGAACCATCACTGTCTTTGGCAGCACGGTGCTCCTCGCCACCAGCGTCACGGCCACGTGTATCCTCGTGGGCGTACCGCTCGCCTGGCTTACGGTCGCAAGTGATATGCCGGGGCGACGGTGGTTCGCGGTTCTCACCGCGCTGCCACTCGTTATTCCAACCTATATCGGCGGCTATGCCATCGTCAGCGCGCTGGGCCCGCGTGGCGCTCTGCAGGTACTGCTTGGACGGCTGTTTGGCGTCGAGCGGCTACCCGAGCTTTATGGGTTTTGGGGCGCATGGCTGGCGCTGGCTCTCTTTTCCTATCCATACGTGCTCCTAAGTGTTCAGAGCGGGCTGCGCGGCCTCGACCCAGCTCTGGAGGAAGCTTCGCGCAGTCTTGGCTTTGGTCCATGGCGCACCTTCTGGCGGGTAACCCTGCCACAGCTCCGGCCCTCAATCGCCGCGGGCGCCTTGCTGGTCGCGCTGTACACCTTGAGCGACTTTGGCGCCGTGTCGTTGCTCCAGTTTAACTCATTCAGCCGCGCAATTTATGTTCAATACCGCGGCGCCTTTGACCGGGATTATGCGGCGGCGCTGGCCTTGGTGCTTGTGCTGCTCACCGCAGTTGTGCTGGGCGCCGAGATGTGGACCCGTGGTCGCGCACGCTATCACCGCAGCACTGTTGGGGTCGTCAAACCGCGGCCGCGAGCCAAGCTGGGCCCATGGCGTTGGCCGGCCATCATCTTCTGTTCCGTGGTAGTGCTGATCGCGCTGGTAATGCCGGTCGGCGTCGTATCCTTCTGGCTCGTGCGTGGATTGCAGGAGGGCGAGCCCCTGCGGCTTGTATGGTCCGCAGCCTGGAACTCGGTCTACACCGCAGCCGCCGCTGCCGTCTTCGCCGTCTTCGCAGCGCTGCCGATCGCTATTCTGGCCGTGCGCTTCCGCAGCCGCTGGACAACAGTATTTGAAGGGATTGCCTACGGAGGCTACGCCCTGCCTGGTATCGTAATTGCGCTCGCCCTCGTACGCTTCGCCTCGCAGTACACGCCGCTCTTATACCAGACGCTCGCATTGATGATCTTCGCCTATGTACTCAGGTTTCTGCCGCAGGCGTTAGGCACCATCCGCTCGACCTTGCTCAGCGTCAGCCCTAGCCTCGAGGAGGCGGCACGCAGCTTAGGATATTCCCCACTGCGCGTCACCCTGCGCGTAACACTCCCCTTGATCCGTCCCGGTATCTTGAGTGGTGCGGCGCTTGTTTTCCTGACGGCGATGAAAGAGCTGCCGACGACACTCCTGCTCGGCCCAATCGGTTTTAAGACGCTCGCAACGGCAACTTGGACTGCCACCGCGGAAGGTTTTTTTGCACGCGCCGCAGCCCCAGCCCTGTTGATTATCGTC
Organism: bacterium; assembly: GCA_016781525.1. GTDB lineage: Bacteria > Chloroflexota > Chloroflexia > Chloroflexales > Kallotenuaceae > LB3-1. The sequence continues at coordinate 5,347 of JADDQE010000026.1, read as the reverse complement.
GTCTCCGCCTTCTCCATGCTCTTTGTCCTCCGCGATACCTGGAGCGACCAGCACTAGGACTGCTCGGCTAACGCCCAACTCTTGCGCTCGGCTATCCCTCGCCCATGCAGCTGCTCTAAGCAGCGCCGCGTCCCGCTCCTTTGTGAAATTCTATATTTGACAACCAATTGATAGATCTCTATACTTCCCTAGATTGTAAACAATGCAATATAGGGCATTAGAGAGCGTCGAAATAAATAGGAATACTGGTAGTAATAATCATTCTCAAAACAGCAGAGATGTAAATACTTTTCCAAGCGCAAGGCTGAGCATGTAGGAACGAACATGGGCAAGAAGGAAAAGAAGGAAAAGAAGGGCAAAGCGCTGGCGGGATTGGAGCGGATTCCTACCGTTAAGCTTGAAGGCAGCGACAAAAAGCTTAAGAACACCGTCCGACCATATGTTCAACATATTCTGGTTTGTACCGACTCTAAGAGCAAACAATGCAAAAAGGGCGGGCCAGAAGTATTGAAAGCGTTTGAGAAAGCCATCAAAGCGCGGAAGCTCGGTCGGCAAGTCATGGTCACCGAGGTTGGCCATGTTGGCGGCTGCGGGCTCGGGCCCAACGTAATTGTGTACCCCGAGGCAGTGTGGTACGGGCGGGTCGAGCCGGCCGACGTGGACGAGATCATCGCGGAGCATATCCTTGAAGGACGTGTTGTGCAGCGGCTCCTCCGGGGGCAGCGGCAAGACGATCCATGCGGCGGGTGCATTTTGACGAAGCCATTAGTCGTCGCCGTGCAGCAGACTGCGGAAACTTTTAACTAAGGCCAAACATCGCAAAAGTTAGACAAGCCATGGCAAAAATTGAGCTAAGTCATATAACCAAGCGCTACGCCAGTCAAGCCAGGCCGGCCGTCGACGACCTTTCGCTGACCGTAGGTGAAGGCGAGCTGCTCGTGTTGCTGGGCCCCTCGGGCTGCGGCAAGACGACAACGCTCCGCATGCTCGCGGGCTTTGAACGTCCTGAAAACGGCAAGATCCGAATCGGCGATGAAGTGGTCGCTAATGGAAGTGCCTGGGTTCCACCCGAGCGGCGTGGCGTTGGGATTGTGTTCCAGGATTATGCGCTTTTTCCACACTTGACCGTCGCGCAAAACGTCGCATTCGGTATCCTCAAGATGCCGCGCCGCGAACGGGTGCAGCGTGTCGAGGCCGTGCTGGAAGCCGTTAACCTGAGCGAGTATGCCGGGCGCTATCCCCACGAGCTTTCAGGAGGGCAGCAGCAGCGCGTTGCACTTGCGCGCGCACTTGCGCCGCAGCCGCGAGTGCTCCTGCTGGACGAGCCCTTTTCAAACCTCGATCCCGAGCTGCGCACCGCATTACGCTATGAGGTGCGGTCGATTGTCCGACGCTCGGGCATCACCACCGTACTTGTGACCCACGATCAAAGCGAAGCTTTCGCCTTGGCGGATCGGGTTGCCGTGATGCATCAAGGCCGGCTCCACCAGCTCGCTGACCCCGAGACCCTATATCGACGCCCCGCGAGCAGGTTCGTGGCTAGCTTTGTTGGACGTGCCCAATTTATTGCCGGGCGGGTCTGTGACGACCAGGTTCACACGGAGCTTGGCGCTTTTCAGCTGCAGGACCATCTGCCCTGCGGTGCGTCAGCCGATGCCCTGCTGCGGCCTGATGACCTCCACATTCGGCCGGATCAGACCGGGAATGCGCTGGTTGTAGAGCGTGAGTTCGCCGGCGCTACGGTCCGCTACGGAGTGCGACTCCCCTCAGAGCATGTCATCGACGTCATTCAGCCCTCGGGCCACTTAATTCCCCTCGATAGCGCGGTCCGAATCGAAGTGTTGCCGCGTGACCCAGTTGTTTTTCCAACACAGGAAGCGGTCGCGATCAACGCCGGCTGAGATACCGCCACGCCGCGCTAATCCTAGACTTTTGCTCGACGCCAGGTCCCACTACCTGCGCAACTTGGTGCCCCCGCTAGACTGTGGCAGACGGCCAGGCCTCCATACACAAAGAGAGCCGTCGGGCTCTCCTATGGCAACATGCGAGCTGTGGCACAATCGACTAAGCGGCTTCTTCAAACCCTACATAGAAGTTGGACGGCCGAATATAGGAGCGCGGCCGGAGCCGGATGCCAGTGGACGTTTCGACGCGATCCTGCTCGCTGACGAGGATGACGTTCGGGTGCTTGTGGAAGCGCCGCTCGTACGCATCCATTGCCTCTTTAAGTTTGAACTCGGTCGTCTTCTTGCGGTCGTCGTCGAACCAAACTAGATAAAATTCCATCGTAGTTTTCCCTTTGCTGCTGGGCTTCGCATACCTCTGCCAAAGAACCAAGTGGGACGCTTAACAAACCACGCGTTCAGCTGAACGTCGTGAAAAATATCGTAGGTCTGGTCGTCATGGCACCGGACTCGAAAGTAGTGCCCGGCCCGTCGACGCCAGCCTGCCGTAACATCCCACGTGCACTCGACTCGTCGCACCCGCCGCTCTGTTCCCCGATGCAGGAATCGGTAGGGCAAAAAGTTGAAGCGCTTTTCACGTACCAGGATGGGCTCTTGCCGCATGCATCCTCCTTATAGCTGCGGGGCTGTAAAGCCATTATATTCGAACAAGTGTTCTAAGTCAAGCAGTTGAATCGGGCAAGTGAGCGTGGTATGCTACTAATCGGGGGGGATGCTTATGCGCCTGCGCATCTTTACGCAGCTACAAATGATTGACCAGCAGCTTACATCGCTCGCTCGAGAGCGCGACGAGCTGCTGGCGTTATTTGCTGAGCGCGATGAGCTACGTGATCTGCGCGAGGTTCGGCGTGGCTTAGCAAGCAGCTTAAGGCAAGAGCGAGCCCACAACAGTGATCTCCAGTGGGATCTCGAGGACGTCGAGCTGCGGCTGCGGGCGTTGGAAGAGCAGGAGCGGGATGGCCCGAGCGATCCGCTGGTGGCACGGGAGCTTGCTATCTTGCGCGATCGGACAGCCCAGCTCGAAGAGCAGGTGCTCCGGCAGCTCGAGCGGATTGCCGAGGTGGAGCAGCAGCTTGCCGAGCAGGAACGCATCCTCGAGCAGCGGAGCGCTAGCTGGGTGGAGCGTGAGCCCCAGCTCCAAACACAGGTCGAGCAGCTCGGTCATACGCTAGAGGCGCTGCAAACCCAACGGCAGGGAATGGCCAGCCAGCTGCCACGACCCGCGCTTGAGCTCTATGACGATCTCCAGCGACGCCACCGCGGCACAGCGCTTGCACCAATCCGCAATAGACAATGCGGAGCGTGTAGAGCTCGGCTGCCGACCGCCGTTTTCGACCTACTCACCACGGACGACCCGCTGGTCCGCTGCCCGCGCTGTGGTCGGGTACTCTACCATCCTGAGTCGAGCTAGGAAACGCTCTAATCCGTGGTCCTGCCGAGCGTCCCCTAACGGCACCGCTCGCCGAAAAATAGTGTTTATGGAGCTGCCATGTCTATCTCGCAGATCGTGCAAGACATCAACATCACCGTGTACCACGCGCTCGCCGAGAGGCTCCACCTTGCGAACGAAGCGGTCCTGCTGGGCCGCGCGGACGCCCTGTTGGCGACACTGCCGGTCGTCGGCGACGTGTCGCCGACAACTGCGCTGTTGCTGCGCCACTACCACACCCAGCTTCAAGCCGAGCTCTGCCAGGATCATCAACCGCGTGCGCGGTTCGATTCCATCGAAGCCGAGCTGCGTGAGATTACGCGCGCCGTCATGGCGACGATGGGCGGTGACGAGGGTCTCTCGATAGAAACGGCTGTCTTGATTGCCCTCGTTCTCCATGTTCGCGGTATTGCAAAGTTCTGTGTGCTTCCCCCTGGCGTTCCCAGCGGCGGCTAGTCCGCAACACACACCAAATGTAGGCCGAAAAGCCGCGGCCCGATGCAACTTAAGCCTCATGTTCCAAGACATGGGGCTTGTTACACTTTCCTCACAAACCAGATGGCCCTAAAGCTCAAAGGAGCAAACTATGCCATCATCCGCCGAAACACCGCTATCAACTCCCTCCATTTGGTGAATTTGTAGGTCTTATTCGGAGGAATGTGCCTTGGCGACAGAGTACGCTACGGACCTTCACTCAGCGCTTTATAAGAGCGACTCTCGTTACACCTTAACGATCTCAACGACGCCAGTCGACAATAGTGATACTTTGAGGAGTGCGCTTCCATCATGAACGCCAATATGCGCCGCTATCTAGACGAAGAGTGGGACGAGGATTTCGAAGAGACCAAAGAGACGCGGAACCGTAAACCGCCTAAAAGCGAACTGGCACAGTCTCGCCGTCAAACGAGCAAGGAATGGGGTCGAGCCATCGCAAAGATGCATCGAACGCGCGCTAAGCTCGAAGGCGCTTACCGCAAGCCATAATCAAGCACCTAAACGGCCCGCCGATAAGCTTAGCATCGGCGGGCCGTTTGTGTTGGCGCACTGCCCTTATGAGCCGTGGCGGCCCCTTGGGACGGTCTCCCAAATGTCTTACGAACCATTCGTGCTGAGATTGAAGGATCGAAGTCAATTGCTGCGGGCAATCGTACTCATAGGCAAGCCGTGCTAGCTCCGTGAGAGATGCCATGTTACGCTAGCGCAAATAGCAAGGAGTTGTCTATGAGCGATAGCCAGCTGAAGGATGCTGTCCAAGCACAATTTGCCGCCAGCGCAGAAGCCTACGTCACAAGTCAGGTCCATGCCAACAAGCCCGACCTCCAACGGATGGTTGAGCTCGCGGGTTTACGCGGCAACGAGCGAGTACTCGACATCGCTACTGGAGGTGGACACGTAGCATTAGCGTTCGCGCCGCACGTTGCCGAAGTTGTCGCCAGCGATCTGACGCCACGTATGCTCCAGGCTGCCGAGCGCTTCATTACTGGGGCAGGCGTCCAAAATGTTCGCTTCGAGATCGCCGATGCCGAGGCCTTGCCGTTCCCCGCAGCCTCCTTCGATGTAGCTACCTGCCGCGTCGCAGCACACCATTTCCCCCATGTCCAACAGTTTGTACGCGAGGTCGCCCGAGTGCTGCGACCGGGCGGCGTATTCGTGTTGGATGACACCATCGCGCCCGATGATCCCGTGCTCGACCAGTTCATCAACGCCATCGAGAAAATGCGCGATCCGACGCATGGGCGCGATTACACCATCCGGGAGTGGCACGACTTCTGCGCAAGGGCTGGGCTTGAGGTCGTGTCGAGCGAGACCTTCCCGAAGACAATCCCGTTCGACGATTGGTGTGAGCGCATGCGGGTCGACAGCGATACAAAGGCGGAGCTCAACCGGCAGTTGCTCGAGGCAAGCATCGAAGCGCAGACAACGTTTGCGGTGGAATTTGACACGGGCCATGTAG
>JADDQE010000262.1:4171-32678 GCA_016781525.1 bacterium | reverse complement strand
TGACAGAGGGGGCTTCCCGATCTTGGCCGCTTCCCGAGGTGGTGGGTGGATTGGAATGGCTAGGCAGGAGCTCGGCCCGCGGAGCGCGTAAGAATTCCATCAACGGCGGATGGAACAGCTCAGGCTGGTCGGCCCAGGGGAAGTGACGCGACCCTTGAATGCTTAGCTGTCGGAGGAAGGGGGCGGTCGCAGCAGCTCGTCGAATCACGTCGATCTGGCTCGGCATCACAATGTCGTCACGGGTGCCGTGGATCACAAGCGTTGGGACAGCTAGCCGGTCGAGCTCAGGACGGAGATCAGTACGCATCATCGACCGCACGGAAGCGCGCACGCTGTCGGCCGTCGGCTTGACACTATCCTCGAGGATCTCGAGCATATCCTGCTCGTTCGCTTCCTTGAGGAAGTACCTGAACAAGCGCTTCGTAACACCGGGGAGGGCGTTCATGGCTCGGGCAATCGGCTGGAGCGCGGTCATTTTCAACAGCGGCGCGAGCGAAGAGCCAACAATCGGAGCACCAACGGTCACAACCCGATCGATACGCTGCGGATGATCAATCGCGGTCTTCAGCGAAACCATGCCGCCCATCGAGTGACCAACTAACGTAATTCGCTCGATGCCTAAGGCGTCGAGAAACCGAATTACTTGCTCGGCATAAGCGCCAATCGAGGGCTCGATCGTGCGTTGATAGGTATCTCCAAAGCCAATCAGGTCGAAGGCATACGTCCGGAAGTGGGCAGACGCCACCTCCATCGAGGGAAGCCAGTAGCGCCATGAGCCGAGCCAGCCGTGCAAGAAGAGCACGGGGCGGCCTTTACCAAAGACCTCGTAGTGCACTGCCTGCTGATCGATATATACAACGCTCATGCGCGTCCTTGTAACCCATGCCAAGAACAGCGTACCAAGAATAGGCTAGCGCTGTTCTGTTCCGTTATTACCGCGGTGGCTACGGCCGCTTGCTCTGCCAGCCTACGCAGCACGGTGGTCCATCTTCAGCGCGCTGCCGACCTGTGCCCGTAGCGAGGCCAGATTTGTCTCGCGTTCGATCACCGAGCGCCGGAGCTTCCACTGCAAGCTTGCAATCTCGTCGGCAATCCCGCGCAGGCTTTGCATCTCGTGCTCGAGAGCTTCAAGAACGCGATCCGCCGCGATTGAGGGCTGCGATTGCTGCTGTGCGACGGCCTGGTTCAAGGCAGCCATTCGATCCTGCATCGTAGCCAGCAAGCTCATCAGGTTCCCCCAGCTTTCGCTGTCGGCCGCGCGCTGCTTGTGTTGGGTGCGCACTCCCGTCTCAAACCAGTCGCCGAGCTGACCTTGGAGCTGTTCGAGCCGTTTCTGAAGCTGTGGGAGCCCGGTTGCCTCGGCAATCTCCTCTGCTGAGAGCGTAATATTTGCCGTGTGCTCTGTGCTCGCAAGCTGGCCGATCTGATCGTGCATATAGGAGATCGAGCTGCCAATCTGGGCTTGCCGCAATGTTACAGCTTCTTGTTCGCTCAACACATCAAGCAGCATTTCGCGAAGCCGGGCCGCCTCTTCCGTGGCACGTCCCTCCTGCCGGTTGAGAATGCGGGGCATCATGAAGATCAGCCCGAGAAGCAGCAACACATTGAGCACAACCGCTGCGCCGATAAGAATTCCGATGTACGATGGTTGCATGAACAGGTGCCTCCCGCGATGTTGTGTGAGATTGAAGCTGCTACATCGCAGCGCAATAAACGACCGACAATCGCATTATAGGAAGTGGGAGAACTTTGGGTCAACGGTCCAAGCGGCGAAGCGATTACAGATCCATGACACTGCTACAATATCAATATGCAGCGCATTCTGGTAGTTGACGACGAGCGGCCGATCGTAACCATGCTTGAGCAGCGGCTGCGTCGTGACGGCTTCGACGTCATGGCGGCGGCAACGGGGCAGGCGGGGTTGGCGGCACTTGATGAACCCGGGTACGCCACGGTGCTGCTTGACATTGGGTTGCCGGATATGGACGGCTTCGAGGTCCTCCGGCGAATCAGAAGTGCAGGCCACCGGCTTCCGGTGATCATGCTTACTGCCCGCGGCGACGAGGTCGACCGTGTGGTAGGGCTAGAGCTGGGCGCCGACGATTATGTCGTCAAACCATTTTCACCGCGGGAATTGGTGGCGCGAATCCGCGCGCTGCTGCGCCGTACAGCCGAAGCGGATGCACTTCGCGCGCAACTCCAGCCCGAGCGGCAAGCGGCCAGTCCTATCGAGCTTGACCACGCGCGCCGCGCCGCGCACTTCCACGGGCACCCGCTCGAGCTACGGCCGCGCGAGTTCGATCTCCTGGCCCTGCTGGCAACCCATCCCGGGCAGGTCTGGACGCGCGAGGCGCTTCTGCGGCAGGTGTGGGGTGGCGACCAACACATTGATGCCCGCACCGTCGACGTTCATGTCCGACGGTTGCGGGCAAAGCTCGCGGCTATCTCCGCCGTCACGGAGCCCTTGCAAACCGAGTGGGGCGTAGGCTACCGGTGGGTCGAATAGGCTAACCGCAATCAGCCGTCACCAGTCAGCTGTTAACCGACCGGTGGCGTCGGAACGGTTGCTACCACACGCGTGCCCCGTCCCGGAGCGCTTTCGATCCCCAGCTCGCCGTGCAACAAGGTCTCGATTTGTTGGCGCATCACCGCGTAGCCCATTGCCACGCGGCCCGGCCGCTCGGCCAGCGCCTCGCCAATGTTGAAGCCTGATCCGTCATCCTCCACCATGAGCTGTGCCTGGTGGCCCAAGGCATCGAGCATTACACGAACCGAGCTGGCATTAGCGTGCTTGGCAACATTGTTGAGCGCTTCCTGCACAAATCGGAACAGCGCAACCTCGTAATGGCGGGGGAAACGATTGTCCATGTTCTGTACAGCTACTGAGATTTCGAGATTATACTTGTCGCCAAAATCCTGTACGTAGCGGCGCAGCGTCGGAACCAAGCCCAGGTCGTCCAAAATCATCGGCCGCAGGTCGAAAATAAACCGCCGTGTTTCTTGCAGGGTTGTATTAATCGCCTTCTTAAGCGATGCAAGCTCCGACCGAGCTTGGTTAACATCACGATCGACCAGCCGCTCGCAAATTTCCGCGCGTAGAATCAAGTTCGACAGGGTCTGCGCTGGTCCGTCATGCATCTGCAGCGAGATGCGCAGCCGCTCTTTTTCCTGTGCCTGAATGACCTCAGAGATTAGAGCATCGTTGACCTGTGGCACACCACTCGAAACCGGGCTTGCAGCGGCGAGGGCACCCTCCTCAACCTGCGCCAGGATACCAGTGAGGGTAGCTAACTCCTCCTGGCGGGCGCGGAGCCGCTGCAGCTTAGCCTGGATTTGATCGACCTGCAACCGAACGGATGCTAGCCGCACCTGTACTTCTTGGACCATTGTGAAGACGTTGCGAATGTCGTCCTTGGAGAAGCGATCGATGTTCGCTTGCAGGTTCCGCAACTGGCTGGAAGCGCTGAGGTCGCGCTGGGCCAGCTTCTCTGCCTCGGTCTGGGTCTGGCGCAGCAAACGCTCCATTTCGTCTAACTCGCGCCGATTCCGCTCCTGCTCCTGACGATATGCTTCACGCAGCTCCTGTAGCTGCTCAGCAACCGGGGTAGTCTCAACCACAAGAACCTCGCTTTGAGATACGCAGCAAATATCGCCATTATAGCGAGCACGAGGTTCGACAACCAGCCGCACACTGGGCGTCTGGTCCTATCTGGCAGGAAACGTTGTGGGCAGTGGCGAAAGGCCCGGGTCCAGCTTGACCTGCCCCATGCCCGTGCCTATAATGGCTCGACGCGCACAGGCACTAGCCGGCCTAGAGCAAGCCAAGCCGGAGGCGGACGACGTTGAGCAGCGCCTCGAAGACGATGTTGCGGCTCATCTTGGATGCGCCCACTCGGCGGTCGGGAAAAATGATTGGCACTTCGCCAATCTTCATACCCGCCTGTCGAACGCGATACGCCATCTCAATTTGGAATGAGTACCCATTCGACTTGATCCCGTCGAGCTGGATAGCCTCAAGGGCCTGGCGGCGGTAGCAGCGGTAGCCGCCGGTTAGATCAGAGACCCGCATGCCGAGGATCAGCCGAGCGTAAACGTTCCCGCCGCGGCTAATCAGCTGCCGGCCTAGGCCCCAGTCCGTAGTGCCGCCGCCAGGGACATAGCGCGAGCCAATAACGAGATCATACGCGGTCTCCGCAGCGTGCAGCAAATCTGGCAAGTACCGCGGATCATGAGAAAAGTCGGCGTCCATCTCGAAGATGTACTGGGCACCGCGTGCGAGTGCATAGCGGAAACCAGCAATATATGCCGTGCCCAGCCCTTGCTTACCGGTGCGGCGGACGAGGTGTACTCGCGGGTTTTGCTCCACTTCGGCGGCGACGATATCGCCTGTTCCATCCGGCGACCCATCGTCGACGACAAGAACGCTTAAGGCGGGGTGGTCGAGCACCCGTGGCAGGAGCGATGGAATATTTTCGCACTCGTTGTAGGTTGGAATGATGACGCAGCCGGGCGTTGTAATTGGACGTTCCAACCATCTGGTTTCAGCCCCTGGCACCGTCGGCGCGAGATCGATCGCCATGTTTCGTGGTCCTTCTCCGTGTTCAGATATTCAGCCCGCGGTCCCCACGGTACAGAAAGCCAATTGTAGCACATGGTTCAACCTCGTCATCTCAGGCTCAGCGCAGACCATTTGTGGCCCCTCATCGCGCTGATTAGCTTCGGCTGCCTCGCCGCCTTGATTCCGGTCGACCAAGTCGACTTTTGGTGGCACATGGCGCTTGGCCGCGACATCGTTCGGCTAGGTGGCGTGCCGACGACCAGCAGTCACAGCTGGGCGCTCGCGCCGAACACTCCCTTTATCTACGGCAGCTGGCTTAGTGAGCTGTTGCTGTATGGGCTGTATCTGCTGGGCGGCTTGCCGCTGATTATCTTGACCCGCAATCTGCTGCTGCTTGCGGCTTATGCACTGGTTGGGCTCGAAGCTTGGCGGCGTTCCGGCTCTTGGCGGCTCGCGGCACTGGCAATTGGCGGCGCCGGGCTCATGGCCCTCAATAACGTGAGCGTCCGGCCGCAAATGTTCGCTTGGCTCCTCTTCGCGGCAACCCTCCTTCTGCTGGGCTTGTTTCGCGAGGGTCGGCTCGGCAGGCGGGGAGTGCTCGTCGTTCCGCTCCTCGTTGCCCTATGGGTCAATCTGCATGGCACATTCGCCCTTGGCCTGGGTGTCGTTGGGATTACCGCCGGGGGCGAGACCCTGAATTATCTCCTGGGCAGGACCGGTCGCATGACACGGCGGAACCTCGCTTGGCTGTGGCTCGTTACCGCCCTCAGTATCCTTGCCATCATCTGCAATCCGCGTGGCCTCGGCATTATCGAGTTTGTAAAGAACTTGGTGGGACACCCGGCTGCGCAGCAGTTCGGAGGCGAGTGGCAGCGCCCCGATCTGTTGAGCTTTCCCGGCAGCCTTGTGCCCTTGACACTGCTCGTAGTCGTGCTCGGCTGGGCTCGCCGGCCCCAGCGTTTCGATCTGGTCGACTTGGGGCTCATCCTCGCGTTCGGCTGGCTGGCGTTCGACGCGATCCGGAATGTCATCTGGTTTGGAATGCTCGCTTGGCCGATCGCCGTCGGGCCGCTCGCAGGTACCACACCGCGGATGAGCTCCAAGCGCCAGGGCCTACCGCTCTTCAACTACGCCATCGCACTGCTCCTCTGCATTCCGCTGGTCATGGTCCAGCCGCCATTTAAAGCCGCCCTAGCGCTCGGACCGGCATTTACGGGGCTCGGCTCGACCGTTCCGGATGGCATCTACATCGGCGGAGGCACGCCGGTCAAGGCCGTCGAGTGGCTCCGACAACATTCCCTCCCAGCCAACGCGCGGCTCTTTCACGACATGCGCTATGGTTCCTATCTAATCTGGGCGCTGCCTGAGCGGCGGGTATTTGTCGACGGCAGAATCGAGCTGTATCCCTACGAGCTTTGGTTACGCTACCGCCGAATCGTCAACGGCGAGGATGCACTAGCCGAGCTGGGCGAGCTCCGCGCGACGCACGCGCTTCTAAGTCGCGACGGACAATCCGAGCTCATTAGCCTGCTATCAAACGCAGCATCCACGTGGCGCCAGATTTACGCTGACGAGATCACGGTTATCTTCGAGCGCGTCAGCCCAGGAGGTGCCGAGTGACGCGTTCACAGGGCAAAGCGGCTTGGCCTTCGCTGGACCAGCTGTGGGCCCTTGCGACCGTGGCGTTGCTCGTTCTGCGTGTTCAGCTGACGCCAATCGCACCCAATGACTTCTGGTGGCATATTGCAACGGGACGGCTCATCGTTCAGACTGGCCGAGTGCCAGCTGTTGACCACTTTTCATACACGCAGTACGGCCAGCCCTATTTCAATCAGCCCTGGCTCGCGCAAGTATTTATGTATGGCGGCTTTCAACTCGGGGGCGCGGCCCTGCTGGAGCTGCTTCAAGCCGTGCTGATCGGCATCACATTTGCGCTCATGTACCGGCTGTGCCGAGCAGAGGGCGCTGGCTCACGCGCCGCAACCATCGCCACGCTTGCGGGAGCCTTGATCGCGATGGGAAACTGGCAAATTCGGCCGCAAACGTACGCACTGCTGCCGTGTATTCTCACACTCATGATTCTGCTGCAGTGGCGGCGAACTGGTACCGGCTTTTTGTGGGCCCTGCCGCTATTGATGGTGCTCTGGGTTAATCTGCACGGCACATTCACGTTACTGCTGGTGCTCTGTGGATTGGTTTGGCTGGGAGCGGTGATCGAGCGGGGGCTGGGGAGCTCGGGAAGAACCTGGCGCGAATGCACCGTGCTGGCGTTGTGGAGCACCGGCGCACTCGTTGCTACACTGCTCAATCCTCACGGCGTGCAGATCTGGAGCTACGTGGCCGGCCTCCTCACAAATCGAGCCGTAGGCCAGCTCGTCACCGAATGGGTCTCGCCGTTTCGTGATCTTCAGTCGCCGAACACGGTGCTCTTTTTCGTGCTGCTGCTGCTCTTTTTGGCCCTCGCTACCTGGCGCCGGCGCCGCGTGACGCTTGCCGACGTACTTCTGGTGCTGCCGTTTCTCCTGCTTGCACTGCAGTCGGTCCGCAACATCCTCTGGTTTGGTATCATCGCGACACCGCTCACCGCTCGGCTGCTTGCTGCGGGAGAGCCCCAATCCAGTCGACGGCCGGTCGAGCTTGCGTTTATGAACCGCTTGATCGGCGCGTTGCTGCTTGGTCTTCTGGCTGCGACTCTGCCATGGTGGAAAGAAGCGCTTGGGCTGGGGCCTGCACTTGGAAACCTGCTCAGCGCTGAAACCCCAGTTCACGCGACCCAACAGCTGCGCTCGTTGCCACAACGACCCCAGCGCCTGTTCCATGATATGGGCTTCGGCTCGTACCTGATCTGGGCCGCGCCCGAGCAGCCCGTCTTTGTCGATCCGCGGATCGAGCTCTACCCGTACACTCAGTGGGTCGACTATATCGAGCTCGGGCAGGGGCGCCGGGTCACTGACCTAGCAGACAAGTATGGCTTTGACGGCTGGCTGCTTGACCCCGAGGCTCAGTCTGGACTTGTCGCGGCCCTCGACGCCGACCCACGCTGGCAGCGGCTGTTCGAGACCGAGGAGGCAATCTACTTTGGGCCACAGCCTAGGGCAGCTCGAGCACCGTAACAGGCACCTCGTCGCCGACCCGGCTCCGTTCGTCGGTCTGGAATGCGTCAATATGCCCTGTGTCGTACCATCCAACCAGCCATTGGTATTGCCCAGGTGTAGCTTCAGTTGGCAACTCGACATCGAACTGTTCTTCCCACACCTCGCCAGCCTGCCAGGTTGGCGTTGAGCGCAGCGCATAGCTCGGCAGATGCACCATCCGCGCGTGCGGCAGCCCTTCGAGTCGACTGACCGCGACCCAAAGCTCATCAGGTTGGAAGTCACGTATGGCCCGCCAGCGGAACACCGCCCGATAACGCTGGCCGCCTAAAGGCTCGACAGCGCTGGAGATTAGCTCAATCGCGTCGCCGAAACGCGCCACGGCAGTACCCTCCCCGGGAGCTGACACAATCCGCTGCTGCAGCGATGCATCGGTGGCGGGCGACCGCTCAAAGCGAAGCAGCCCGTCGCGCGCGGCGGTCAAACCCCACTCGGGCGACTGCAACAGCTGCCGGATCGCATCCAGATCGTAGGCAACGCCGCCAACGAATCCACGACCCGTCTGCTGGACAAAATCAAAAAGCGCGTCGGGGAGCGCCACTTTCACGTTCGGTAAAGTCGCAGCAAGTCGACCAGCGTTGGGCTCATCTGGGTAGCGCACAAGATACAATGAGTCGCGCCGAAACAGATGCGGCGCGAGGAAGTTAGAGGCGGCAACGGGCGCATCGTCGGGCACCGCTGCGAGCCAGCGATCCTTTACGGCGTCGCGACTCGTCCGCCCGTAGGCGCTGGGGTCAAGCCCATATCCTCGCTCGGCCCGCCAAAAGGTTATACCGAGTGGCGTATCATTTAGCCAAATATGGAATAGCAGCGACGCACCAAGAAACAGTAGTCCGACAGCTGAGGCATCGCGTTGGCGGAGACGAGAGTTTTTCGTCCGCTCCACCATACGCGCGGCGCCTACCACGGAAGCAGCCACCAAAAAGGGGACCGCGGCGGCGTAGTGGTGATACGACCACGCGTAGGCCGCACCGGGACCGGTACTTAACAAAGCCGGCCCGATGATCGCGAAGCCAGGCGCGGCTGTCCAACGCGCGTGCCACCACAAGAAGGCTGTCGGCATCAGCACCGCGAGCAGGTTGATGACACGATCGAGGACACCTGCCACGCCGATTGAGGAGACCGCGCCAAAGTAAAAGCTCGCATAGGCACGAGAGCCTCCGCTCGTCGCATTTGAAAAAAACGGCCGAACCCCCAACATAATGATCAAGAGATACGTTGCAGTAACTGCACAGATAGCAATCCCAAGGTTGCGTCGGCTAGGATCGTTTTCGAGTTCGAAAGGCGCAGATCGGGCCGTTAATAGAGTTAGGCCAAGTAGAAATACCGGCGCTGCTATGTAGAATTTGCAGATCAGGCTGAGCAGGAGCAAAATCCAGAAGCGGAACCAAGCACGGTCATCGAGGGCGTCCAACATCCAGAGCAATAGCGGCATTGCGAGCGTGTCACCATGGAAATCGAAGAGGATCGCAGCTACAGCAGTCGGAAACAGGAGATAGCCCACTGCAAACCAGAAACTCGTAAGACTTGGAAGGCGCCGCTGCGCCATACGATAGACAGCCACGGCAGCTGAAACTGTAAGGATCGCTTGGAGAATTAGCAACACCCGTGGGTCTGACCAGACCGTCATTGCGAGAGCAACCAGGTAATAGATCAACTCGACGTGGCCCGCGAGCCGACTCGCGTTGCCATCGGGGCTGGTATAAACCAGAGGTTGGCCACGGTTAACCGACACGATAGCCTGGGAAATATTGCCCAGATCCAGCATGCCCGCATTATACCCTTGGTAACGGGCTATGCTCAGCCAACCATACAGAATACTCCACCCGAAAACAGTCATCCAGAGCAATGCCCGCATTGATAGGCTCTGCTCAGGGACTGTGCCATGTTGTCGGTAAACGCGACTCCGCTTCATGTCGATCAATGGAGCGGCGCTCTTCGCGTAGCAAATCGACCCCAACCATACGGGCTTATCACAGCCAACATCTCCCCTAGAGTGAGTGCCAGCCGAAATAAGAGGCTCGCCGCCACCGCAATTGGTAGCGGATACTGTTGGGCTAGGAGCGCGATCAACACTGCTTCGCGCACACCCAGGCCGCTTGGCGTGAAGAAACTGAGGAACCCGACTACCCATGCAAGAGAGGCTGTTCCAACGATAAAGGGTACGGCTGCGAACGATACTGGCACAAGTGGCATGAGCAGCGTAACGAGCGCAAAACCAGCGCAAAGAAAGGCCATCTGATATAGCATCAAGAAGGCAACGATTTCCCGATACGTGTACTGATAGGCCAGTTGGGGCTGCTTCAGCACCCGTCCTGCCCTAACAAGCACTGCATTAAGCACGCGAGGATGAAGACCCGCAAGGCCGACTGGCAGGAGGAGCAGTGGCCAAACATATTCAACTGGAAGGACATCCCAAAAGGGCAGGGTAAGTAGCCACAACCCTAAGGCAGCCAGCAACATCATCAACTGCTCCAGCGTTGCGCTTGCAACTACCAATGGCGCCGAGACATTTGCTTGTGCCGCTAACAAGACGCGTCCGGCGATGTGCCAAATGTTGCCTGGAATGTAACGGGCGATCATTGATCGCAGCCAAATCCTTGCAGCTACGGCAACCACAACATCGTTAGGTGTCCTGCTCATCCGCTTAAGCAAAAGAGCCCAGCAGAACGACAATACAGTGAAATAAGTTGCACCCCAGCCAACGCTTGCGAAGAGCACCAGGGGCGTGAGATCCTGAAGGTAGGGCCTCAGTGTCGGCAACTGTCGATATAGAAAAAATGCCCATGCCATGCTCAAAGCTATGCCGAGTGCGGTGACTACCAGACGTGAATCTATCCAGCGACAGAAAACGGCACCCCGATCTCTCATAACGCTCCTAGAAGTCGATCATATTCGCCGCTGACGCGCACTAGCGGTTGGATTGAACGAATAGTAGAGCCAGCCGAGCGTAGCCACACTACAAGTATGACAGCGGTAGTGAGCGTGTTGGACTCCGAGCCCGACCTGAGGCCCGCCGCGGCAGAAATGCTGCACTATCATGGAAATAAAGCTATCACTCAGACAAATCCCGATGAAGTTGGACAAGGCAGACATCACAGTCTAATCGAGGCACGCGGAATGTGCGTGACTTTGGGAGGCTTTCATATGTTCTAAACAGATCAAAATCACCCATGGCCCTCTCATCGCCAACCCTTTGAGTCATTCAAACCGGCTCATTAGCAAAACCGACGATTATGGCTCATAATTAATCTCCTCACGCACCCGATATGCGGTTCGCTCTGCACCATATGACCGTACAATCATCTCTCCTAGCAACCCGATACTAATAAACTGCGCTGCCAGTACTACGAGCAGCACACCTAGTAATAAGAGCGGACGATCAGCGATAGATGCGCCAAGCAAAAGCTTAATCCCGGTTAGATAGCTGAGGATTGCTCCGCCGACCACGCCGCAGCAGCACGCAATTAACCCGAATATTTGCATCGGCCGCGTCGCATAGCTCAGCAGGAAACGTACGGTAAGGAGATCAAACAACACCCTGAGTGTCCGCCCGATCCCGTACTTCGACTTCCCGAATTTGCGCGCAGTATGATTAACTGGCAGTTCCGCTACTGAGACACCCTGCCAGCTGGCGATAGCGGGAATAAATCGATGGAGCTCGCCGTACAGCTGCAAATCCTGTACAACTTCGCGGCGGTACGCCTTGAGCGAGCAGCCATAGTCGTGCAATTTCAAGCCGGTTACGAGCGAAATCAAACGGTTGGCCAGCACCGACGGCAGACGCCGACTAAGGAAGCGGTCCTGCCGCTGCACTCGCCAGCCGCTGACCACGTCGAAGCCTTCGTCGAGCTTTTGCAGCAGCTTGCCAATATCGGCGGGATCGTTCTGTAGATCCGCGTCGATCGTAACCACGACATCGCCGCGTGCTCGCGCAAAGCCGGCAGCAAAGGCAGCAGTTTGGCCGAAGTTACGGCGTAAACGGACGACACGTAGCCGCGGATCGACCACTGCCAGCGACCGCAACAACGCGAAACTGTGATCGCGGCTTCCATCGTCGATTGCGATCAGCTCATAGGGCAGGTCCAGCGTGTCCAGGGAAGACGTCAACCGCTGGAACAGAGGCGGAATGCTTTCTTCCTCATTAAATATTGGGATGACGACGCTGACAGCAGGCCGTGTAGGGGTTGGAATCTGGGCTACGTGGGGTGGCGCCACTTCACGAGCTGCAACAGGCATTAACGCACTCCTCAGTATGATCCGGTAGTGTACCACCGCACTCGGCTGGATGCGTAACCAGGCGCTCCTAGAACGTTCAGGCCAAAAGGACTGCGAAAGGATCAACCACAGGGATCGAGCGTCGTATACAGGTGCTCCAAGCTAGTCGCCAGCCGTGACCAAGCATAGTGCTCAAGCACATGCCGCTGTGCGTGCGCGCCGACCGCTCGCGCCCGTTCCGGGTCCGCCAGGAGGTCAAGTGTGGCGCGTGCTAGGGCACCACCATTGTCAGAGGGCACCAGCACCCCGGTCTGGCCGTCGACGATATACTCGGCCGCCTGCCCCACCTTGCCTGCGACGACCGGAAGCCCGGCATGGAGCAGCTGCAGGAGCTTCGCCATCCCTTTGGCGCGGTTCATCAGGGTATCAGAAAACGGTGCCAGCGCGACATCGGACGCAGCGAATGCGGCAGAGATCATCTCCGGTGGCGCCCAGCCGCGCTGATCAAGCTGGCTTGTTACGCCGGCTCGAGCCGCCAGCCGTGCGAGCTCCTGCTCCTCCCGTCGCTCGCCGGTACCAAGCACGAGCAGGCGTGCCGTTGGACAACGTAGACGGAGCGCAAGCAGGACGGCGATAATCTCAGACAGGTGGTATTCCCAAAATCGGGTATAGAGCAGAACGACCGGCTCGTCTCCGAGGCCAAGTTCATGGCGGGCAGCACCGCGAGCGGGTAGCGCGGGCGGCAGTGTCGGAACGCCGTTTGGTAGATACAAGACACGTTTCATCGGCACCCCAAAGCCCCAAACTTGAGTCTGCAGTGTCCGTGAGGCAACCGTTACTGCATTGGCTCGTCGCGGCAGGGAGCGCTCCTGCCAAGCGAAAAATGTTTTCATCGGCCGCGAGTAAGGCGCGAGGTCGTTCCAGCCACCCCAGCCCTCCCAGTCGTCGGTATCTACCACGAGCGGTAAGGAAGGCCGCAGGAATCTCGCGAACAGGGCGGCAAGACCGCTATAGCCTTTCGGCTTGAAGAGGTGCAGCACATCTGGAGTCTCACGGAGGGCGGCGCGCAACAAAACCACTGCGGTCTCAAGCGTACCCGGTGGACCCTTGAGGCGGGGCAGGGGGACATGCTCGACGAGCACGCCGGCGACACGTATAATCGTGCCGGCATCGGCTGGATTGAGATAGGCTGGTGCAACGATCCGGACGACGTGACCTCGACGCTGAAGCTCCACGGCGAGCGGAAGCATCCGTGCGCTTAGCGTTCCCTTTGGCCGGATGCCAAACGGCGCCAGCATAGTGATGCGCAGACTAGTCATGAGTCTCTACCAGCAGCCCCCATTCACGTAGCTCAGCCGCTAATGTAGGCGCGTCCTTGAACAGCACCGAAGGAATCCCGAGACGCTCGGCGGCCACGATATTTCGGGGCTTATCATCGATAAAGAGCACGTCGCTGGCGGCGAGACCGAGGCCATCGAGCGCTAACTGGTATGCGCGAGGCTCGGGCTTGGCGACGCCAACAGTCGCCGAGTTGATGACAACGCGGAACAGGTGATGCAGTCCAAATGTATGTTCAAGCAACCACTCAAGATCATCCATGGCATTGGACAGGAGCGCCAGTGGATAGCGCTTGGCCAATTGCTCAGCGATTGCCACCACCTCGTGATTAATCTCTTCTCCTATAAAGAGATCAGTGCGAAAGGCATGGATGTCACCCTGCGGATCAAGCCCGAGTGCCTCCATCATCAAACGCCAGTACGCGGTGCTGGTCATCCTCCCAATTTTGGCGGCTTGCCACTCAGGCCCGCTGTAAAAGAGGTCATAGAGCGCTTGGGGTGAATGCCCCAAGCGCGCGGCCGCGGATGCAAAGCCGGCCAACGTCTCATGCGCATTGTTGAAAACCCCGCCGAAGTCGAAGATAATTCCTTTGACCATGATTCGCCTTTACTCAACCGTTGATCGCGGCACCCACCACTCGCCGTTCGACTGACTATGATAGCGCATTACGCCTTTTGTAGCTCAACGAGCCCGGTTGCACCACCGAGGGCCGGCCCGTTTACGACGCGGCAATCTGGACGCAAACTGCTACTTGCATCTGCAGCACCAGATGCATAGAATGGATTTCCCGAAAGGATAACGCCAATCATGGATCAGCCGCCACCGAACACGCCGCGAGTGATGCAGGACGGACAGCTGGAGGTGCGTCAAGGTCAGACGATTCCTGTGCTGGCGCAACCAAGTAGTCAGCGACTGATCGTCCTCAACTCGACCGCTCTCGGCCACATGCATGTTGGGCAGACGTTGGTGTTACACCTTCCCGACACGGAGCCGCTGCCGATTACACTCGAGGTAATCGACCGGCTAGCCTTGATTGCACGTTACGTGGAGGGGACGCTCGAGATTTGAACGAGCGGCTTGCACGAGCATATAGATGTGCACCGATGGCAAAAAGCAGCGCCGGAGCAAGCTCCGGCGCTGCCATGATTCGTGGACCCGCTAGAGGTTAGTCGAGCTGTTGCGCCGGTCAACGTCGTCGTCCTGGCTCAAGCCCGAGCTGCCCTGCTCTCCAGTCGCTCCGGTATCCCCACTGTCGTACGAGCGCGAGCCGCCCAGCTGGCCGGATTGACCATCTAGATCGGTTGCACTACCATACGCGGTCCCTCCGGTAGTGGCAGACGTTGACGTGCCGCCCAAGTCACGGTCAGCGGTCATTCCGGACGCTCCGCCATAACCTGAGGCGCCAGCCCCCGAGGCATCGCCGCTATCATGATCGGACGCTTCAACCCCGGCTGCATCGCCGGCCGCCCCAACACCACCACCGGTCACCGCGCCGGCTATCCCACCGATAACCGCTCCGACCGGCCCACCCGCGGAGCCGATCGCTGCACCCGTTGCTGCACCCGTGAGCGCGCCACCCGCTGTCCCGATTTTGCTGCTTCGAGCATAATCGTCGCCGTCGGGCATATTATCCGCATCACCAGTGGCACCGGCAGAAAGATCGCGTGTCGCGTAGGGCGAAGCGTCGGACCCACCGGGCGTTGAAGTGCCGCCGACGTCATAGCTGGTGTCGGTCGTCCCGGCGCCGGCTAACGAGCCCGCACCAGGCGTCATGGTACCGAGGGCACCGTGCGGCGGTGTATCCGCATCCTCGCTCATCCCTCCGGCAGTGTCGTAGGCCGAGCTGCCAGTGCCACCGTAGGCAGACGTACCCGTTCCGCCGACATCGCTTGTGCCACCGTAGCCTGACGTGCCCGTTCCGCCGACGTCCCTGGCGCTGCCATACGCTGCTGCACTGCTGCCGCCGACGTCACCCGCACCGCTATAGGTTCCGCCAGCATCCGAGCCCGATGTGCCGTAGGCAGACGTACCCGTTCCGCCGACGTCACTCGTACCGCCATAGCTTGACGCGCCGGTTCCGCCGACATCGCTGGTGCCCGCATAGGTGCCGCCCGCAGCAGAGCCGGATGTGTCGTAGCTCGACGTGCCGCTGCGATCATGATCCGTGGCCTCGACACCCGCCGCGTCACCGGCTGCCCCAACTCCACCACCGGTTGCCGCACCTGCAGCACCGCCGATCACCGTTCCAACTGGACCACCAGCCGAGCCGATGGCGGCGCCGGTTGCCGCACCCGCCAGCCCACCGCCCGCGGTGCCTGCTTTACTGCTCCGACTGTAGTCGTCGCCATCGGGCGTACGGTCGGCATCCCCACTCCCAGTGAAGCCGCTGTCCGATGTGCCGCCCGTACCAAAGCCTGTACCAGTCGTTCCCGCGTAACCTGAGACACCAGCATCGCCGGATGTGCCGCCAGCGGTGTCATACGTCGACGTGCCACCGTAGGCTGACGTACCCGTTCCGCCGACATCGCTTGTGCCGCCCGAGGCCGTACCCGTTCCGCCGACGTCCCTGGCGCTGCCATACGCTGCTGCGCTGCTGCCGCCAACATCACCCGCACCGCTATAGGTTCCGCCAGCATCCGAGCCCGATGTGCCGTAGGCAGACGTACCCGTTCCGCCGACGTCACTCGTACCGCCATAGCTTGACGCGCCGGTTCCGCCGACATCGCTGGTGCCCGCATAGGTGCCGCCCGCAGCAGAGCCGGATGTGTCGTAGCTCGACGTGCCGCTGCGATCATGATCCGTGGCCTCGACACCCGCCGCGTCACCGGCTGCCCCAACTCCACCACCGGTTGCCGCACCTGCAGCACCGCCGATCACCGTTCCAACTGGACCACCAGCCGAGCCGATGGCGGCGCCGGTTGCCGCACCCGCCAGCCCACCGCCCGCGGTGCCTGCTTTACTGCTCCGACTGTAGTCGTCGCCATCGGGCGTACGGTCGGCATCCCCACTCCCACTTGCGCTCCGGCCACCTGGGTACTCGCCGGCGCTTTCGTCGAAGCGCGACCACCCTTCACTCCGGTACTGGCCGGCCCGTTCGTCAACGTCGACGACGTTGTGCCGCTCCATGATGTCCAGCGCCGTATCGACCATGGTATCGTCGACTCGTGCCATTACCAGCGCCCCGCCGCGCCGGATACCTTCGGCGTAAAAGTTCGCGTCTTCCTCGGGGATCCCTGCACCAACCAGTGCACCCAGCAGACCACCGGTTGCCGCGCCGATACCTGCCCCGAGTGCAGCGGAGCCGAGCGCAGTTGCAAGCGACCCGGCGGCAATAACCGGACCAACCCCAGGAATTGCCAGGGCGCCAAGCCCAACTAGCAAGCCGGTCAGTCCGCCGACAACCGTACCGCCAGTTGCCCCAAAAGCCGCACCCTCCGCCGCCTCGTTATGTCCTTCACCGATGTACTCGTTGGCTTCCATGGTGGCCGCGTCGTGATTTCGCCCCGCAAAGCTGATATCGGTATCACCAATACCAGTATCACGCAGATCGCGAACGACGGCCTCAGCGTCCTGGATCGTGTCAAATAGACCTACAACGTTCTTGGACATGGTTGCGGACCTCCACGTATCACGGTGACACCAGCATCGTGTCGAACGTGATCGAATCATCTGGGGTGGAGAACCCCACCGATGCTACCAAAAACGTAGCAGTATATGTGCCAACATGCGTCTTTAATATGTCTTAATGGGGGTCGATGGGGAACTACGATTGCGGCTGTAACAAGAATGCGAGGGCGCTGCCGAGCTGCTCACGCCACAAGCCCCATGAGTGGCCTTCAGGATACTCGGCATAGGCCAGGGGATAACCATGCGTGGCGAGGACATCACGCATAACACGATTCCCACGCAGAAAGTTGGCTTCGTCCCTGTTGCGCTCGAAGGGCCCGACATGGGTCTCGTACGTACCGACAATCAGGTGCATCTTGAGCGGCCGTCGTGTGCCCTGGCGAAAACGTTCGATAATCACGTCGCCGCTGCGGCTTACAAAACTCGATTGGCCGACGATGTTGCCAAAGAGATCGGGGCGCCGTTGCGCGATGTCGAGAGCAATCAACCCACCAAAGGAGGCGCCGGCAATAACGCGCTGCCGAGAATTAGCGGCAGTTGTATATTTTGCGTCGATCCAGGGGACCAGCTCATCGCAGATAAAGTTGCCATAGGCAGGATTAAGATCGTAGTCGACAACACGACCATGCTCGCGCGAAGGGTTCACGAAGACACCGATGCAGGGCGGCAGCGTACCGTCGGCGATCAGATTATCAAACAGCGACGCCGCGTGCGCGAAAGCGAGATAGTCGCCACCATCGTGAAAGTACACGACGGGATAGCGCTGTTCAGCCGTGTAGTGAGCGGGCAGATAGACCCAAACGGTTCGTGACGACGGATACAGCCTACTTCGGACATCTTCGTACCGCTCCAGCCTTCCAGCCGGCACCTCAACGCGTGGCCGCCAATGCTCCAACGCCACATATCGCGGCATTCGCAGCTCAGCCCGCAGGCCAAAGCCACTTGGGACGGTCCGTGGATTGCGAGGATCACCGATATCCCTGCCGTCGACCAGGAGATGATAATCCAAACGGGCGTTGGGCTCGTAGCCGCACCTGTGATAGTGGAAGCTCGTGCTACCCAGCCGACCAAGCGGTTCCGAACGCTCTTGGAGCATATCGCCGCGTAGAACCACGGTCTCACCAGCGCCGCAATACCAGATTACGGCTTCGTCAACACCGATGAGCGGCGACTGGGACTGCTGATGGATAAAGGAATCGACAAGCTGCTGCTGGCTGGCCGCGGGAGCGACCTCGATTGCGGCAAGCAACTGTTCAATGGCATGCATCTGGCTCGGAGCATAGACCATCAACTCCTACCCGCCGTCACTTGCTCCTGCTCAGGCGTCGAACCGCCCAGGCAACGCTTTGCGAGCCATACCGTAGTACGACTAGTTAACGGGTCATGGGTTGTCGAGCTCGAATATTGGAAGCCGCGGCTCTGCCAGAAGCGCTGGCCAAGGAGGCTCGACTCTGCGACTCCCGCCATGATGAACTCGACCTCGGCCAGGGAGCAGAGCATCCGCTCGAGTAAGTCGGCTGCGTCGCTACCATAACCTTGTTGTTGATAGGGTCCGCCGATCAGCAAGAGAGCGATGGTTGCGGTATCAGACATCGTCACCTCAAGCTGAACATCTGCCATTCCAATCAGCACGTGATCAGCGCTCCGCAGAATCGCGTAGAGCGTCCGGCCTTCCGAGGCCTGCGCATCCAGGAATTCGCGTTGAAGCGCAAGCTTGCTGGCTGGCTCTCGGCCATACCCGATCGCCGCGAAATAGTTCGGCGTCGAGCGATATAACGAGACTACCGTACCCAGGTCGTCATCCTCGAGCGGCCGTAGCAGCACCTGCTTGCCGGTATACGTTTGCTTCATCGACTGCCCTTCTCGCCGTAGCGGCCAACGAGCTTCAGCTTACCATACAAACGGAGAACTCGCGGCCGGCCATTATTCGGGCCGGCCGCGTCGCAGTCGTTAGCAAGCTATGCAATTAGCCGTTTCGCTTAAGCTTACCGGTGCGTTTCGCGTACCGCTCCGCGCGATGAAAGACCCATAAACCGAATGGCACTGATATCAACCCAATCAGGACCAGTGGGAGTAGTGCCGTTCCAGCGAGACTAGCGAGATCGGCGTTCCGCAGGAGAGCAGCCCGCGCACCCTCAAGCACATAATAGGCCGGCGAGATCCGGCTCAGGGTCTGCATCCAGCCCGGCAGCACCGAGATCGGGAAATACACCCCTGAGACCAGCAGGATCAACGCGTTGACAACGTTCGTCATCTGTGCTCCGCGCTCCGGAAAGAGCAGCGGAAGCACGGCAGCCAATATGCCGATGCCGACAAAGGAGCAGCTGCCGACCGCCAGGATCACAAGCGCGCTCGTCACGTTAGCCTGGGCTAAGCTAACATTGAAGAAAAGTGAGACAGCGGCCAAAATCACGAGCGTATGCACAACGCCATAGCAGATAGCGAACAGCGTCGTGCCCAACAGATGGGTTAGTCGCGAGATCGGCGCCATAAACGTGTATTCTATGGTCCCTTCCCAGCGCTCCCAGGTAATCGTGTCGCTGATCACGCCAAAGAGAATCGAGATGTAGTTCCAGACCAGTGTGCCGACCAGCAAGTACAAAATAAATTCGCCGACTTTATCAGAGCCGAGGTCGACACCGGTGATCGCGGGTGACGCCTTGGCGATAAACGTAATCGAAAGGGCGTTGACGATTGTATAGACCAGAAAGACAACCTCCCAGCCCCAGTAGCGGCGCACCAAGTGAACATTGCGCTCTACGAATGCATACGAGGCTTTGGTCTCCCGAACAATCGACCGTCCGGCATTGAGTATGGTCACGGTATAGCCTCCTTCCTTCCGGCGGTAAACGCTCCGCCTCAGCCTCCGCCCTCTCTAACCCGCAGTGCTTCCCATTCCGAGCGCAGCAGCCCGATAATCACCAGGTCGACGTACGCACCTTCGAAGTACGCATGCTGCTTGAGCCTCCCCTCCTCGGTGAAGCCGCAGGCTCTATACATTCGAATTGCGCGTTCGTTGACATTGAAGGTTTCGAGCGAAATTTTGCGCCAGTTCTGAACGTGAAAGGCCCAGTCCAGCAGCAGTTTAAGCGCCTCGCGGCCGTAGCCCTTGCCGACGTATTCGCGGTCGTAGATGCCCATGCCAAACTGCGTCGTGCCGTGGCGTCGGTTCTGTCGATATAATCCGATATCACCAACCACCTTGCCGTCGATTTCGATTACAAACTGGGCGCGGTCGTCGTCGTCCAGGTGCTTGTGCCACTCCTTCTCCAAGGCCGCGAGCGAGACAGGCTCCCAGCGCCCGTTTCCCAGCATCGTCAGCTCGATGTCGCGCTCAAGTTCATGCAGACGCTTGAGATCATCACGCTCGACAGCACGTAGAACGAGGTTCTTGCCTTGCAACATGCCTTCGACTCCTTACTGCGCCGTGCGCTGTCGTGCCTGCCACTCGCTGCGCAGCAGACCTAAGATCACCACGTCGACGTACTGCCCTTCATGATAGTCGTGCTGCCGTAAGCGGCCTTCCTCCACAAATCCGCACGCCTGATACGAGCGGATTGCCCGATCGTTGATCGCAAGCGTGTCACACCAGATGCGCCGCCAGTTTTCGACGCGAAAGGCCCAGTCCAGCAGCAGCTTAAGTGCTTCGCGGCCGTAGCCACGGCCAACATACTGGGGCTCAAAGATACCGATTGCGAACTCAGCGCTGCCGGAGCGTCGATCCCAGCTCCAGTATTTCAGGCCGGTATGGCCGACAACTGTTCCGGCGATCTCGATCACAAACCACGAACGGTCAGGGTTGTCGAGCCGCTTTTCGAAGGACTGCTCAATGACCGCCTGCGGCACCGGCTGCCAAGGACCCATCCCTATTGAGACGAGCTCGATCTGGCGATTCATCAAAGCGTGCCAGCGTGGTAGATCCTCGCGCTCCATCGCCCGCAGGATAACTCGATCACCTCGCAACATCGGAAAGCCTCCCTTTCTCAAGCTGCCTTTATTCCGCTCCCAGGGTAAGCACAAAGTCGGCCCAAGCGGGGCGCTTACGAAAGCCCATCCGCTCGTTGATCGCCAAAATGCCGTGGTTGCTCGACTCGTTCACTGTGCGCATCTGGGCATACCCGTGCTCCCGTGCGTACATCACACCACGTAGCTTTAAGGCAAGGGCGATCGTGCGCCGCCGATAGGTGCGCCTAACGCCGGTTTGGCCGAGCCGCAACGTCTCCGAAGTGTCACC
This sequence comes from bacterium, assembly GCA_016781525.1. Lineage (GTDB taxonomy): Bacteria > Chloroflexota > Chloroflexia > Chloroflexales > Kallotenuaceae > LB3-1. The sequence continues at coordinate 11,551 of JADDQE010000262.1, read as the reverse complement.
AAAGGAAGGATGGCTAGCTACGCCGACGTACGCGCCATTGTGGACCGCAACAAAATATGCCCACCACACGCCCGTCGACCTCCGCAACCCAACGGCCCCACTTCAGGGGCGGCGCGAGATCTGCGTCCTCCTCGCGGATATCCTCCTCCGTGATGGGCAGCAGCGGTGTACCATCCGCAGCGCTGTATGCCTTAGCCATCACCTGGGCCACCACCGGATAATCGGCCGGCGTAAACGGCCTAATCAACATGTCCATACCCCCTCGCGCATACTCTTCACCACATGAACCCACACTGGGTGCTTCCGAAAGCCGAGCCGCTCGTTAATCGCCAGCATCGCCCGCTCGCGGTATAGACCTGCTCGGTAAAGGACCGAATGGTGACTCCATCCGGCCTCCGTTCCACCTACCTTGACCAGCTCGACAGCGGAATTCAGCCGATTTTGGTACGCAAGCATCCCTTCCAGGGCGCCTAACGCGTCGGAGCGAGCGAGCGGATGAGAGAGCGAAGGGGTGCGAGACACGCAGCACAGCGGAGGATTTTCAAGCTGTTTGACTGCGCGGGCGGTCGATGGTTACAACATAATCCGTATCTCCCTCCAAGGCTCTGCCGATGGCAGGTCTACCTTGCTGTGCGTACGAGCTACAGCTCCTTGAGGTATTGGATATATGTATGGACTGGCTTGAAGCCGGCCGCCTCATAGAGGCGGGTCGCACCTGTCGGACTTGCCGCTTCGACGCCGAGCAGCGCGCTTGTCGCACCTGCGTCACGCAGACGGCGCAGACCCGCGAAGAGCATTGTTCGGCCTAGCCCCAGCTTGCGAAATTTCGGTCGGGTTCCGAGCAGATGAATCCACCCAGCGCTCGCTCCTGACCCATTATTCTTGTCGGGTTCGTCGTCCCAATAACAGAATGCCGCAAAGGTCCCATCTTCGGTAACCGCGATCAATTCGTGGCGCAGGCTATAGGTCGCATCCGACATATGATGGGTAACCTGCTCCAGCGTGAGCGGATGGTGGTTCCAGTGGTCGGCGAACGCATCGTTAAAACAGGTCACCCATGCTTCCGCCTCGTCGATCCCTTTGAGTGTGCGGAGGGCAAAGCCGGGTGGCAACGCTGGCGCGGGAATCGGCTCGATTAGCGAGCGCTCCATGCGTAAGAAGTAGCGGCTAATCCGGAAGCCGTGCTGCTGCAAGAGTGCCTGCCGAGCTATCTCGTCGGTCCGTGCTCGGCAGCGCAGCTGTCCCCGCAAGCCGCGCTCAGTACCGGCCTCACGGACCCGCTCGGCGACCCAGGCCATGATTTCCTCTTGGAGGTCACCGTAACGCGCATCGGGATGAACTTGGAACCCCAACAGCCCGTCCAGCACACCATCCGCCTCTCGGAGCAGCACCGTCGCAAAGGCTAAGAGTCGCCCATCCTGGTTTTCCCAAAGCCGAATATCCCGTGCCTGGTCGAGCTGTGGATCGCTGTAATCGCGCCGCACCGCTTCAACCGAAGCACGGTTGCCCGACTGGTCGACGGTTTCACAGGCAGCCAGCAAATTGACAATTGCCTCGGGATCAGTGTCTCCGTTGTATTGGCGGACCTCATAGGTCAACACAGTAACGCTCCTCTAGGTGTAGGCTTGACGAGTAGTCTCAGCGCACCGCTACCGCAGCGGTCAACTCCTCGCGTAGCCGGCAATAGCTGTCGTAGCGCATAGGGTCGATCACACCTTGCGCTGTCGCTTCACGAACGGCACAGTCAGGCTCATGCAGATGACTGCACGGCTGAAAGTAACACTGGTCGATGTACGGACGGAACTCACGGTAACCCCAGTCAAGCTGTGTCGGCGGAACTTGCCATAGGCCAAGCTCGCGGATGCCGGGAGTATCCGCGACAAAACCTCCGCCCTGCAGTGGAATTAGCTCAGCAGCAACCGTTGTATGCCGACCCTTGCCTGTATTCGCTCCGGTCGCGCTGATCGCGCCGGTGCGGAGCCCGAGACCAGGCTGAATTGTGTTCATGAGGCTTGATTTCCCGACGCCCGATGGCCCGCTAAAGGCCGAAATCTTGCCTTCGAGGTGAGCTCGAAGCTGATCCACGCCAATATTCTGCTTCGCACTGGTGAAGAGCACCTCATAGCCAATCCGCGTGTACGAGGCGAAGATCGCAGTCGCCTCCTCGGGAGGCAGCAGCTCGCACTTGTTCGCAACGATGATGACGGCAAGCTCATTCAGCTCCGCGTTGACCAGAAATCGGTCGAGCATGCGCACGTGCGGCGTTGGGTTGGCTACGGCAAAGACCGCTACAAGCTGGTCGAGGTTAGCGACAAGCACATCCTCACGCCAAACCCCTTTGCTCCCAGCCGCTCGGCGCGCAAGCTTCGAGCGCCGTGGCAACACCTCTTCGACGGCTCCTTCGCCGGGAATTGTCGGCGTCACCCGCACTTGGTCACCCAATGTCGCGATGTCACTCGGCACCCGACTCTTTTTGAGTCGACCCCGCAGCGTACAACGCAGCGTACCTTCATCCGTTGCAACCCAGAAAAAGCCGCTTTGGGCCTTCACCACCGTTCCTATCATCCAGCGCTCCTACGAAGAACAACATCCCAACAACCAGACCAAATTGCCATCAGTGGACCTCAGTTGAAATACGCCGCCAGCGACCAGTGCGGCAGACCCTCTGGAAACAAAAGGTCGACGAGGCGATCGACTCCGCGCCCGTGGACAAATACACCCGTGAGCGCCTTTAGCTCTCCGAACGGCAGGTAACCGGTGAGCAGCGGCGCGAGGGCATGAAACGGCAGCGTGACGGCGGACTCGGACCGCGCATCGCCCAGCGTAACCTGCCCTTGCTCAATCAGGATCGTACCGCGGCCAACCGGTGTCTCGATCTGCACCTGCGTCCGTCCCGTCACAAACTCACTACGCTGAACCCGGCGCTCGAGCTCAGGCCGGATGGTCTTCAGCAGCCCTGGCCAGTCGAGCACTCGCACCATCCCGGCGCTAGACCCCGAGCTGACACAGACCTTCGCCCCTTGCGCAAAGGCGAGGCGGCTCCAGCGGTTCTCAGGTGTCGCCGTTACCCGCACCTCGACAGCCTGCCGCTCTCGCCCTAGATGAATCAGTCGGTCGTACAACGCCTGAGCAGCACCGTTATCCATCGCATACAGCTCGCCGACTTGCAAGGTATTGACACCTGTCGTCACACGCATATAGCCTCGTACGGCACCTGCAGGATCGACCGCGACATCCACTGCTGTGTCGGAGCTATATGCGCGCCATTCCCAGGGCTCATCCGAGCGCAGCTCGGCAAGCGTGGCAAGCGCCGTCTCGGCGTGATACACCTGCATTAGCGCCGGTGCATCCGCGGCGGTAGCCGGCCGCAGAGCATACGCCGAGCCGCCGACGGGGTGGAGCGATCCCGATACCAGAACTTCGTAGTGCTTAATGCCCGGCGCATAGCCATACCGGGGATAGAGCCAGGTATGGCCCCAAAGCATCGACAGATCAAAGCCTTCACGGCGCGCCCACTCAAGGCTGTTACGCATCAGCGCCGAACCGATGCCTTTACCACGGTGCGGACGTGCAACCGCAAGCGGTGCAACAATCGCGCAGCGCACCTGCGCAGTGCCGATCCTTACGAACCGATCAATCAGGTGCACGACACCCACAATTTGGCCGCTCTGGCTGACGACACGTAGATACTCGGAGCGAAATTTCGGATCGTATTGAATCGCCGTCGTCAACACACGAGCCGCCGGATCATCCGCACTAAACGCGGCCCGTACTACCTCAACGACCTCATCATATTCGCTTGGACGGGCTGATCGTACGTCCATGCCGCCGTTCACCTTGCTCTTTCCGCGGCCCCTCGCCGGGACTACGCGTACCCCGGGCCCACCTATTCCTCGGTTGGGAGGTCGTCGTCGAGTGAGCGTCCCGTCAACGCCATAAACACATCCTCCATGCTAGCCAACTCATGGTCGCCGCGGCGCCTGCCGATTAACTGCTTCAACCCATGGGGAGTATCGAGTGCGACAATTCGGCCACCATTGATGATTGCGATCCGATCACAGAGCCGGTCCGCCTCATCCATGTCATGGGTAGTTAGAAACACGGTCGTGCCGTGCTCCCGACGCATGCGCTGGATAAACTCCTGCACATCCTTTTTTGACCGCGGATCGAGGCCCGTCGTCGGCTCGTCAAGCAGCAGCAGCATGGGTGCAGTCAGTAGCCCGCGAGCGATAGCAACTTTTTGCTGCATTCCGCGTGACATGTTCTCCAGGGGCTCGCCCAACCGCTTTTCATTCAGGCCAAGTTCTTTTAAAATCTGGACCGCGGCAGGCCGCGCCTCGTGTACAGGCAAACCATAGAGGCGAGCGCCGTACATCAAGTTTTCCGCTGCGCTGAGCTTCTTAAAAAACGATGCTTCGACCGATACACGATTGATAAGCCGCTTGACGATCTTTTCCTCGGCCTGAACGTCGTGCCCAAACACGCTGATGCGACCGGCATCCGGGATCAGCAGTGTTGAGATCAAACGGATCAGCGTCGACTTACCCGATCCATTAGCACCCAGCAGGCCGAATATTTCGCCGGGCCGAATGGCTAGGCTGATATGGTCGACTGCTTTCACCGGCTCCTTCACAGGCTGTTTAGCCCACGGGCGTCCCTTCTTCTCGACGCCGAAGTACTTCACCACATCGTCGACCACAAGGGCTGCCGCCTGCGATGGAAGCGCAGCAGTTCGACACTCAGTTATGGATGCATCAGCTATCGCGACACTCATCCTATCCTCCTCCCTACCCTTCGCCATCGGCCTTTGCTCAAGACCAAAATCTCGTCAAATTCCAGACCACCGTGCCAGGATGACCCGCGCACCAGGGGTGAACATGGGGGTTCGCGCTTGGCGCATCACGACCTCCTGTTAATTTAGGATTTGCTAGCGCCGCCGAGCAAGCGGGCCAGCTTCACCCGGAACAGTGCCAACAGCGAGCGGCGTGGCCGCATACGGCGGTCCAGTCGTCCGTTGGGTTCCAGAATGATCATACGGTCCTCCTGCCAGTCTCTAAGTCATCACCGTAGCATAGCGTTTGGCTCTGACAGCTACGGGCACAATCTCCAAAAACAATCGACCGCGGGCTTCGATCTACCCACGGCCGAAAAATAAATCGACCGTGGGCTATTTCTGGCCCACGGTCGGAGACTGTGCTTATGATGCTAGCGCATCATGTTCTACGTCTCCGCCCATTGGGCACACTAATCCCCTGAACATCGTCGCTGTATGGCGCGATGGTGTGGGCAAAGGTGCATACGGCGCCAAAGCCGAAGGACACACCACCATCAAAAGCCGCAGCGATCTCCACCCCACGAAGGAGCGCCTTCCAATCTGGCCGTACTCGTTGCATCATAATGTTGCTCATCTGGCTGTGTTCCTTCTAGCTCGATTGCAAGCCGTAACCTGTACCTCAGGCCGACGCCAGCATAGCACAGGCCCAAAGCCGGTGTCAAGGGGTTAATACTGCAACTTTCGGCGTACTTTTTGCAGCACTAGCGACGGAGACAGTGTGCCACAGGCCGGGTTGCCACTCGCTCCGGTCTGACCGCGATCCTCATCCGCGGCCGCCTACGATAGTGGTCCGAAAGGAGTATATCGGGAAAGAGGCCGTTACTTTTAAGCGTTAACTCCGATATAGCTAGTGAAGAACACGACCAGGGGGTGGTGATGTAGGCGCGACAAGGGGCGCGGCACCCTGTATAATACCTGAACCCGGTGGCAACACCGGCAGTTCCCCAGATTCCCAGGTGTAACCAGAGGGGAACCGTGCAATTAACTCATCGACCCTGCGTCGCGTGAGCTAAGCAGTTGAGGGTGTGCATGGAGCTCCCATCGGACACGGAAATCGTGTCCTTGGTTCGCGGCGCACAATCGCATGATCCCCTTGCGTTTGATCGGCTGTACCAACATTTCGCCGATCCGCTATATCGCTACTTCTACTATCGGTCTAGCGACCAACATGTTGCAGAAGAGTTAGTGAGCGAGGTGTTCCTGCGCATGGTGGAAGCGATTGTCCAATTCAAGCTCCCAGAGCGCGCCCAAGCGCGGGCCTTTAGCGCCTGGGTTTTTCGCATCGCCTACACGCGGCTCGTCGACTTCTACCGACAGCAAAAGCGGCAGTCAGTTGAGCTCGACGAATCCATACCAGCGCCCTACTCAGCGGACGAAGTAGTTGACCGCTCCTTGGAGCACGAGGAGCTACGTTCTGCCATACGGCGGCTTACACCGGAGCAGCAGCAAATCGTGATTCTTCGCTTTGTCGAACGCTTGAGCACAGAAGAGGTCGCGATCATTACAGGTCAAACGGTTGGTGCAGTGAAGGCCATGCAGCACCGAGCGCTCAACGCGATGGCGAAAATTCTGGGGACCACGCGTAACCCGCGTGAAGCGTAAAAGTTAGGGTAGATATGCTATACAACTGGGGCCAATCAAGCCGGCTCGACACCATTTTAGATACCTGTATCGACGAGCTCGACTCGGAGACTCCGGACAGTTTATTGCGTCGTTATCCCCAAAGCTCGACGAAGCTCGCGCCGCTACTCAACGTCGCAGCGGCGTTACAAGAACTTCGGGATGTACGCTTGTCGGCGGCTGCCCATGAGCGTAATCGCCAGCGACTACGCCAGGCAGTCTTGCGGCGTCAGCGCCGGCGGAGCGCGATCTTCGCTCCTGGCCTTACCCGCACCCTCGCTTGGGCAGCGATGCTGATGCTGGTGGTTGGCGTTGGGTTTTCAAGTGTGACTGTTGCCGCTGCGGATGCCCTTCCCAACAGTCGACTCTATGGTTGGAAGCGGGCTAGCGAGAACGTGTGGCTGGCAGTACAGCGGTCGCCAGAACGGGTCACGTCGGTGTCGTTGAGCATTGCGGACAGGCGCGTTAAGGAGACCGAACAGCTATATCGGCAAACCGGGCAGGTTGAAGCGGAAGTTATCGAGCAGTTGGGTCAAGCGTACGTTCGAGCACTGGCCAATATTGCACTCGTGCCCGAGGGTACGAGCGAGAAGCTGCTCCAGCAATTGCGTGCGCTGAGCGCCGAGCACGCACAAGCGCTCGGCACATTGGCACAGCAAGCGAGCGGCGCAGATCAGCAAGAGCTTCTGAACGGGGTTGCCGCGAGCGAGTGGGCACGAAATACCCCGCCCGATACCGTAGTCAATCCGCCCGCGGGGAATCGAACCGCGGCTCCACCGCTGGCCCCGAGTGCGACTTCCCCCTCGGTGCCCAACGGTGCGCCGGCACGGCAACCTGTGCAGCAACCTCCGGCAGCTCCCGTGGGCAAGCCAGGCAACCCGAACCAGCCTCAGCCGGGTAATCCGAATCAGCCTGAGCCAGGCAAC
>JADDQE010000262.1:0-4046 GCA_016781525.1 bacterium | reverse complement strand
AACAACAACGGCAACGGGAACAACAACGGCAACGGGAACAACAACGGGCAGGTCGAGAGGCCAGTGCCGACACCGCCGGTTCAAGTGGAGCAGCCAGGGCAGCCGAACAATAATAACGGCAACAACAACGGGCAGGGTAAAAAGCCCTAGTTCGAATCCTGAACAACAGCCAGCAGGGCCGCTCGATGTTGAGCGGTCCTGCGGTATTCTCACGCTTACCGCTTGCGGCGTGCGGCTCCCAATACGCCCGTGCCGACAGCACCTAGCGCGAGGCCGGCAAGCCCCGCCCAGAGCCGCGAAGGCTTGAGGTCGCGGAGAACGACATTGGCGGTGTTATAGCCTGAAGCCGCAAAGACTCCACCCCCGGGATGAGTTGAGGCACCCGTGAGGTACAAGCCGCCGATCTGTGGCACTTTATAGGCCGACAGCTCGGGCAGGGGCCGGAAGCAAAACATCTGATCAAAAGACATTTCAACGTGCATCACATTGCCTCGGAGCAGACCAAGCTTACGCTCCAGCTCTAGCGGCGTCTGAATATAGCGGTTTGTAATTGCCCCGCGCATATTGGGAGCGTAGCGATACACCACCTCCAGCAGCTTATCTGCCTCGCGCTCGGCAATGACATCCCAGTGCTCACCGGTGCGTAGCTCGTACGGATGGTATTGCGCCCACAGAAACAAGGTGTGCTTGCCAGGAGGAGCGACATCGGGATCGATGGCTGAAAACGTCATTGCAATCACGGCAGGATCTCGCGCCGGCATTCCTTGACGAAAATCTTGGTACGCACGGTGTAGGTAATCGACCGAAGGGCATAGCAGCTGTAACCCATGATGGCTCGAATGTGGCTTTCCACCCGATGGGGCCGCGATATAGTCGGGTAGGGCATCCGCCGCGCAGCGGATCGTCATGCCAAAGCCATTGCCCACTCGAATACGCTCGACCCGGGCACCGAGGTCCGAGGGCAGCCGGTCACGACCAACCAGCTTCAGCAACGTCGTCTGCACATGCGCATTCGAGACAACACAACGTGCATTAATCTGCTCCCCGTTCTTGAGCCGCACGCCACGCACCCTGCCGCCCGCAAGTTCGATGCGGTCAACCTCCGCGTCGAGCCGCACCTCGCCGCCATGATGCTCTAGACAGCGCTGCATCGCCTGGGTCAGCATTCCCGAGCCACCGCGCGGATGCTTCGCACCGCTCCGATGCAGCATCGCGTGCCAGCCAGCGAAGTCGGCGGTTCCGATCTCCTCGGGTGGCGGCCCCGATTGCGCTGCGAGCCAGGCTAAGGCGGCGCGCATCGGCTCGCTCTCGAACCACTCGTCGATGAGCTGCCCATAGGATGTAAAAATCCGCCGCAAAGTATCGAGTGAGCCGCCGGTGCTACCGCTTTCTGCACGGTTAAACTGGCCAGTCGCCATTGCCGCGACCAAGTTCCCGGGCGTTGGCGGCTTGAGGAACACCTTAAAGACACCCTCGTTGATCGCGCCCCAAAACTCTACAAAGTGGCGGTAGGCCTCGGCATCCCGCGGCGAAATTTTCTCAATGGATGCACACGTTTTATCTATGTCGCGCCAAAACTCGATAGCGCCGGATCCATCAGGTAGCGGAAAGAACGCGAACGGATCCATGTCGATGTATTCGAGGCCAAAACGCTCAAGCTCAAGCTCACGGATCACCGGCGTGAGGTGAATCATGATATGTGCCGATGATCCGACGTCCATACGATAGCCGCCAAACATCGTCTCGGTGCACACCGCTCCACCGACAATCGGTCGTCGTTCTAGCACGACGACGCGCAATCCAGCTTTCTGAAGGTAGCACCCGCAAGTTAGGCCGTTATGCCCGCCCCCGACAACGATAACATCGTACATGGTTGCTCCAGTGCTTCACGGTTGTGGGTGGCACGACGGGAACGGATGGCCGGACGCAGGCCAAACGCCGAGCGAGCGACCGCCTACTGCCAAGCAGACGTGCATGTTAACGCGGAAACGCACTTCCACCTACAGCTGCACCCAATTGATTGTACGTGGAAAGCTGGAGGCTGTCGAAACAACAACAGAGCAGGCGGCTTGCCTGCTCTGCCAGCTCGACTCATGCACTCGCTATTTTTCCCATGGAGCTGTACCGTAGCGCCAACGCCAATAGTGTTGACCTACGTTGCCCATCTCCACCCGATACTGCGCGGCGTTTGCAGGCGTGTAGGTCAGCACCCGTCGCTCGTAGACTTGGATCAGGACGTCCTTTGGTTGCCCACCCACTTTTACGGTAGCCCAGTAGGGCTCCGTGATGGGATAGCCGAGCACAAAGACCCAGTCCAATGGCAGCGTTTTGAAATAATTCTCGAAGACGTTTGGTACGTTATGTCCAAGCTCCTTGTTATATGCTGCATTGCGAACGTTGTAACGCAGCAGGTCCTGGTTGAAGCCGAGTGTCCCATCGCGATTAATTGTTTGGCCGACCGAAGCACCAACAGCCGGGGCCTCACGTCTGTCGCCGTTAAGCGAGGCCAATCGGCTGAACGAGGCGTAGGTCGGGCTGTTGGAATCATTGGCATCCCCCGCTACCGGCACGGTGGCCGGAGCGCGCTCAACAAACGCGCCGTTGCCAACCTGCGCCTTGCCGCTGATCAGCTCCTTCGTCAACAATCCATTGGTAACGAACCAGAGCTGGTTCCGATCCGCGCTTGGATTGGAAATCTCCATCCGGCTCTTATCCCAATACTGTACCAAGCGCTTGCCACCTGGTGACTCGGCGTAGCGCTCGGTACCCGTGGCGAAGGACTGCGGGCCCCAGGTCCAAGAGCGGGCAACTTTGCCCTGGGCAACTGGTTGATCCGTTCGGTTCCAAAGGTTACCAAACGCAGCGTCTGCGGCTGCTGGCGTCCATTCACCGGCCGGATCGCTCTGCGGCAGGGTAAGCTGTAAGGTGGCAACACGCCCTGCTCCAACCTCGAAGCCCATGGCCGCGTTGCCGCCGCTCAGGGGATCGCGGAAGGCCAGCGAGTAGACCCCAGGCTGCAAGTCCACGGCCCCAAAGACACCATTGGCATCGGTCGTTGTAAAGCTGTCGGGCTGTCCATTCCCAGTAATCCGGACACTAAAATTATCGGCGCCTGTCCCATTGATGACGACCTTTCCGAGCATGTGCCCCGTCGATGGCTGCTGCTTCCAGCCGAACTGCGGAGCGGGCGCGCCATCGTTCCACACCTCGGCACGTAATCGATCAAAGAAGGCGACTCGGTTACCTGCGACCGGCAATGCATATGAGTACAGTACGGTCCCTAAGCTACCGCTCGCACCGCGACGGATCTGGGCTACGTTTTGATCCGCTGTGTTGAGCCAAGCACCGAGACCAATTGCCGCCGCCCGACGTCCCTGGTTCGCACGGACGTAGTTAACCCATCCGTCGTACCAGTTCTGCTTCTCGCCGCCGTCTTCCTTGTCGTACACCATTGGAACCGCAAAGTCGATATATCCGGCGTCAAGCCAGCCGCCCCAGTCTTGCAGGGTACGCTTGAAGGGCGAGCTCGTGGAGAAGTCACCCGTGGGCGCAGCACCCCAGGCAATCGCGGCTACCGAGAGCGCGACCTTCGGCTTTGCGTGTGCAATGTTCAGGTAAAGCCGCTTGACGATCTTTGTAACCTGGTCGCGGCGCCACTGCATCCACTGAGGATCGTCAGGAGCCGGCTTGTCGGTCCGCCCGGCCGCGGCCTGAAATCGAGCCAGGCTCGTCGGATTGTAGCCAAAGCGCGGGCTGGCGTAACGCACGTAATCCAAATGCAGGCCATCGACATCATAGCGCTGGACGATCCGCAGCAAAGTGTTGACGGTATAGTCCGCTACGGCAGGGTGACCCGGATCCAGGAAATAACCGCAGTCGTTCGGGCCACCGCATTCGCCGGGCCGGCCATCGACATCCCGGGTGAACCAGTTGTCCCATCCCGCGCGGTCTGGACCGTGTCGATACCAGATATGGTTACGATCGGGCTGATGGTACCCATCCTTCCAGGCAGGAAAGGTGACGACCCAGGCATGTACCTGTAGTCC
>JADDQE010000065.1 GCA_016781525.1 bacterium | reverse complement strand
TCCCCTCAGTGGACGTAGATCTATTGCAGGGTAATCACGCCGCAGGCGATGCGACCGCCGCTGTTGCCTGCTGGGTTCGAGACTTGATCGTCGGGACCGGCATGGATGACCACGGCACTGCCATCGGTATCAAAGAGCGATGTGTCGCCCGAGCCAAGCGTGAAGTGATCGCTCGTGGTGTTCAAGTGGCCGATGCCGTCCTCATTCACCACCATGTTTGGTAGGTCACCCGCGTGGGCACCCAATGGGTTATCGTGGCCATGCTCGGCCCCGGTAGGATTGAAGTGACCGCCAGCCGAGGTGAAGGCAGGCGCTACGCACGCGCCAACCGCGTGGATATGGATGCCGTGGAGCCCGGGTGTTAGACCCTTCGCATGTACATTGATATGCACGTTGCCGGTCGCATCTTGAGCGAAGCGCGCGTTGCCAATTACTTCCCCACTCACATTCTTTATGACTGCGGATGCATGACGCGCCGGGGCAACCTCGGCTTGCGCGTTCTTGATTCCTGGGGCGACGGCGATCACTCCGAGCACTGCTAGCGAACAGATAAGCTTGCGCATTGTATTTCTCCTTGTTGTGCGCTTGTACTGATGGATGCACTATAGTCGGGGCAAGCAGCTGGGGCATCGCCTGAGTGGGCTATCACGCACATGTGGAGCGGGTTATTTCGCGGAGCAGGACTAACCCGTAACGGGCTATAGCGGGGTATGCCGACTGTTGGCTAATGCGCCGTTAGGTCGACCGGACGCGGTATGCGAGCCGCCGCTGGCTGCTCTGGGAGGTCCGCTACCTGGCGCTCCGATGGTCCGCTTGGTGAGGTAAGCTGTCGTTTTGGCGGTGCTAGATGAGGCCGAGGTCGCGCGCGCGTACGCTCGCTTCTGTACGGGAGGTGACATTAAGCTTGGCCAGAATATGGCCGACATGGGCTTTGGCGGTGTGAAAGCTGATAACCAGTTGCTTGGCAATTTCGGCGTTGCTGGCCCCTGTGGCGATAAGGCGCAGCACTTCCAGCTCGCGTGAGCTGAGGACTTCTCCGGTTCCAGGAACCACCGTGGTGTTAGGTGTGGTGGCGGGACCGCTAGCGGCTGACGCGACTGGTTCGCCCAGCAGCTCGAGGACGCGCGCCGCGAAGCTTGCCTGGACGCCTCGAGTCACAGCTAGCCGCAGCGCGGGGACGAGTGTTCGGCCCTGCCACATCACAATCCCAGGCACATCATACCTGGCGTACTCGGCTAGGCGTGGTGCGAGGCGAGCCAAGGCGTCCTCCGGGCGGTCCATCTCAAGGTAGAGTGCGGCCAGCAGCAGGTAGGCGTCGTTGTAGAGCACGGTCACCACGGTTTGGTCCTGGATGGTGGCCGCCTCGCACAGCAGCGCTTCGGCGTCTGCAAAGCGTTTTTCACCCAGCGCGATCAACCCCGCGAGCAGGAGGCGCATGATCGTGACGTATGGAAAGCTGCTTCCCTGGGCCAATCTGAGGATGTGCTCGTAGACCCGGCGGGTTTCTGCCCAGTTGCCCTGCAGCCACTGCGAGCGTGCGTAATGGTACTGAAACGAGATGGCAATGGAGCGTGTAAACGCGTAGCTGAGGTGTTCGTCGACATTGAGCATCATGTCGAGCGCAGGGTCTGGCTCCGGGATGCCGGTGGCGATGGTGGTAAGCAGCGTCGTCAGTCCTCCGACATTCATGATTTGCCAGGTTGAGGCGTCTGCCTCAGTAATCTCCGCAAACAGGGCACGCATTTCGGCTAGCGCCTCGTCCCACCGACCACGCCAGGCATGGACGAGGGCTTGCAGTGAGCATCTACTAATTAACGCTGTGCCTCCATGCTTTGCCGCAGCGGGAGCAAGCAGCTCGAGCGTCCGCTCGTAGTACGCGACACCTCCGGGCAGCAAGCTAAACGGCGCGTGTAAATTGCTGGCAAGGGTAGTGATAACATCGGGGTCGCGGGTCGTTTCCGCGATGGCGAGCGCCTTGTCGAGCATCGTCGTTGTCTCGTCCCAGCGCTGCAGGAGCACGAAGCCAAGCGCGTAGGCCAGCAGCAACCGGACACGTTGGGCCGGTTGTACCGCAAAGCCCAGCGCGCGCTCAACCAGTGCCAGTGCTCGTGTCGCGTCCGCTCCCAAGCTCAGGCCCAGCGCCGTCCAAGCAAGTGCATCACCCTGACCCTCGATATCGCCTGCTGTCTCGAACGCCGCTAGCGCGCGTGCGAAGTGTATCTGGGCGTCGTCGAACGCAAACCGCTGCCACAAGCAGATGCCAAGCCAGAGCTGTAAGTGCGGGTATGCCTCCCTCGTCCCTGGCGGTAGCGCTGTAATCCAGCTGTGAATGGTTCCGAAGGCACCTTGATTGACGAACTGCTCGCCGACGCGCTCGATCGCTGCCGCCGCATCGTCCCAAACCTCGGCCGCAAGGTAATGCTGCACGATCCGCGAAGGATTGGTCTCGGCGAGCGAGGCACGACGATGGAGCTGACGCAGCCATTCAGGCGCTTCCCGTCGGAGACGATCGCGCAAAAAGTCGCGGAAAAGGTCGTGATAGCGATAGGTGGAGCCGCTCGTGAGATTGTCCTGAGCAATCAGAAAGAGGTTGTGGCGGTACAGCTGATCCAAGATGCTCTCCGCATCCGTACGGCCCGTCATGGCCTGACACGCGGCGGGTGTAAGCTCGTGCAGCACAGCTGTTTCGAGCAGAAAGGCGCGGAGAAACGGGTCTTGCCGATGGAGTACTTCCTCGGCGAGGTACTCGAAGAGGTAGCGGTCGGTCTGCGCCAAATGGTGGAGGAAGCGCGTCCGCTCCGCACCTGTCCTCATCCGCTCCAGTGATGCGGCGATCAGGCTGAGCCCTGCTGCCCAGCCCTCGGTCCGTTGATGGAGTGCTGCGATCTGCCCTGACGCGAGCTGGAGGCCTAGCCGCTCGTTGAGCAGCCCTGTCGCCTCTTCGACCGTAAACCGCAGATCGGGGAGCCGCAGTTCAGCTAATTCCCGTCGAGCCCGTAACCGGGCCAGCACCAGCGGAGGATCGTGGCGGGTAGCGATGGCGATGCTCATCTCAGGCGGCATACGCTCGAGCAGGTAATCCAGCGCATTATGGATCGTTGGCTCCGTGATGGTGTGCAAGTCGTCGAGAACCAGCACAAGCGGCTGTGTGCAAGTATCGCCAAGATCATTAATCAGTGCGCTAACGGCCTGCCGCGCGAGGTTCGGTAAGTCCCGATGTCCAATACCAGTCGAGGGCACAAGCACTCGACGAACGATCGCGCCAAAGGCTGGGACGGCTGCTTGAATGGCGGCTACGAGAGCATAGAGAAAGCGGACGGTGTCGTTATCTTCTTCGTCTAACGCTAGCCACGCAACATAGTGCTGTGCTTCGCTTGCTAGCGCGGTCGTAAGCAAAGTCGTCTTTCCGGCGCCCGCGGGTGCCGAGACAAGTACGAGGCGGGCGGTTGCGAGTGCCTGCGTAACTGCGTCGAGCAGCCGAGGTCGAGATAGGGCATCGGCTCGTACACGCGGCGGATGGAATTTCGTGCGCGCCAGCCAGGGCGGGATAACCTCGACCGGCTCCTTCGCACTTCCCTGCGCCACAGTGCTGGTCACCGACGTCGGCTCGTCCTCGGCCCGGGAATGCGGAACAGATCGCGCGAGCTGGACAAAGGCACTGCGGTCTGCTTCAGGTAGCTCAAGTGCAGCGGCGAGTCGTTCTGCTAGCTCGCGAGACGGCCGCTTGACCTCCGCTTCAAACTTGCGCAGCACCTCACTGGAGCAGCCGGCTCGCTGTGCTAACGCTGCTTGAGTCAGACGTAGCGCAGCTCGACGTTGACGCAGCCATCGTCCAAACGTTGGCTCGTCATCCGTAGCCTGGGTAGGTATATGTCGGGGCGAAGTCATAGGAGCAGATGAATAATACCATACCGGTCCCGCTTCGTGGTCCGGTATATGGTCCGCTCCGTGGTCCGTTTGAACGTCGTAACCGTCCCGGTAACCGGATTTCGTCACCGGCACTCGAGCGTCTGCCGCCAGCCCCAACCCTGACGTTGATCGATCAGGTCGATGCGGCTCGGCGTCAGCTTGGCCATGCGGTAGCGCTCCGGCTGGAATACTGCCGGCTCACCCTGCAAAACACTGCCAATATCGCCCTCGACAACTGCCACCGCCTCGCCTGTGTAGTGTAGCCAGCATGCCCCATCCTCCGCGTCCGGAACGACAAGCACAACTGCGACCGGCTGCTCAACGTAATAGGCGGCATCCGACCAGCGGGGCAGCAAGCAGGTGATTTGAAGGCCTTGGCTGTGGTAGCGCACGGGGAGCGCATATGCTGCGTCGCCACCGCGCATGCTCAACACGCCGATTGCGTGCCTTGCCAGATATTGGACGATCTCCTCGCGTAGACGGTCGAACATCCCTCGCTCCTTAGTGCTGCAATGGCTCAATCAATGGCGCCGTAGGTCCCTTGCCCCACGCCATCGGGAAGCACTTTGCCTCGTTGGACCGTCGAAACGCGTGCGTCCTGCATCTGCGAGAACGGGAGAACCAAGACCGCAGCAATCAGTAAGATAGGGATAACAAGCGACGCCGTGCTTGCCCGCGCCATAGCTGGGCCCAAAATGGACGAGCCGAGCGCTACTACGAAAATGCCGAGGTAGTGTGTTGGCCACACTGGAGCGTCGTCACCCGTGGTCAGGATAAACGTGACGTTGACGGCGAAGATCAGCGTGCCAAACCAGACAAACATCGCCGCGGTCCGCGCCGGTCGGCTCCTTATCTTCCACGCGGCAATTGCATTTGTAGCCGCACCCATAAGGATGAACGCGACGAGAATGGTTGGATGGAGATCAAGCGTGGAGCGATGGGCGCCCGGTACACCCGCAGGACGAAGCGCTGTGATGATAACCGTCCAAGACCAGACAAAACCACCCAAGCTCGCAGCAAGAGCGATCATGAGATCCGTCAGCGGGCGCTGATCGGGCTGTCGCCGGACCGAATGGCCCTGCGCTGGTTTCTGCTCCGGCATCACAATCCTCTTCTTCTGATGGCCAAGCTAAAGGTAGGCCCGCTCCGACTCTTAGCGGGTTGCGACGATGAGCTTTTGTACCAGCTGCTTATATGTGTTGCCACTTCATACGTTTTCTTGGAAGCGACCGCCTGTCGATGCCGGCCCGTTACGGTATATCTTCGGTCCTGAGCAAGCATACCTGCTTCATGCCCGGTCGGCATCGCCCGATCGGGCCATAAAAGGCGAGCAGGGATAGACGGCACGCGGGTCAGGGCTGGAGCTGGGCACGGTGGTTGTGGGACCGGAAGCGGTCGATTGCTGGAGCTTGGCGCTGTTTCGCGTTGTCAGGGGCCAGCAGGCTGCCCAACCTTACCCGGTTGAGCAGCCTGCTGGTTGGATAGACCTAGATTAAGCCCAAATCTCGGGCTCGTAGCGTTGCTTCGGCGCGGGACGAAACGTTAAGCTTCGCGTAGACATGGGCAACGTGGCGCTTCGCGGTATGCGGACTGATGACGAGGTGCTCGGCGATAACATTGTTGCTCGCTCCAGACGCAAGGAGGCGTAGGACCTCCACTTCGCGGGCAGTGAGCAGTCCCCCGCTGCCGTATATCGTGATAGCCGCAACCTCAGCTGGGTTCTCGGGAAGCTCAACTGGGAGCGGTTCGTTCAAAAGCTCAAGCACCCGCCGTGCAAAGATGGTGTGCCTATGCCGCTCGATTGCCAGATTGAGCAAGGGAACAACCACCCGTTTGCCTTCGCTCGTGGAACGATGCGCGGAGCCCATACTGGCACATTCATGAACATTCCGCCGACCGGAAAGGAGTTCATGATCGACTGGATCGACATCTATCGCGTCGAAGATGGCAAGCAGGTGGAAGTCTGGCACCTCGAGGATTTGCTCAAGCTATTGCAGCAGTTGGGCGTTATCCCGATGCCACAACAGCCTAGCAGTTAAGGTTCGCTCGGGCGGCGTTGGGGGATGTGAGCGGGATCATACACAGCCGGTGAACGGCCTTGGGTCTGGGCTGGATCGAGCCTGGTTCCAAGGCCGTTCCGATGTGCTATATGTAGTTCGCCAGATGCCTCCGCGTTTCCTTTACAGGGACTCGTCGCATCTGCTCCAGTGCGAATCTACACCGGCACCAGTTCACAAACATGACCAACATCCTTGACATCATTAAAAAGTCAGGTAACCTTATTGTCAGGAAGCCTGAGGAGCATGGTGTTGTGGGATCAATGACCGTTTCAGTGGACGAGCTGACCGAAGAGCTGCTTGCGATCTTGCCACTTCTCACCGGCATTGTCGCGGCGGAAGTGCGGCGCGAAGCGGGCGAAGCGACGACTATGCCGCAGTATCGTGTGCTGGCACAGCTGACAGCGGAGCCGCTAACGCTAAGCGGGCTAGCCAAGCACCGGCGGGTCAGCCTGCAGGCGATGAGCGAGCTGGTGCAGGTATTGGTCGACCGGGGATGGATAGCGCGTGTCCCTGACCCAAGGGATCGGCGGCAGCATCTGCTGCATCTGACTGAGCTAGGACGGCAGCACTACGAGCGGGCGCAGCAGCAGATCCAGCGCCGGCTGCTGCCCCTGCTGAGTCAACTCGAGGCGGGCGAGCGGGCAGTGGTGCACCAATCGCTCCTGGCGCTCCGTCGTGTGTTCACCGCGGAAGAGAGCGAGCAGAGCCATGGCCGCTGAGCCATATCTACCGCCGGGGCCGCCCGAGCGCTCGAACAGGCGGCGTTTCCTCCCCGCAAGCCTTACAGCGGGCTTCGCCGCGCTCCAAGTACGCAACTACCGGCTGTTTTGGCTTGGCCAGCTGGTATCACTGACGGGCAGCTGGATGCAGACGACCGCTCAGGCGTGGCTCGTGTTGCAAATCACTCAATCACCTTTTGCGCTTGGGCTGGTAACAGCGCTGCAGTTTCTCCCGATCATGCTATTATCGCTCGTCGGGGGGGTGATTACCGACCGTATGCGCAAGCAGCGGCTGCTCCTCGTTATGCAGACTGCTGCGCTGGTGCAGGCGGCGATCTTCGGCATCCTTGTCGGGATGGGTGTCGTGCAGCTCTGGCATGTCTACGTGCTGGCAGCGCTTCAGGGTGTGATTAACGCAATCGATAATCCTGCGCGCCAAGCCTTTGTGCCCGAGCTCGCCGGCCGTGAGCATATGGTCAACGCCGTTGCACTCAACTCAATGCTCTTCAATGGCGCACGCATCATCGGGCCAGCCATCGCCGGGCTTGTGATCGCCCGTGTTGGCATCGCGCCGGCACTCTACCTCAATGCCCTGAGCTTTGTGGCCGTCATCTGGGGGCTGCTGCAGATGAATCCGGGTGAGTTCTTCGCCGTCCCAGCGAAAGGTGAAGGGCCGGTCGGTCAGCGGCTGATGGAGGGGCTGCGCTATGTATGGCGCACACCGACGGTGCTGGCTATTATGATGGTCGTCGGGGCGATCGGAACGTTCGGGTACAACTTCAGTGTCGTTCTGCCACTGCTAGCGGGCTTTGTACTGCATACGAGCGCAGAGGGTTTCGGCGGTCTGTCTGCCTTTCTCGGGCTTGGGTCGTTATTGGCGGCGCTGGCGGCTGCGTACGCCAAGCAGGTATCGTTCGGGCGGCTGCTCGCGGGCTCGGCCGCCTTCAGCGTTCTGCTGGCGGCAGTGGCCTTTGCGACCAACTTTGCGCTCTCGGCTGCACTGCTGGTCGCGCTTGGCTTCGCCGGGATTACCTTTGCGACATCCGCCAACTCGCTGCTTCAGCTGACCGTACCCGATGAGCTGCGTGGGCGTGTCATGAGTTTGTACATTCTGTTGTTTGCGGGCAGTACCCCCATCGGCGGCCTGCTGATTGGCACGCTCTCGGACATGCTTGGCGTGTCGTGGACGCTGTTGCTATGTGCGATTCTCTGCGGCCTGGGCGTCGCGGGTGCTTCAGTGTACCGCTGGCGGACAGCCTGATAACAGGGCCCAGCTCCAAGCTGCACGCTTGTGCGAAGCGTGCAGCAACCTCAACATATGCCCGTTATTGGCCGATCGGTATTACGAGGTCGTACGGGAAGGGCGTCAAGCTGCGAATCGTTCCATCGGGCGCGCAGCAGATAGTGTCCTCGATGCGCACGCCCATGTTGCGGGACGGGTAATAAAGCCCCGGCTCGATCGTAAACACAGTGCCAGGCTCAACCGTATCACCCTGGTCGACAAAGGTAGACATCGCCAGGGGCTCGTGGACATCCAGCCCAATGCCGTGCCCAAGGCTATGGATATATCCTTCTTCAAGCGGCCAGGTATCCTCGGGCGTTTGATGGTCACGCTCGCGTAGCACTTGACATGCACGCTGTTGCAGGCCGTGGGTCGAAACGCCAGGTTTGAGCGCAGCCACAACTTGGTCAAAGCTCTCCTTGACGTCGTCGTACAGCTCCTGTAGCCCAGGTGCCGCGTAGCCGATGGCAAAGGTGCGCGTCATATCGTGGTAGTAACCGCTTGCGCGATCGCGGGGGTAAATGTCAAAGACGATCGCTTCGCCGAGCAAGAGTGGCGCGTCAAGCTCACCAGTCGCGTGTGGAATCCCGGCATCCCGCCCCTGGGCAAAGATCGTTCCCATCGGCGCCTCCAAGTTTTCGCGGTCAAGCGCTTGCCGAATCAGCGCATGGATCATACCGATCGTAACCGGCTTGCCTTGGGCATCGACAACCTGTCCGTTCGCGGCCCGCTGCGCCCGGATGAAATCGACGACGGTCTGGACCACCGCGCAGGTACGCCGCCCGACATCAGCCATGCGTTCCAGCTCCGCCTCGTCCTTGGTCTTGCGTGCCTCGTTGATCACGTCACGATCGAACTCGCCGACGAGCTGCACCTCCGGCAGAGCCTGTTGCAGCGCGCCAGCCAGGGCGAGAAGCTCATTGGCCTGCATCGTTCCATACACGCCGACGCGTCCATGCACTCCCAAGTCATTGAACATTTGGCGGCGCAGCTCGACCGTTGCGTCGAGGCGGTCGGGGAAGCGCTTCACGATGGCAGGGTAGTCCCAGCGGCTAAACGGTACGAGCTCAAGACCCGTCTCCTCGGCCTGCAGACGCTCCATGGCGTGGTAAATCAGCTGCTCAGGCGAATTCCGGCGTTTGATGACGAGGCCGGTCAGCTCTGCTCCATTGACCATATAGCGCCAGGCGGCATTTGCGCTCGTCAGGCCATCTGGTCCCTCGATCACTATTGCATCAAGCTGACGCTCTGCCATCAGCTGGTCGATATCCCGTTTCATTTGACTGCTCCCTACGTACACATACCATTGCCATAACATGCTCGGGTAGGGGCAGTGCTCGCGACGCGGTCTGTACGTTCGTGGCGCTTTGGTTCAGCCCCAATACCTCTGCTCGCCGTCATCCTATACGCAGCATAGCTTGTGCTGCTGGTTTAAGCAATGGCGTAACGAATGCGTGTTCGAGATAACAACAGACACCTTCGGGCGCGACCGGCTGGAACGGCTCAGACCCGCTGTCGTATATGGCTCGAGTCCTTGCGGGATGGATGAGGACCGTTAGGTCATACTAGGTCGGCGCGGGAGTTATGCTAGCATCGCCATAACGTTGCGGCGGTGCATCCCCGAGCCATCATCCGTGACGTCATGCCGGTTGATCACGCGCCGATCGCTACGACGAAGCGTCCAAGCTGCCGGTATCAAAGCTCCTGATCTAGCCTCAACCACCCGCCTGAGCTGAACCGGGACGCTCCATAGTGCGC
>JADDQE010000150.1 GCA_016781525.1 bacterium | reverse complement strand
CTGACTCGGCGGGACTAGCCAGCTCGGGCATCGGCTGGGGTGCGGGCGGCTCGGGGGTCGGTATGGCGGTTGGCAGCACAACGGGCTCGGGCGGTGCGGTCGGGGTCGGCGCCCGAACCTCGGCCGCCTTAACCGCTGGAACAATGGCTGGGGCCACCTTTGGCGCCTCCGTCGGCACGCGCATTGGGGGCGCTGTCGGCGTAGGAGTTGGGGGCACCGGTGTCGGCGGTGGCGTGGACACGACCTTCACACCCTTCGGAGGCGCGACATGCTGGCCGTAGCGCACCTCCTCCGGACGGGCCATATAGCTACTGACAACACGGTCCTGATGCACCACACTGCCATCCGGCATCATCACTGTACGCGTCACTACTGCGACCGCGCCGGCTCTACCAGCGCGATCGTGTTGCACCGCCCCTGGCGCAAGCTTGGGATCAAAGGTCCAGAGCGCGGGGGGCCGGCGCACGGGTCGGACGGCCGGCGCACTAACGTTCGTCGTGCGTCCGTCGGGTTGGCCCCATAACGTTACCGATACCTTTTGTGCTTCGCGGTCGACCATTGTCCTGATCTCGATTGGAGACGCCGTATCATTGCGCCAGCGCAAGTCACCATTGGGCGTAAAGACCGCCGCATCAGTGCCCGGCGGATCATCAAACAGCGGCAGCAGCTGCGAGTGCCCCCGTCGCTCAACGATCGTGAGCCCACCAGTGAACGCAGCGCGATAGATCAGGGTCGAGACAACGCATACTCCCCCGCCCACTGTCTGCACGACCTCGCCGCCGACCAGCGCTGTGCCGCCCACGAAGCCATTGCGCTTGGAAACTTCGCCCAGCATACGGAGAAACGACGACTCCTCACCGGGCATAACAACAACGCCGTTAGCACGCTCAGCTGCGAGCACAATGTTCGTCGCTTCACGCGTGCCTGGGTTGTAGCGCATGGTTGCGCCACTAAGCTGTACGGCGGGCACCGGCGTGGGTGCTGCCGGGGTCGGCTGTGGTGGAGGGGCAAGCTGCGTCCTTAAAGCTTTGGCCGACGGCGCTTCGGCATCTTGGCGATCAGCTATGCCCTCAGGCCGCCGCTTCGGAGGCGGCGGGAGCGCCGCAGCTCGCTCAACGTTATGGCTGGGCGTTGGTGAGGGAATTGGCGTCATAGCAGCCGTGGATACGTGCTCAGGCTGCTGGTCGTCGATGCCAAGGGCGGCGAGAACATCCACGTCGACCTGTTGCGCTAGTCGCTCCAGCCCCTGCGTGGCTTGCAGTGGTGTCGGCGAGAGCGCGCCAAGAGATATGCTCGACACAAGCACGATTGCAAGCACCACGCGGGAACGTGGCCAAGAGGTCCATCGCACTAACGCTGTAAGCGCATTGCAGCGGTAACGTATGGAAGAAACTTCGCCTTGGCGACGACGGTTAGGCAACTGCTGGGGCCAGCGCATAACTCTCTTCTCCATTGAATAACTTCGATCTGCAGTGGGTCACAAGTGTTGGGAGCCAGCCAGTCGACGCATTGGAGAGCAAAACGCTCTAGTGTCCTGCCGAGAGCAGGAGCTTCATCACGTAAACGCCAGGTCTGAATGAGGACGCGAATACAAGTCCGCCGGCGGGAAGTCCCGCATGGATCGACGAGCGACGAAGCGTGCTGCTCGTTGGAAACGAAGGGTACGAGAACAATCTTGCGTACAGGGTAGCAACTAGGTAGTGTGAGCTAGTCCAGGGAGTAGCTAAAGGCTTAGCACGTTGTCAACGTGAAAAGGCGGAAGGCGCCGGATAACACGTCATCGACACGATTGCTCCATGGCCGCTCGTGGAGCGTATCATACCGCATCGCTCGGCGGGATGCCAGGTCGGAGTAGGACCAATTTATGGACTGGGTGGCTTAATAAACGCCTATTGATGGTTGCGCTGGCGACGGAAGTGGTTATACTACAGCGGTTTGGAGTTCGCAACAAATATCACAAAGAACAGTATGTCACGATCCATGCCCATCTATCGCCTGATCACACTGACCTTGCTCGCGGCATTGCTTGCCGCGTGCGCGGCCGAAGCTACCGCTCCACCGGCGTTGGCAACCGAGACCCCAACAACGCCTGTCGTTACGGAAGCGCCGGCAACCGAGACACCCGCGGCGTGGACGTTTCCCGAGGAAAGCCGTATCGCGGGCGTTGACGTTAGCGGTCAAACACCCGCGGAGGCTGAGCAGCTGGTTGCCGCAGTCTTCCGCGAATGGCAACGACCGATCCCACTCCAAGCCGAGGGCAGCATCGCCCGGCCCGTGCCCGTGCTCAAACCATCGCTCGTCCGTCGTGACGCGAGCCCAGCCCAGCTGGTCGCCGAGGCGGAGCGGCTAGCTCGCGACAACCAAGTGGTCAACATCGAGTGGGAGCCCGAGGTCGACGCCGCAAAGCTCCGTGCCGAGCTCGAAGCAGTTGCGCCATCCTTCCAACAGCAGGGCATGAGCGATATTCTCACGGACACCGAGTCGTTGACGGCCACCTTCACCTTCCGCGCGCAGCCCGGCATTGCGCTGGACCTCGACGCGACGAGCGAGCTGCTGACGCCCCTGCTCCTCGAGCCGGCCAAGGAGATTACCGACACGGTTGTGCTTACGCATACCCTGCCTGAACGGAGCCTAGCCGAGCTGCGCGCCGTATTGGAGGAGCATCTTACCTATTGGAAGAACGGCATCGGTGCAATATATGTCCACGACCTGGAAACCGGGGAAACGCTCGGCATCAACGAAAACACGGTCTTCTCTGGAGCAAGTGTTATGAAGGTGCCGATTATGATCTATGTCTACTCCAAGCTCGGCAAGCTCAACGAGCAGCAGCGCGACTGGATGGAGAACGTGATCATTAACAGCGACAATCTCGACGCCAACGCACTGCTAGCCGCCGCCGTGGGCAGCCAGGGGACCGAAGCAGCGCTTGAGGGCGTGAATGAGATGAGCATCATGCTGGAGGGGCTTGGCCTCAAACACACCTATCAGCTCATTCCCTATGAGTCGGCGGAGTGGCTGATCCAGCAGTCCAAGTTTCCCAAGGGTGGGCCCGCGCGCGAGGGCGAGCCACCATACACAGCCGCAGACCCGTATCTCCGAACAACGCCGCGCGAGATGGGTGAGCTCTTTGTGATGCTGGCCGAGTGCGCCGACGGCCGCGGACCACTCCTTGAGAAGTACGGCGATACGATCAGCCAGACGCTCTGCGACGAGATGATGGGCTGGCTCGAGCGTCCGCACGATCAGGAGCGCATGGTTGCTGGCATCCCAGAGGGCGTGAAGGTTGCACACAAGGGCGGCTGGATCGACGACATGCAGAGCGACGTCGGCATCGTGTCGAGCCCTAACGGACGCTACGTCGCGGCGATCTACATTTGGCGGCGCGATGGCTATGCTACCAACATCCACGCCTCACCCTCGCCATACCTTGGCGATTTCTCACACACGATTTACACCTTCTTCAACCCGGAGCCGATCGAGTAGAAACCGGGAGCAAGCACAAAGCACAGCGCGCTACTCACCGCCTGTGCTTTGCGCTCGCTTCTGCCAGAGCTCGATCGGGCGGAGCATGGTGCGGAACGCCAATGGCGGCAGCTCCTGCGGGCCGAGCCACGCGGCAAAATCCGCATCATCACCTGGTTGCGCCTCGGCCTCGACGGCAACATGTCCGAGATAGGTAATCACAATCACTCGTCCATCGAACGTGACATCCAGCAGCTCGAGATCGACGACCTCGAGGCCCGTCTCCTCACGGCATTCGCGCTCCGCGGCCAGCAACGGATCTTCGCCAAAATCGACATAGCCGCCTGGAAAGCACCAGCGGCCACGACCTGGGTCGATCGCACGGCGAATAAACAGCAGCTTTCCCGCACGTTCAAGCAACACCGTCGCCGCTACCTTGGGATCGGCGAATGCGATATAGCCGCAGGCGGGGCAGGTTGGACGCAGCTTACCTTCGAACAAACGCTGCTGCACTCGCGTGGCACACTGTGGGCAAAACTGGATCATGTGTCCACGATAACACGGCCGCACAGCGTGTCAAACTACTGCAACAACGTAACCCGGCGCCACTCTGCACCAAGCTCAGCATTGACCAGTGCTCCGCCGAGCGCATCGGGCGCCAAACGCGGTTGGAGCGAAACGCTAAATCGAGTGCGGCCGTCAGACAGCCACGTCTGCTACGCCGGCGGTTGGTCAAAACGAACGAGTGGCTCGGAAATCAGGCTCACCCACCCGCGCCAGGTTACCCTACTATTGTTTATGTAAACACAGCCCTCGTGGAAGCGCTTCTCAACGCCTTGTTGTGGTCTCTCGAGGATAGCATTTGGAGCAGGCACAGTACGGATTCTACCATCGCTGGAACCTCCAGGTTATGGACCCGGCAGTCAAGATTACCCACAAGACTATGCTACCCGTTCGCGCTGGTACGGGCCTGCCACCTGTTATCGTAGGGTGGTCCTGGACCGGATAGGACTTTGGGACTAATTTCGGGCCGAGCTTTTGCCTCACAACAAATCGCTGGTCCAGCTTTATACTCATTTACACGTGGAGCAGCGTGGCGCATTCATGGTCGACATTCTTTAGGTTTGCTCATCAATTTTTTTGAGACTGCGGTACAATAGCGCTAGATTCACCTGCAATCCGCCTGTTTCTCCAACGATAATCAACACGTGACGCGCGTAGAGTCCGTCAGCGACGGCATCAAGACCAGCGTCCACGCTAAATATCAAAGAGCGCTGCCTCACGGCGCAGCGTGACAACATTCAACTCAATCGCCGTGCCGTCGGGTGTGTCGGTCCCTGGCCGCCCGTCAACTTAACCAGGGAGTGAATCAGGATGCCACGAATCTTCATTAGCTATCGGCGCCAGGACAGCGCTGGCCACGTCGGATGGCTCACCACCTCTCTACGCAAACGCTTCGGCGACGATTCCGTCTTCCGCGACATTGAAACGATCGAGGCCGGCGCGGATTTCGTGCAAGCGATCGAAAAGGCTCTTGATTCGTGTGATGTATTGCTGGCAGTGATCGGGCAACAATGGCTGAATGTAGCCGACAAAGCTGGTCGCCGCCGCCTCGACGATCCGAATGATTTCGTCCGCATCGAGCTGGCGACGGCGCTGGCACGGCAAGTCCGCGTCATCCCGGTACTGGTTCAAGGCAGCAGTATGCCCTCGGAGGCCGAGCTTCCCCCTGATTTAGTAACCCTATCACGGCGCAACGCGTTCGAACTGAGTGACAGCCGGTGGGACTATGATGTGAGCCGGCTGATCAAGACGTTGGATCCAACTGCACCCGAAGGCCGCGCAGAAGCCTCAGCAGCGATCACCCAGCCACTTGCGCCCGCTGACGCTGGGGTTGCAACCCGTCCGTTGGCTAATACGAGCTCGCTCAATCCTTTTTCCGTCCTAGATGCGCACGAGTCCGTCGATGCGACTGTCAGCTCAGAAACAGAGCCCCTGCCAGGCGCAACCGATTTTTGGTGGGTTCGCGTACCCCTCGCCGCCCGCCGTGTATCCTCGACCCTGGCGCGGGCACTCTTCGATGGGCACTACATCGCGGCCTATTTACGCCGGTCGCTTTTCGCATCCCCGCTCACGCTCTTAGTTGGCCTACTGGTAGGCTGGCTGCATCCGGACTTTGAATATGTTGCCACCGAGGCGGTGGTATTGATCAGTGTCGTGGCGGCGCTCAGCACGCTCAGCGCGCATCTAGGAACGTTGTTCTTGGTTGGCTTTGCAGTCGGCGATTTTGTGCTGGCGTCGCACGATCAGTTTTACGTCTATGGGCTCATTCCCAATCTCATCTACATACGCCTTCCGCTGCTGATCCAGTACGGTCTGTTTGGACTGCTGCTCATCACTATCCCGCTGCTCACAAAGGCGCTGGTCTCTCAGCTGCTGCCGGCGCGACAGGTCGGGCGGCAGACGCACATACTTATTGCCATCTTCGGCCATGCCCTGCTGACGTTTGGCCTCGTCTACCTGTGGACACAGGCGATGCCGCTCCTAATTCAGCCGATTTTCACCTGGCCAGGACGATGGGTGCCCACCGAAGCGATCGAGCCCTTGCTCACAAGTGGCTACTTGGCGGCAGGTGCGGCGGTGATCGCCTCCCTTACCCGGACGGTGCTCCAGTACCGGACGACGACCCAGCCACAGCTGGCAGCGCGCCTCAATCATGTTGAGCAAACGCTCAACGCGGCGGCTCCCACGAAGGAGCGACACCTACCGGCAGTGGTGCTGGTAGTCGCACGTACGCTGGCGGCATGGCTGCTGCTTGGCGGGTTGTTCCAGTCGTGGTTTACATCAGTGGTTGCGCTCCCGGTAATCTTCGTGCTGCAGGCCGCTAGGGCGGGACTCGTACCAGGGCTGAGCGGATTGCTGCAGGGCATTCCGTATCTTGTGCGGTTTGGAGTGGGCGGCGTCGCGCTCGTGTTGGTCACGCGCCTGCTGATCAGTGGTGCCGAATATGGCAGGGGCAGTGTACCCCCACTTGGCATGCTACTTGGCACCGCATTCTTTGCTGGTTTGATTATCTTCGGCACGGAGGTTTTGCTGCCGGTCAACCAGCACGCTAAGGCGCGCGAGCCACGCAATGCGAAGGAGTTGGCCTGGTGGCATCGGCTGCTCGGCCTTGGTCCGATGGATACGCCGCGAGTTCCCAGCGCAACGCAGCTTCCAGTGCAGGGTGCCGCTGCCGTTGGGCATATCGAAGGGGCTACAGCGAGTTAGTCACGCAGATCGTTACGCAGAAGGCAGGAGCTTGCGGGGCAGCCGCTAGCGAGGCACTCACGCTCCTGCTGTTGGTCCGGGCAAGCCTAGCGGATGGAACAGGTAAAAATTCGAAGTGAGCCGGGGTAACGCCCGCTCGCGTCGCAGAAGGGACAGCCCATTCAAGTGCTGTCCCTTTTCTGTGCGGCTCTGGAGGCAGATCAGTAGTACCAGGGACAAGATCAGCAAGCCCAGCCGCGGCAAGTGGGTAAAAAATGTTAAGCCACGCTGTACTGCGAGCCCTTTTTCATAGCTCTACGAGTCTGCTGCAAGGCCCAGGTGCGTAATCGCCCACCACTAATCCGGTGAAACAGGCTAGGGATACATATGAACTTTCGCCACATCGATGACGTCGGGCAGAATCTCCTCATCGGTTCGCAACTATTGGATGGTGTACAACTTAGCACCGCTCAGCTCGTTGTATTTCCAGACCCTGGCTCGTATCTTTTTCTTACGCTTCTTCGTTGTCTAAGATAAGCATCCCAGTAGACCGTTGTTCCCCAAGGAAGGCTGAATGGCTCCTACCCCCCACCCTCGCGGGTCAGCGTCGTGGTCTCTGCGGCGCCGCATCATAGTATGCCTCGTAACCCTTATTCTGTTGTTGGCTGGCCGTTTTTCACCACTCGTTCCAGCGCAGTTAGTTGCAGCCGCACAGGCTAACATGGAACTGGTCATAGCGGCCACGTCGGGGGTCGTGCCGGGACGTGAGACAGATCCTGTTCGAGGCAGCTCGGATTCTGCTGATGATATCGCGATTTGGGTCCATCCGACTGAACCCTCTCGCAGCATCGTTATCGGGACCGATAAAGGCTATGGTATCTCGACATATGACCTCAACGGTCGTGAACTCCAGTATCTCGCCGTCGGTGCCACGAATAACATTGACCTACGGTACAACTTTCCCCTTAATGGGCAGCTGATTGATATTGTGACTGCGACGAACACCCGCACGAACAGCATTAGCATCTATCGTGTTAATCCCGACACTCGCCAGCTGGTAGACATCACAGCCCGAACTATCGATCCAGGTATCAAGGTGTAT
This sequence comes from bacterium, assembly GCA_016781525.1. Taxonomy (GTDB): domain Bacteria; phylum Chloroflexota; class Chloroflexia; order Chloroflexales; family Kallotenuaceae; genus LB3-1. The sequence continues at coordinate 1,944 of JADDQE010000150.1, read as the reverse complement.
GGCCTGTGTATGTATCGCAGCCGATCGACTGGAATGTATTACACGTTCATCACCAAGCATTACGCTGACGCTCCAACGGATCGCGGTGAAGTGCAGCAATGGGAGCTTCGCCCGACACATGATGGCAAGGTGGATGTAGCCAAAGTCAGAACACTTTATCCTGGGCCCACTGCCGAAGGATGTGTTGCAGACGATGTCTATGGTCGACTTTATATCGGCGATGGTCAAGGCCTATGGGAGTACGGCGCTGAACCTCGGGATGTGACTAGCGCGACGGCTATTGCGCGGAAAGGCGGCGGGGTGATTCAAGGGGGGCTTGAAGGAGTTACGCTTTACTACACCAGCCAAAATACCGGCTATCTCATTGTCTCGGATCAAAGTACCAGTATGTATCACATCTTCCAGCGAGAGGCGACGCACGATTATATCGCTACTTTTAAGATCGGCGCAGGAGATGGCATTGATCAGGTAACCGATAGCGATGGCATCGACGTGACCAATGCTGGCTTGGGGACAACATTCCCGCAAGGATTGTTCGTGGCCCAGGACAACCCGAATACAGTCGGGACAACGACCACCACGGAGCGCACGAATTTCAAGCTGGTGTCGTGGCACGCAATCGCGACATCAGGGGCCGAGACGTTGACGATCGACACGACCTGGGATCCACGTGCTGTTGGGGCTGCTACTTCCACGCCAACCGCAACCCGGACCGCGACGTCCACGCCAACCCCCACGTCTACCCCAACCGCAACCCGGACCGCGACATCCACACCGACCCCCACGTCTACCCCAACCGCAACCCGGACCGCGACGTCCACGCCAACCCCCACGTCTACCCCAACCACAACCCGGACCGCGACACCGACAGTGATACCAACTGCAACCGCAGGGGTGGAAGACGACGTATGGCGTACCTGGGTACCACTTGTGTTGAAGCACAACTAAGTAAATGGACAATATTCGATCGACGAATAGACACAGTGCGCGGCGTAGATCACGCAATGCATCCGGCAAGCACACAAACAACACTGTCTACCGACACACGGGTTTCTAGTTGGGGCATTGGGGAGAGATTGTATACAAGCAGTGGCTTGCCAATGATCATCCTTATAGGCGCACGACACTAATCAGAACCAAATTAGCGCTGTCCAGGGTCGAACAATAATCCTTCATCCGCAAGAAGGTCTCCTGCGTTGGCACTGGTCAGTCGGGTTAATCGGTTCTCATGCTATCCCTATCTCGGCGCTACGGTCCACGAATGAACGCGTCGAAGCCCCCTTAAAACACAAACAGGGACAGCGTTTTCGATACGCTATCCCTACTTCTACAGCTCTGGCGCGGGCGGCGGGACTCGAACCCACGACATTCCGCTTAGAAGGCGGATGCTCTATCCAACTGAGCTACGCCCGCACTGCGCCCCATTATACCATGCCGCTGCGTTGGCCCTGGCCGAGCTGCCGACGCACTGCAGGGCAGCGTGCACCTCAACGACCCATAACGTTTTCGAGTACAATAACCTGAGGTAGCGTCTAACAGCGCACAGCATGAGCTGGCTATTAGGCAGAGGAGCGGCTGACGGCAGTGAGCGATAAGAAAATCAGGGTTGCCGTTATCGGAGTTGGCAACTGCGCGTCCTCGTCGGTGCAGGGCATTGAGTTCTACAAGCGTGCCAACGAGGACGATTTCGTGCCCGGATTGATGCACGTTAACTTGGGTGACTATCATACATATCCGTGATATCGAGTTCTCGGCCGCCTTTGACATCAATGTGACCAAGGTTGGCAAAGATTTGTGTGAGGCGATCTTTGCCGAGCCCAACAACACCTACAAGTTTGCCGATGTCCCCTACAGCGGCGTCAAAGTACATCGCGGCATGACCCACGATGGGGTCGGCAAGTCCTTGAGCCAGGTAATAACCAAGCCGCCCGGCCCCACCGACGA
>JADDQE010000059.1 GCA_016781525.1 bacterium | reverse complement strand
GTTGCGCAGCCGGCACGACGGGCAAGGCCGCGCCACACGTGGCACAGAACCGCGCGGTGGACTTGTTCCCACGGCCGCAGTTTGCGCAGAAACGATTCAATGCTTCGGCTGGAGCAGCCGCCACGGGCGTTGGCTCGATCTTTCGAGCCGTCGGGCCGACCACTGGCTGCGGTTGCACCCGAGCGCGCGGCGGCACAACTGGCGCCGACGTCCGCTGCGTCGCATCCGGAGCGACCGGCTGTGCTTGGGCAACTGGTGCAAGCTGTGGCATTGGCTGGGTAAGACAGCTCTGCATTGCCTGCTCCATCGCGGCGGCGGAAACAAACCGCGCATTGCGGTCTTGCTGCATCGCCTGGATAACAATTTGCTCCGTTCGCGGCTGGACAGATGGATTAAGCGCTTGGATCTCGCCTGGCTTTGGTGTGTACAGCGGGCGCGGCGGCATATTTGTCAACAGATGGTAGAGCGTCGCACCAAGCGTATAGATATCGGAGCGGGCGTCTGTCTGGCCCTTACCGTACTGTTCTGGCGGCGCATACCCAAACGTTCCGATGGCAACGGTGTCCTTCGTCTTGCCGACCTTGTGGGTACGCGCGACGCCAAAATCGATAAACTTAATCGTGCCGTCCGGGGTCATGATCACATTGGCAGGCTTGAGGTCGCGATAGATGATCGGCGGGTTCTGCCCGTGCAGATAGCTCAGCACGCGCGCCATTTGGATCGTCCACCGCAATGCATCTTGCTCAAATGCGGGAGCGTTCGCCTCGCGCAGCCGCTTTTCCAGCGTCTCGCCGTTGACGAATTCCATCACAAAATACTGCCGGCCCTGCCATTCAAACAGCTCTAACCCGCGAACCGCGTTGGGATGATTGATCCGGAGGACAAGCTGCGCCTCCTGCGCAAAGAGCTGACGGCTTTCGACAACCTCATCAGGCTTTAGCGGCTCGGCCGAACGCTGCTCCTTCAGAGCCCAGATTGTCCCATCGTTGAGCCGCCGCACACGGTAGACGACACCCATGCCGCCTCGGCCAACAGTCGCGAGTACCTCGTAGTCGCCTTGTTGCCCTTGCACGATTGTCCCAACCGCCAGCTGTTCCGCCACACACGCCTCCTGCTACCAAGCCGGTTGCACTACTCGACACCCCAACTCTAATCATAGCATACCGAATAGTCCTTGCAGTGCGCACAAGTCCGCCGATAAGGACGTGTGAACGATCGAGGAGGTTGCAGATATAAACATCCAAGCGACCACGGCCAACGTACACCTTATAAGGAGCCCCAGTCAAACTCCAACGCTAGATCCTATCCGCAAATGCCCAAGCACGGGAACTATCTGTGCCACTGCGGCGTTAATGAAGAAGACCGCCATAGCGGGCTGGATATAGATCAGGGTTCTGGTACTGTACAATAGAGGATGATGTGCTGGACGCAGGGATAATGACACAACGCGACCCGCTGATCGCAGGGCGCTACCGCTTGGCCAAGCTACTCGGCAGCGGTGGCTTTGGCTCAGTCTACCTTGCGACCGACGAACGACTGCATCGACCAGTTGCAATTAAGGTCTGCTCTACGCTGCGCTTGCCACCGCAGGAGGCAGCCGAGGCTGCGCAGCTGTTCCAAGGCGAGGCGCTCACACTTGCACGCCTCCGCCATCCTGGCCTTACGGCGATCTGGGACTATTTTAACGAAGGCGAAGATTGGTACCTCGTCATGGAGTATGTTCCAGGCGAGACATTACGCGATCACATCCGCCACAACGGAGGCCCGTTACCACAAGCAGACGCCATCGACTACGCTCGCCAGCTGTGTGCTGTGCTTGGGTACTTGCACAGCCAACAGCCTCCGGTGGTCTTTCGGGATCTCAAGCCCGGAAACGTTATGATTACCCGCGAAGGCCAGCTAAAGCTGATCGACTTTGGTATCGCGCGGCTCTTCTCGCCTGGCAAGGCTGCCGATACATCGCAGTTCGGTACGCCGGGCTATGCGCCTCCCGAGCAGTACGGCGGTCAAACCGAGCCACGGTCCGATATTTATAGCCTCGGGGTTTTGCTCCACCAGATGCTCACCGGCCACAATCCGGCGGCGTCGCCCTTCGCGTTGCCACCTGCTCGCGCGCTCAATCTCGCGGTTCCGCAGCAGCTGGAAGCGTTGATTATTCGGGCGACGGCCTATGATATCGACGATCGGATCGTCTCAGCCGAAGAGTTTTGCACTCAGCTGGACGAGGCTCTGGTACGACCGGCGCCGGCACTTACCATGGCTATGCCGCGATCCCATGTGTATCCGCACGTTGCGCATCAGCCAAGTGTGCCACCGAATCGACAGCCATGGACGCCAACGCCCCAGCGGATTCCAAGCCGGCCCCAAACAACGAACGGGATTGGCCGAGCTCTTACCTTGATCGTGCTTCTGATCGTGCTGCTAGGCTCGGTGGGCGTGGGTGCGTGGCTGCTCTCCTCGCACCTGACGGAGCTCAGGAGCTTTATGCGGCCAATCGTCGTGCCTGTGGTAAAGCCTGGAGCTAACATCCCGCAGATCGCGTTGTATTCGGCGCCGGGACCGGATGGCCTCGAAAATCTCTTTCAGCTGAACCCGGAAACCGGCAAGACGCGTCAGGTCACACAGATGCCGCAGAACATTAGCGCCACACAGCCTGCACTTTCGGCGGATGGGACGCGCATCGCCTATACCCGAGAGCTACGGGAGTTCGACGCGGAGACCAACAGCTGGCAAACTGCTGCCTCAGAGGTATGGGTGATGGAGCGCGACGGAGCGCCCGGCCAGCGAGTACTGGCCGGCTATGACTTGGTCCGCTCGCCAGCCTGGTCGCCAGACGGCAAGTGGTTGGCCGTCGAGGCCGCGGAGGAGGGTCGCGGCTGGCGTGACCACGATATCCTGCTCGTCAACGTAGACTCCGGTGATGTACGGCCGATTATTACAACTTCCCGTTGGGAAGGCGGCCCAGCCTGGTCGCCGGACGGCAGCCAAATCGCTTTTCACGCACGGCGTAATGCCAAGTGCATGGAAATTTTCGCAGTTAATGTACAGGACGGCACCGAGCGCCAGGTCTCTCACCTTGGTGACAATGATTGCAGCGACCCGAACAGCGGCGACTATTGGCCCGACTGGTCGACAAGTGGTATAGCCGCGGGGCGTAAGCTTGCCGGAAAGGCAGAGATTGTTGTGCTCGACGCCGCCACGGGTGAGGCAACACGGTTAGATACTGGACCTGAGGCAGCGGGGCATCCGCGCTGGTCCACGGATGGGCGACATTTGCTGTTTGAACTGCGCAAAGCTGCAAATATCTTGCTTGCAAGCTATGAGCTTGAGACTGGCACCATCACCCCCATCGAGACCACGCACAGTGTAAGTCACCTCGCCGACTGGAATTAGCGATCGAGAGTAGCAAGAATGGGAGCCGAAGGCTGGCTTCGTGCGTCCTTCGACTCCTCGATGGCGCAGTTCATCAATAGATCGGCAAGTACCGATCGAGCTCCCACTGCGACACGTACAGGCGGTAATCATCCCACTCCTGCTGCTTGGCCTCAACATAACGCTCGAAGATATGTACGCCGAGCGCGTCCTGGATCACCTCGTCGCGTTGGAGCGCCTCAAGCGCGTCGCCGAGAGATCCTGGCAGTGTGGTTAGCGCTCGCGAGCGCGGATCTATATGGTACAAATCTTCCTCGGCTGGCGATGGCGGTGTTAGACCACGCTTGATCCCGTCAAGACCCGCCTTGAGCATCACCGCAAAGGCGAGATACGGGTTGGACGACGGATCGGGGCAGCGAAGCTCTACACGGGTCGCTTGGGTCCGGCCCCGGGTGATGCGCGGAACGCGCACAAGTGCCGAGCGGTTGGTCTGACCCCAGCTAATGTACACGGGTGCCTCATAGCCTGGAACCAGTCGCTTGTATGAGTTTACCAATGGTGCCAGCACGGCACACATGCCCGGAGCATGCTCCAACAGACCTGCGATGTACTGCCTCGCTATCTGCGACAATCCCCGATCTTGGCCCTCGCCATAGAAAACATTCTTACCCGTTTCCAGATCGGCCAAGCTTTGATGCACGTGCATGCCGGAGCCACTAATTCCAGCGATCGGCTTGGGCATAAAGGTCGCATACAGCCCGTTCTTCTGGGCGATAGCCTTTAAGGTGGTGCGGAAGGTTACTGCGCTATCGGCGGTACGCAGTGCATCGCCGTACCGAAAATCGATCTCGTGCTGACCGATCGCGACCTCGTGATGGCTGGCCTCGACGACGATACCGAAGCCTTGGAGCGCCTTGACCATCTGCCGCCGGATGCCGGTAGCATAGTCAGTCGAAACATCGAAGTAGCCGGCAGCATCGTGCGGGATCGGCCGAAGCGCTCCATCCGGCGCAGGCTTGAACAAGAAGAACTCGAGCTCTGGGCCGGTGTTAAAGATGAAGCCCATGTCCCGCGCCTCGGCCAGCACATTCTTAAGAGCACGCCGCGGATCGCCAGGAAACGGATCGCCATTTGGGGTAAATACATCGCAAATAAACCGAGCCGTAACCGTGTCTGCCTCACTTTCCCACGGAATTACGGCATAGGTATCCAGATCCAACTGCAAATACATGTCGCTTTCGGCGATCCGGGCAAAGCCTTCGATCGACGAACCGTCGAACCACACGCCGTGGTCAAGCGCATCGGCAAGCTGGCTAACGGGGATCGTGATATTTTTGATGATGCCGACGATATCGGTGAACTGCAGATTGAGGAAGTCGACCTTTTGTTCCTTCACCAAAGCGAGCATCTCGTCTTTTGAGTAGCCCATGACTATATCCTTTCGAGGCCCAGGAGGTCCGCCGCGTGGTCGAATATGTTCATAGGCTACCCCCACGCACAGCTAAGCACCATGGCCGATTGGTACAAAACCAGCGTATGGTTTTTGTGCCAATCGCACAAATGGCGTAGCAACGGGGTGAGCGGCCAGGTTAAGGCAGCGGAACCGGCGTAGGTGCGACGGGAGGGATAGAAGTTGACTTCGCCTCGTTGAAATAGAGCGCACGCCCGAGTAAGCCGAGTTGCACCTCGTCAAGGGTGCCGGCGTGCTGAGGATGAAGCTCGAGCCGCGCCCGCTGAAAGTATTGCACTGTGTGGTACTGCTTGGTTTCGGGCAAGATCTCGATGATCTCTTCGCTGATTGGGTAGCCGAAGATGTGAAGACCGCCGTGGGTATCCCAGTAATCAAGGAACTTGCCGCCTACACCGTGCGAGGTTTCGGGAAAGTAGCGCAGCCCGGGCCGACTGGTAAAGAATGTTTGGTTCGGAAAGGAGCGCCCGTCCGTGTATTCAACGCCGACCAATCCTGACTGAACCTCGTAAGACGTGCCCACATACTCAGGCCAATGCTCAAGGCGCGTACGCTCGAACCACTGAACCTGCCGACCGTTCACGGTCTGAAGCGGGCCGAGTGGCCGGCCGAAGACACGCAAACCATCATGCTCATAGTAAAACGGCACGAAGAGCGGGTTGATATTGGGATCGATCGACGGAATGGAGTTGCGAGCGTCGACTCCGCCCGCATTAGGCAATCCTGTCCCAATCTGGCTATTAGCGTCGCCGTTTGCACCTTGCGCCGCGAGCGCGCCCGGTGTCGCCATTGGCCCACTCAAGATAGGCGTTAGCGCGCCTCCGGATCCCGACGCAGTGGCTGACGCACCCGACCTTGCACCAAAGCCGGGTACTCGGCCGCGATTATAGACAACCAGCAGAAACAGCAGCAGGATCAGCAAGATAATGCCGACCACCAGCTTGGATGGTGCCTCACGGTTCGCCTCATCGCGCAGCGCCGTCGGACTCTCGGCGGTCGTTTCCACCACCTCGGAATCGAGCTCGTCCCGCAGCATAAGCCGCCGCTGCTCAAGCTCGCTCTCCGCAGCGCGCTGCGCCGCGGCCTTGATCTCTTCTTCCCGCACACTCGACAGCTCGGCGCGGAGCCTATTTTCGACCTCACGCTCGAATAGGGCTTGCTCAGCCGCAGTGTAGCGATCCTCCGCCATATCCTATGTTCCTCCGCCAGCCCTCAGCTCGGCGGCGAGAGCTCCTAGCACTCCATGATCCGTCTCGCCGGGACGCCACGAGCGTACGGCTTTATCGCCTTCCCACCGCGGGATTACATGTACATGGTAATGAAAAACATCCTGCCCGGCCGCCCTTCCATTGTTCTGGACGATGCTAATCCCGTGAGCCTGCAAAACATTGTGCAGAATACGGGCCACCGTCTGAGAGGTGCGCACCGCCGCCTCTAGCGCCTCAGGCGCGGCACTCAACAGGTCCGTGGTGTGCGCCTTGGGAATAACCAGGGTGTGCCCGCGTGCGGCCGGATAAATATCAAGAAAGGCGAACGTCGCATCGTCTTCGTACACCTTATGGGAGGGAATCTCACCCGCGACAATCCGGCAGAAGATACAGTCCATGTTACCTCCAATCAGCACCAGCCAATCCGATCGTCGATGGCAATACGTGAGGTCTGCTAATTGCGGCCTCCACGCAGCTGCTCCCAGGGCAAGCAGTTCACGACATTATCCCGGCTGGCCCAGCCGCGGCGAGCCGTGAGCACACCATACTCAATCCCCGCGAGATCAACCGCGCGATGAGCATCGCTATCAATTGAGATCCGAAGGCCACTCGTCACGGCCCGCTTAACCAGCTCGGCATCGATATCCAGGCGCTCGTACGCCCCGTCGACCTCCAGCACCGTGCCCGTCTCAGCGGCCGCCTCAAAAACGGCATCCAAGTCGAGGTCCGCTCCTTGGCGACGCAGCAGCTTACGGCCCGTTAGATGACCGATGCAATCGACGTGCGGGTTACGGATCGCGTTGAGCACCCGCTGCGTGACAAGCTCCCGCTCCTGACGCAGCCCAACGTGGAGCGAGGCTACTACCCAATCCAACGTGGCGAGCACATCGTCAGGTAGCGCAAGTGAGCCATCCGGCAGCATGTCGACCTCAGAGCCTTGCAGCAGTTGGAAGTTGATTCCCCGCCGCTGGAAGTCCGCATTTAGAGCATCGATCTCCGCGCGCTGCTGCTTGAGCCGGGCGGCATCCAAGCCGTTGACCATACCCATGTAGAAGCTGTGGTCGGTAATAACGTAGTACTCGTAGCCCTGCGCAATTGCCGCGGCTGCCATCTCAGCAATCGTACCGCGTCCATCACTCCAGCGCGTATGCGTATGCATATCGCCCCGTAGGTCGCTCAGCTCGACCAGCTGCGGAAGCGTGCCCGCCTGAGCAGCCTCGATCTCGCCCCAATCTTCGCGCAGTTCCGGCGGAATCAAGGGCAAGCCTAACGCAGCATAGAATACCTCCTCCGTCGGCGACGGTACTAGGGCACCGTCCCGCATCAGGCCTCGATCGCTTAACTGAAAGCCCCGCTCCGCAGCCAGCGTGAACAACCGCGCTCGATGCGCCGGGCTTCCGGTCCGGAGCGACAGAACGGCACCCCACCCCTCCGGCCGTGCTACGTAAAGCGCGCACTGCTTGCCATTATGGAGCTGCGCCACCGCGCTACCATCTTGCAGCGTCTCGATCCGTGCGACATGCGGCAGCGCTGCGAAGGCGTTAAGGACGTGTTCCGGCTCTGTTGCCGCCGCCACAAGATCGATGTTGCCAACGCTGGGAGCCGAGCGACGAAGCGAGCCGGCGTAGCTGAGATTTGCAAGCATCGGCGCCGCGCTTTGAAAGCCTGCGACAAGCTCGCGGGCCAGCGGAAGCATCTCCCCCAGCAAGAAGCGATTGGGCGCCTCTTGCTGAGCAGCGAGACCTTCAAGGATACGCGTCTCGAGCTTAGGCCCAAGCCCTTTCAGTGCCCGAATCTGACCACTCCGGGCCGCCTGCTCCAATGCCGAGACATCCGCAATCCCAAGCTCACGATACAATCGTAGTGCCGTCTTCGGCCCGACGCCTGGAACGCGCACGACTTGCAGCACCCCATCGGGAACCTCCGCACGCAGCCGCTCGCGGAACTCTATTGTTCCAGCGGTGAGAAGCTCGGTAATTTTGGCGGAGATTGCTGGCCCGACACCCGAAATATCGCCAAGCGTTCCCGACCGCAGATAGTCATATAAGCTGACCGGCAGCTCGTCGATCGTGTCGGCCGCGCGTGAGTACGCCTGGTACTTGAAGCGGTTTTCCCCGAGGACTTCCATCGCGTCCGCGATATCGCGAAAAACCTGGGCAACTTGTTGATTGGAAAAGTGTATTACGTGCTCGCTCATAGTGGAGGTCAGTATAACAATCGCTGCAAGCCGTCCTCTGCTTGACGGCCGGTCCGGAGCTATCTACACTCCACCTGCAGGGTGATGCAAGCGTAGTGAAAGGAATGTGCGGTGGAAGCAGCACGCGTGCCCGTAAGCTTCGATGTCAGCGGAACGACCTTCACGGGCGAGGCAGATCCGCATCATATCGTGCACCAGGCACTGGAGCATATCCTCCCACGCGAATATTTGGTGGCGAAGCGCCTGACGGTACGCCGGCCCGACGGCGCCTTGATCTACCCCGATATGTTTGTCGGCGAAATCTTTGCGCACTATGGCGACGCACGGCTGGTAGTCGAGGTAACCGCGCTTAACGAGGCCGCCGGAGATTGGACCAACTTTGGGTTTGATCACCTGGCGCTAGCCACCAATGCCCGTGCAACCGCACGTGATTTCTTCCATATCGGGCTCAAAATGCAGATTGTCCGTGACGACTCGCACTTAACCGTTGTCACCACGGGCAACACTGCCATCTTTTTGTTCGACGCCGATCCCACTGCACCGCTCTCGGACGGCATTGCCTCCCGGATTCATCACCTGGGCTTTGTTGTGGACAATCTTGAGGCAGCCTATGGCCATATTAAGCGTGCGTATCCGCAGTTCGTCTCAGATTTTACGCTCTTGGAGCGCGAGGAGCGGCTCTCGCTCTACGGCCATGTAACCTTTGGCGACGTGCGCTTTATGATCCAGCTCTCCGAGGTCAAGCCGCAGTATCGTGGCTTTAAGGCCGGTACACCCTTTGTGGATGTCATGTATGACTACGCCTCGAAAGACTATGGAGTCCGGCTCGGATAAGCGAAGGGCAGAAGATAGCGCACTATGACCCATCAGTCGCGGCCATTCGTCTCCTCACAGATCACGATTTGGTGGCGGGCGGTCCGGCCAAAGTCATTCACCGCCACGACCACCCCAGTCGTGATCGGCCTCGGCTGCGCTGCACTCGATGGGCGGTTTGCATTGGGTTGGGCCTTCCTCACGCTGCTCGCCGCAGTGCTACTCCAAGCCGGCACAAATCTGCTGAACGATTATTTCGACCACCGCAACGGCGTCGACAGCAGCGCCTCGCTCAGCCCCAGTGGTGTTATCCAACAAGGGCTCCTAGCTCCACGCGCTGTTCTTGCCGGGGGCATGCTTTGCCTTGGCCTGGCAGCCCTGCTCGGTATCGTTCTAGCGCTGCACGGTGGACCACTGGTCTGGCTCCTTGGCGTACTTGGCCTAGCTATTGGCGTTTTATACACGGCAGGTCCCGCACCGCTCGCCTACATTGGCCTTGGCGAGGTTGCCGTCTTCTTGGCGATGGGCGTTGGCATCGTGCTAGGCACCTATGTTGTCCAAACTCAGAGCTTCAGCTGGATGCCCGTCTTGGCTGGCGCGCCGATCGGTCTGCTCGTAGCGGCGATTCTGCACGCCAACAACCTACGGGATATCGAGACTGATCGTGTCCAGGGCAAACGCACGCTGGCGGCGCGCTTTGGTCGCGGCTTTGCACGGTGGGAATATGCCTTCCTCGTGCTAGGAGCGTACCTGCTCACGCTCAGCCTACTCGCCGTCGATCTGCGCCTCGGCCTGTCCGCACTGCCTACGCTTGTGACCGCACCCGCAGCCGTCGAGCTCATTCACGAGGCCTTTTCGACCGCTGATCCCGCCCGATTAAATCGTGTGCTGCGTGGTACAGCTGCGTTGCATGGACGCTTCGGGCTCGTCTGGGCGCTTGGCCTGTGTGCCCTCATTGCCGCTCCCTTGCTCAGCTTTTGATCGCAGCTGAAAACCGCGCAGTAACCCTAACTTTGCCCTCCCGTAAACCAGGTGACCCCCTCCATTGCGATATCCATTGGCACCGTATGTGGACCATCGAATTCGTGGTAGTGCACATCGTATCCAGCTCGCTCCAGCTGCGGCACGATCCGGCGGCTGCAGCGCTCGATTGGCAGCACCTCATCACGAGTACCATGTGAGATATAGATTTTGGGCGCTCCCACCTGATCCGCCGGTGCCATAAAGCCTGGCGAGAATGCAAGCACATGCGTGAAGAGATCGCCATTGGTAATCCCGACCGAGAGCGCATACGACGCGCCGTCCGAAAAGCCGCCCACGGCGACGCGGTCGGGATCGACGGCATAGCGGTTAAATGTCGTCGTCAACGCCTGGTCGATAAACGTGATATCAGGACCATAGCCACCGTAGATGACATCCCAGGTACCCTGACGTGAGGCTGGAGCAAGCAGAATAATGCCAGTTGCATCTGCAAGCTGCTGGAGCAAGGCGATGCCATGCCCTGCGTTACCACCCGCACCATGGAGCATCAGCGCAAATGGTGCGGGCTGTTGCGCGTTGTATCCGACCGGAACATATAACAAAGCGTCGCGGCGACGGTCCAAGCCCAACGCCTGCGAGCCCACCACCCCTTCACTCAATGGTGTCCCTGGCCTTGCGCTAAAGCGCCCCTCAGTCGCCGCCGTTTCCGCTCCACTCTGCTGCCGCTGTTTCCGCATCGCGCTCTTCCTTTCTCTCCGAGTTTCATTTCACCCAACTGCGGCATGTCCAGTGCCGAAGTACCGTCAGCAGCGCTAGCTGCCCTGGCCCTGAGCCTTATGCACCACGAGTCGTTTCAATGCCTCGTCAACCCACGATAAGTGGGAGCCGCTGCGGAGCAAGATGTGGGCCTAGTGACATGCCAGTGCGGTAAGCCCTAAGCAACTTGCCCAATCAATGACTGAACAAGAAGGCTGCTTGGCCTCGTATTTACAGGACTTACGCCGTCGTTCATAGGCCCAATGCTCGGGGCCTGCGGCATCATGGAATAGTAATAGGGCCTTGTGCTAGTTCCAATTGCACGATAAAACATCGCCCAGCAGCATTTAGGCGTTCTTGCCAGAACATGCTCATCGCTTCCGCAGCTTGCCGCGCCGTTTATGCATGAAGACATCGGGCGCCACGCACTTGAAGGACCCGTGCAGGAGTTCGCACGCTTCAAGATCCGAGAGTCACGCATGGGTGACGACGTTCGACCGACTGTTAATCAGCGGCGATATACATCGTCTGCCTCGTCATTGTTCCCCGTAAGAAACAAGATGCCAGCCCACAGACCACGCGAGATTGGGTAGAACATGATCGGAAACATAATCGCGACGACGCCCAGGACCAGCAGCGCCGGCAGGAGTGGGATTGACGTGCTGCGGCCGACGATCACGCCGGAAACAATAATAATAAACAACGTCGCGACGATGTTAACCGCCATACCGCCAGACACTTCGCCACCTGACCTTTCAAACTGATTGCCGCATATGGGGCAGTGCGTGCGCATGGTAAAAAACTTTTCAAACATCCGGCCTCGATGGCACCGTGGACACCGTCGCCGCAGTCCATCAAACAGCGCTCGCACAAGGGTAACTAACCACATACGTCGATACCTCCTTCGTCGCAGCGGACATCACACTGCCAGACGCCCTCACATCATCATGGGCAATAATACCGCGATAAGGACCAGAGGCGATCCTATGATTACGAGCTTCGACGACTTTTGTTTGTGGATGTACGTCGTGATTGATGAGGTTTGGCAACAGATTGCGCCGATGTTTCGTCGTCCCGGGCCAGCACCGGAGTGCAGCGACAGCGAACTGATGACCATGGCGATTGTAGGCCAGTGCCAGGGCTGGGATCTGGAAACGGACCTGATCAGCCAGTGGCGAGAACACCACGATCTCTTCCCGACGGTCCCTGAGCGCAGTCGCTTCAACCGTCGCCGCCGCCATTTAATGCAGGCAATCAACTGCATACGGCAGTTCGTGCTGCGGATGCTGGATCTAGCGCAGGATCGCTACTGCACGATCGACAGCTTGCCCGTGCCCGTCGTCCAGTTTCATCTCGTGCCAAGCGCATCGCGGGAGTGGGCGGCGCATGATGCGGCCTTTGGCAAAGTCGTCAGCAAGAAGCAAACCATATTTGGCTACAAGCTACATCTGCTGGTCACGTTGAACGGCGTGATTCTGGATTCTGTGCTGGCACCTGCGCATGCGACGGATCTCGAAGTTGGCGAGGAACTGCTCAGCGAACATACCGATCTCGTAGTCATCGGTGATAAAGGCTATATCAGTGGCCGGCTCGCCGCGATGTTGGCTGAACACAATCGGCTGCACCTTCTGACGATCCCACGCCGTAATCAAAAGCGCCAATTACCGACTGACGTCGCCCAGTTCCTAAATGCGCGGCGGCAAATCATTGAAACGGTCCACGGGCAACTCACCGAACAGATGGGCATTGAAACTAATCATGCCCATAGTTTTTGGGGCTTATGTGCCCGCTTGTACACGAAGCTGACGGCCCATACGCTCGCCCTCTATCTGAATCGCTTGCTCGGAAACGCTGAGTGCCTACAGATCAAGCAGCTCGCCTTTCCGATCTAGCACAACGGCCTAATAGTAGTGATGCTTGAGAGGGCTTTTTTGCCCCAGGCCGTAAAAGCGCGCTCGGAACTAAAATGCCGTGCTGCCGCAGGTACGGTCGCCTAGAGGGTGGTTACGGCATAACTCCGGTATTGAGAGCAGGAAGCGCTCTCCGCTCACCCTGCACTAGCCGCGAGCAGTGACTACATCGGGCGTGCCGTATACGCACGCGACGGGCGAGGCGCAGCACGTCGGCTACACCCGCCCGTCTCATAGCTCGCCGGTGATCGCTTTGGGCGTTTTCCAACTAGCCGTTGTTGTCCTGCCCGCGGCCGGTCTTGTCCTGAAGCTCGTCGATCTTCTTCGAGGCCTCGGCTTTGGTCAGGTCGTCGCTGACTTCCTCGCCCGCCTCATCGGCCAGCGTGTTCAAATACGAGCGCTGCGCGCCTGTCATTGGCTCGCCGCCGGTCTTCCACTCATCGGGATCTTTGACCGTGTTGCCCTGGTTCTGGTCATTGGTGTTGTTTGCATTCGCTGCCATCTCTACATCCTTTCTTCATACATTGTTCACACTTATTCGCATTTTTGTGCGTTGTCACGATCTATAGCAGAAGGCGTGCCAAAGAAAACGCATGTTCTAAAACTAACAGTGATTGGCGTGATCCGCCTTGCGCCACGCGTGAAGCGCAAGGTTGTGGTAGCATTCGAGAGGTTAGCCGTATGACAGTAGCACTGGGAGCTGTCACTATCGCTACTGCAGGCTTAAGATTAGTGCGACGAGGGAAACCATGAAGACTGAGGAATTACGGGAGCTACAAGCACCGCTTAAGGACAAATATCGAGCAGAGCCCGAGAGTGCGCTCATTACGCTACGGGCGCACGGTCGCATCGGAGAGGGCATCACATGCCGCGTCGAGACAGGGCGCGCGCTGGTGGAGGCGGGGCTTCATCCTGCAACGGGCGGCGACGGCTTGTCCTTGTGCTCCGGAGACATGCTGCTTGAGGCACTGGTCGCCTGCGCAGGCGTAACACTTCGTGCTGTCGCCACATCAATCGGCGTCGAGCTTCGCGACGGTCGGGTGCTGGCTGAGGGCGATCTTGATTTCCGCGGAACACTTGCGGTTGCCAAAGATGCGCCTGTCGGTTTCCGCGATATTCGGCTTCGTTTTGAGCTCGATACCGACGCGTCCGAGGAGCAGCTTGCCTCGCTCATTCGCCTTACGGAGCGCTACTGCGTTGTGTACCAGACGCTACGTCGTACACCGGAGATGACCGTCTCGTACACGGTTACCGAGTAGCTGTGCTAGGGCCGCACTGCTAGCCGACGCACTGTTGTTTGGCTCGGCTGTAAGATACAAATTCGTCCGGGTAACACCATGAGCTTTAAGAGGCGAGGCTGAGGTAGAAATGCATCAGCGCTCGCCTCTTTTTAATGAGATGCGTCGCAGAGCATGACGCACACGTCGCGTCGACGCTTGCAGCAAGTCTCGGACTGTGCTTGCATAGGTTCCAGCTCCATCCGCGAATTGGCCGGGCCGGTCACCCGTGGTGCTATTGAGCAGGCCAGCAACTTTATTGAGAAGGGTATCGACGTCGAACGGCTTGAGCAGCACCTCACAGCGCCTTTCCCGCAGCATTTCCTGGTTTATCCGAATATAATCGCGATCACCGGAGCAGACAATAATTGGAAGGTTGGCCATCACGGTGTCGACGCGCAGCATATGGATAATAATCCAACCGGCCTGTGGATGCTCCATCCGCAAATCGACGATAACAAGGTCCGGTCGCTGTTCCCGAATCCAATCATAGGCCGTTTTGCCCTCGGACCAGCGGAGCACAGTGTAGCCCTCCTCCGCCAATACGGTGCCGATCATGTCCAACATCGTTTGATCATCGTCGATGACCGCAATCACTGGCTGAGCCATAACTCCCTCGCCAAAAATCGTTGGGTCCCGATCGCTGCACAGTCTATGCCACGCTGAGCCTGACCTCGGGTTTCCCATTTTCGGGAGTGAACAGCAGGACCGAATGCCGCCCGCTTAGTACCTTTTCCACACGGATGTAGTACATCCTCGTCGGTAGCGATTAAGCGATAATCGTGCAATAATAGGACGCGCTGGGTCAGGTCACGACGCCACCCGAACAGGACGAGCATGGCGACCATTTTGGTAATCGAGGACGACCCCGCGCTCCAAGAGGTGTTGTATCAGCTTTTGGACAGCGAGGGGTACACCGTGCTGTTAGCCGACTCGGGCGAAGCCGGACTAGTCACACTAACCTATGACCATGTCGATCTTGTGATCGTCGATCTGCGGCTTCCCGGCATGGACGGCTTTGCTATCTGCGATCGAATTCGGGCAAGCGACAAGCCCAGCCTGCCGATTATTGTTTTGACCGCAAATCAGGAGCCGCAAAGCGTTATCAAAAGCTTACGGCTTCGTGTCAACAATTACATCACCAAGCCATTCCTCCCGGATGACCTCTTCAAATCGGTCCGCGATGCGCTTGCCGGGATTTAAACCCGTGAGCGTAACCGGTCAAGACGATCGGCATTGATAAGCATCCCGCGTGTCCACCGGAGCGCACAGCCCCTTCGTCGCGTATAGACGGAGCGGCTCGGGTTAGCTAAATTCTTCGGGCAGCCGGCGCACCGTGGGCTCACCACCCCAGAGGGTACGAATTACCCTTTGAGCGCTGCCGACATCGGCGCTCGTCCAGAAGTCCTCCTTGCCTGGAGCAAGCCGCTCGCTTCGAAGATCCCGGCCTTCGAGCACCCGTCGGAGCTGTTGCGCGACAGCTCTTCCAGTATCGATCAAGGCGATATCGGGGCCGACAACATCCTCGATCAAGGGCCGCAGCAAAGGGTAGTGCGTACATCCCAGCACGATGGTGTCTACGCCGTGCTCCAGCAGGGGCGTCGTATATTGCTCGACCAGCTTACGTGTCGCCCGACCGTTAAGCTCACCCGCTTCGACCAGCTCGACCAGTCCCGGACACGGCTGTGTCACAACCTCGACACCCCGTCCAAAGCGATCCAGCAGCGCCGCAAACTGGGCACTCCGCAACATACCAACCGTTGCAAGCACACCGACAACACCCCTCCGTGTCGCCGCGACTGCTGGCTTGACGGCCGGCTCCATTGCAACGATCGGCACCTCGAAGCGCGAACGCAATAATCCAGCGGCAGCAGCTGTCGCAGTATTGCAAGCGATCACGATGGCCTTAACGTGCTGCTCGGGATGATCCCGCGTAAGAAACGAGGCCAGCGCAAGCGAGCGTGCCTGAATATACTGCGGAGTTTTACTACCGTAGGGAACATGTCCAGAATCTGCAACGTACAGCAGGTCTTCGTGTGGTAGAAGAGCGCGGATATCGCGTAGTACGGATAAGCCGCCGACGCCTGAATCAAAAATGCCAACAGGAGCTGAGTTAGGCATAGCTAGAGTATAGCATCGGTTCGCCGCCGTTTAACGTAGAACAGCCGATGCATATGCACCGGCTGACGTTGGCTGGGGTACAGGGATTCGAACCCCAACTACCTGATCCAGAGTCAGGCGTCCTACCATTAGACGATACCCCATCGCCCGATTGCGAATTGTACCGTGAGCGGGTCGCGTTGTCAACCGGCTGCACCTCGTGCTACAATGCCCGTGCCCTCGACCTGTTAGGCGGGGAGCAATCAGGCATGACCGTGCTGTGATGCGAGTTGCGGCGTTGCCCCCAAGGGCTTGTCCGGCACTCGCTTGTTCATTGGTAGCTATACAGCAGTAACTGGCACTTGCCACCTGGATCGCGTACGACTGGGATGGTATGCATGACATTGTCACCTGAATTTCCACCGGTACCGGCGGCCGCTCACCTCGCGACAGCCGGACTCGATGCTCGTCCATCGCTCGCTATTATTGGGCTTGGGCGCGTTGGGACAGTGCTGGGCCAAGCACTTAAGCAGGCAGGCTATCGGATTGTCGCCGTCTCAAGCCGGGTTCCAGAAAAAGCACGGGCTGCGGCTACAGCTTTAGGAGCACAGGCCACAACGCCCGCACGGGCCGCGCGGGCCGCTGAGCTCACGCTGCTTACGATTTCCGATGATGCTATTCCCGCAGTAGCCGCTGAATTAGCGCAAGCGGGAGCCTGGCGACAGGGCAAAGCCGTAATTCACGCAAGTGGTGTCTCGCCCGCCGGTGTCTTAGCGCCGGCTGCCCAGCAAGGCGCCGCCATCGGGGCGTTTCATCCACTAGCTGCGTTTGCTAGACCGGACATGCCACTACCACAAGGCCTGACCTTCGCGATCGAGGCGCAGGGCACGTTGCATCAGCAGTTATGGGCCATGGCCACCGCCCTTGGCGGCCAGCCGCTAAATCTCGCACCCGAAGACAAAACCCTCTATCACGCGGCAGCAGTCATCGCCTCAAACTATACCGTTACGCTCACGTCGCTCGCCGTGCAGCTCTTTGAGCGCATGGAAGCGACTCCTGAGCAAGCCCTTCGCGCGCTGTTGCCCCTGATGCGAACCACACTCGACAATATGGAGCGCCAAGGCGTCCCGCAAGCGCTGACCGGCCCTCTGCTCCGTGGTGACGTTTCAACCGTACGGCAGCATCTCTTAGCGCTGGACGAGGCGGCGCCGCAGGTTGCCCTGCTTTATCGCTGCCTTGCCGCTGGAACGCTGCCGCTTGCTCAGCAGCGTGGGCTGGAGTCGGATATGGCGGGCGCGCTCCAAGACACGATCACGTTGCCGGGCGAGCTACTGATCGAACAGGAAGTCTAGCTGGCAGGGAAGGACGATCATGCGAGTTTCGATTCAGGATATCCAAGCGATGAAGGGACGTGGCGAGCGCATCCCGATGGTCACGGCCTATGACTACACCACGGCCCAGATGGTTGAGGCAGCGGAGATTCCGCTGGTGCTCGTCGGAGACTCGCTGGGAATGGTTGTGCTGGGCTACAGCTCGACGGTACCGGTCACGATCGACGATATCATTCATCACACCCGAGCTGTGGTTCGCGGCACAGCTCAAGCCCTAGTCGTCGGCGACCTGCCGTTCTTGACCTACACCTCGGCAGAGCAAGCGCTGCATAACGCGGGCCGGCTGCTCCAGGAGGCGGGGTGCCAAGCCGTGAAGCTCGAAGGCGGCGCAGCTGTCGCGCCTATCGTCGAGCGGCTCACGGCCGCTGGCGTTCCTGTGATGGGTCATCTCGGCTTTACGCCTCAGTCGGAAAATACCCTCGGGCGGCGCGTTCAGGGTAAAACCGCCGCAGCCGCACGTCAGCTTGTCCAAGATGCCCTGGCACTAGAGCAGGCAGGAGCATTCGCGGTTGTGCTCGAGCTGATTCCGGCGTTGTTGGCCGAAGCAGTCACCGCACGCCTACGCATTCCGACAATCGGTATCGGCGCCGGCGCCGGATGTGATGGACAAGTTCAAGTTATCCACGATTTGCTCGGCCTGTACACCGACTATGTCCCGCGCCACGCGAAGCGCTATCGCAGCCTAGCCGACGAAATTCGGAACGCTGTCGCCGAGTACGCGGCCGAAGTCCGTGGCGGAAGCTTTCCGACGGCACAGCACGGCAGCAAGATCGATCAGGCAACCCTGCACGAGGCGCTTGCACAGCTCGAGTCGAAGGAACAGGATTGATGCAGGTTCTGGAAACAATCGGTGCATTTCGGGCTGCGCGTGCAGAGCTTACAGGATCACTTGGATTTGTTCCAACAATGGGCTACCTTCACGAAGGTCACCTCGAGCTCGTTCGCCGCGCCCGGGCCGAGTGCGATCACGTCGCCGTCAGCATTTTTGTCAACCCAACCCAGTTCGGGCCCAACGAAGACCTAGCTCGCTACCCCCGCGATCTTCCACGTGACCTCGATTTACTGCGAGCCGAAGGCGTCGAGCTCGTCTTCGTACCGGGGCCGCCCGAGATGTACCCGCCCGACCATAGCACCTTCGTGGTCGTTGAGCGGGCGACAGCGCCACTCGAGGGAGCACGGCGTCCCGGTCACTTCCAGGGAGTGGCAACCATTGTCTGCAAGCTTTTCAATATTGTAGCAGCCCAGCGTGCCTATTTCGGACAGAAGGATGCGCAGCAGACCGTTGTCATCCGTCAGATGACGCGTGACCTGAATATGCCGGTTGAGATCGTCATTGTACCCACAGTACGCGAGCCCGATGGACTTGCTAAGTCAAGCCGCAACGTTTACCTCGACCCCGCCCAACGAGCAGCCGCGCCGGTACTCTATCGCGGGTTGCAGCAGGCGGCTACCCTTTATCAGCAAGGAGAGCGGGATGCAGGGATGCTTCGCGCGGCTGTGCTACGTACACTAGAGCAAGAGCCACTGGTAGCGCTGGACTATGTGAGCGTCGCCGAACCGTCCACGCTGACAGAGACCGAGGGACCAATCCGGCAAGGGGCGCTGGTCTCGCTGGCTGCACGCATCGGCGCGACCCGACTAATCGACAATATCTTGCTTGAGCCAGACGGCAGGGCATAGCCATGACGAGTGGCGCGCTGTAGCGCGGACCGCTCACTAGCCTTCTAATTTAGCTTCGTAGAAGCCTTAAGATATCGTCGTGTTCGCTCGTCGCTGGTGGCAGCCCGGAACTCTCAGGCGCAGCCGGCAGTTTGAGGGCAGAAGGCTCACACAGCTGGGCCGGCAAATCCGCAAGCAGCTTTGTAAAGAAGCCTGCTCGCGTTGCCGGCTGAGATACAGCTTGGCCGATTGCTTCTGGCTCGCGGGCAGATCCTGGTGCCTTGGAGGCGCTCGACGAGCTCACTGCGCGGCGGTGACTAAAGCGTACAAGCCCCCGTTCCCTTAACCGCAGCAACCCGACACAAACCTGGAGCACCTCGAGCCGCGCTGCCCGCGCAACCTCCGCGATAGTACGGAGGCCATCGACCGCGGAGAGAATCGGCCAGTCTTCCTCGAAGATGCGGACATGGTCGTCCTTGGTTTGCATCACGAGCTCAGGGACGATATCGAGGTTCGGCACCAACGGACGGATTCGAGCCCATTGCTGTGCCAGTGTTTCTGCCTGGGTAATCAGCTCTGGTAATGGTGCGACGATTGTGCAGACACGCGTCGCGGCTCCGGCGACAAACCGAAACGAACCATCTTTGAGCTCGAAGAGTGGCCAGAAAGCTTCAAAGCCGCTTGCATCGGGACCAGTAGCATGTACCAGCCTACCTTGCACAAAGAACAGGTGATGTACACCTGAGGGTGCTTGAACTTCGATTGCCCCGTTGACTAAACTGGTGGAGCTAAGCTCCAGCAGCTCTCGTAATGGAAAGGAGGATAGACGACCGTCAAGCTGCATAGGACCTCGGCATTCGATACACCATTGATTGTACAAACTCTGCGCGCCCACAGCTACAGCCCGTAGGTCCTACTTTTTGACTCGTTTTGACAAAACAACAAAGCTTCTCGTACCCTTGCTAATCATGCACGACTCGAGGAAGGTATGCTGAACTCGCAGGTCAAGCTCACAACGTCCAACCCTTTGGAGTTGGGCGTCGACACGGTGGTTGTAGAGGAAAGCGGCTGGCTCAGCGCTGCACGCGGATTAGCCGCAACCGTGGACAGTATATACCCCGAGCTTCAGGCGCAGCGTGAGCAGGCGATCAAGCAGCAGGCGGGCACGTTCATGCCGGGCGAAGTTGTCGTTTGCCACCTCGGAGAAGATCGGCTGCCACTCCGCTTCGTTATCTCGGCGGTCACCTATACCTACCAGCCCCAGATCGGACATGGCAGCGACCGGGTGCGGGCCACACCGCTTACAATTGCTCGTGTTACGCGCACCGCCTTGGAGTGCGCAGCGCAGCTGGGGAGCCGGCATATCGTCATGCCCGCGCTGGGTACCCGGACCGATTACCATGTTCTACCACCCGTGCCCAAGAAGCTGCCACGCTATATTATGGGAACGGCGCAGCTTGTCGCCATCCAGGATACGCTCGCCTCGCTCGCACTGGCGCTACAGGTTACGCTGAGCGTGACCCAGCGTGACTACGCGATCTTTCACGAGCTGCTGGGCGTTCCGTTGGATCGCCGGCTGCCCGAGCACGACACCGATGAGTGATACACGCTTGATGTGGGTAACGGAAGTCCATAACTTCGGCGGCTTTTTTGGCGGCGATACCGTAACATTGAGCGCTGCATCTTGGCCAGATGGCGAAGAGTCAACCCTTACAATAGATGAAAAAGCGTTGGATAATATTCAGGCGCGCCACGCTGTAAGCCCAGAGATGTTGCTGGAGCTTACGTTTAGCGGCGAGCGGATCGATCGCGCGCGTCTGCTTGCAGCACGCGAACGAGCCGTGCTCAACGAGGCACTTGGACCTTCACCGCTCGCGACGACATTATCCGGACCAAGCATCCGGGCGTATCACTGCGCTACCTGCCGCCTGTGGGTGGTCGGCCCGCCAGCAACAGAAAATGGGAGCCGACGCTGCGGGCTGTGCCAGCACCCTCTCCCCTAACGTAAGCTCGGCGGCATGCCCAACATGGCACGATTTGTGCAAAGGTACTGAATAATAATTACAGATAGTGAGCTGTGACAAATGCCAGCAGGGCGTCGAGAGCGTGACAGCTCAGATGGGATTGAAGGAGAGGAGCCATGCTCATCGTGCTGTTACTGGCCTTTGCACTCGTCGCCGTTGCTGTAGCGTGGCTCCACGCGTACCACAGCATCGCGCAGGAAGCTACGTTTGCTCTGCAACCTGTTCGGGTTAAGCGTCAGCGGCGGCGCTAAGCGGAGACACCTATGTTGGAGATCGGGATGAGCCCTGGCTCATCCCGCTTTTGTTGCGGCAGCCGCTGTACAAATAACGGTAAAGCGCTACAATACGAGCGGTACGCATAGCTCGTCGAGACAGGATGTGCGGGATACCACATGGCAGTAACAGAGTCATCGCCCGATGAACTGCGCGCATGGCAACATCTTGAGGCCGACGTAATCGCCGCGCTTCCAGCCGAAAGTGTCGAAGCCAAGCTCAAAACCGACGTAACTGGGCTGTCAACTCAGGAAGCAGCCATTCGGCTCCAAGTAGGTGGTTATAGCAGCCTGATCCTGCGCCGGCGATGGGGGGGGCTTGCACAAACACTAGCAATCGTCGTTCGCCCGCTGTTGCTGCCGCTTTGGCTCGGCGCGATTATTGCCTTTACCATTGGCCGCATAAGCTCAGGACAGGCGCTACTCGTCGCCGCCGGACTCAACACTCTCGTCGCCGCACTACAGGAGCGCAAGGCCGAACGAGCAAGCGCGGCGCTGCATGACGTGCTGCCGGCCTTTGCACGTGTACTCCGTGACGGCCAAGAGCAGCATCTACTCACGACGATGATCGTGCCAGGCGACATACTCGTGCTGCGGCCCAAAGATATTATTCCTGCCGATGCACGCCTTATCGAAGCCGATGACCTCCATACGATCAACCCTGCGCTCCAAGCCGAAGAGAGTGTACTCCACAAAACCGCAGACCCGGTTTTTACGACTAGCTCGCTCGATGAGCTACCAAACGTCGTGTACGCTGGTGGTCGAGTAGTGAGTGGTAACGGTCGTGCGGTCGTCTTTGCCACGGGGTTACGCTCAGCGTTTGGTCAAATTGCGGCCTTAACAGAGCGTGCGCAGGAGGAGCCTAGCCCTCTCTTGCTAGCCTTTGCTCGACTGGGCGCCGTGGTCCTGGTTGTCGCCACGCTAGGGGCCGTCCTTGGATACACCTATACCGTTACCCAATTTGGACTGACCGTGGAGCAAGGCCTCAACGTCGCGGTATTCTTTCTAACAGCAGCAGTACCGACGGGGCTGATGCCGGGCATTACGATTACCCTGCTCGAAGGCGCGCGACGGTTACAGCAGCGTCACGCAATTTTTAGGCGCCTGTCAAACGTCGAAACACTTGGCGCGACAACCGTGATTTGCGCCGACAAGACGGGAACGTTGACCCAGAACGAGATGACGGTTCGCGAGCTATGGACAGTAGATGGGCCAGTCACCATTACAGGCGTTGGCTTTCAGCCTCGGGGCGAGCTCCGCAGCGGCCAGCGCACGCTCGATCAACTGGCCGCCCAACAGTTCGCCGGCCCGCTGCTCCGCGCAGCCGTGCTCACTAGCCGAGCACGGCTCCTGCCTCCCGATACGATGCGCCCGCGCTGGCATATCGTGGGCGATCCAGCTGAAGCGGCTCAGATTGTAGCCGCGGCCAAGGCTGGCCTCAAAGCCGACGAGATCTATGAGCGGGCACCGCAGCTTGCAACGTTGAACAGCGATCGCGGCATTGCAATTGACGGTGTAATTGTGGAGGAGCAGGGCCAGGCAGTTGCTTATCTCAAAGGCAAGCCAATCGACTTGCTGGTGCGCTGCAGTATGGTCGCCACGCCAACGGGCGACCGGCCGTTAGGTGACCGTGATCGACAAGCGCTCAAGCGTGCGCTCCAACGCTATCAGCAGGACGCGATGCGCACCATTGCTATCGCGCGTCGTCCGGTAAGCCGCGCAGCCCTTCATCAGCTTGAGCTTGGCCAGATGGCTCATGATTTGGTGCTGCTGGGCGTGCTGGCCATCAACGACCCTCCGCGCGAGGAGGTCGCTAGCGCGATCGAGGCGTGCCACGCGGCCAAGATCCGTACGATCATGCTCACCAGCGATGACACCATTGGCGCGACGTCACTTGCTCGACGCTGTCAACTGGTGCGTGGGGCTCATCCCACGGTTATTAGCGGCCCAGACCTCGACGTGATGGACCAAGCGGAATTACGGGAGCACCTGCGCAGCGGCGACATGGTATTGGCACGCCTCACGCCCGAGCATAAGGTGCGGGTCGTAGAAACACTAGAAGCACTGGGCGAGGTCGTACTAGTAACCGGCGGGGCGGCCAGTGACGTACCGGCCTTGAAAGCAGCCTACACCGGAATCGCAATGGGCGCAAGCGGGAGTGCAGCAGCGATCGAGGCCGCGGATCTCATTCTGCTTGACGACAACTTCGCAACTGTCAGCGCAGCGATCGCCGAGGGACGTGCGGTCGAGCAGCGCGTACGGCGGCTCGTCGCGCTGAACCTAGCGACAACCGTTGTAAAGTTGGTTGCACTCCTCGCAACGCTGCTTGCCGGCATGCCCCTGCTCCTCACGGTTGGGCAGCTGCTGCTGATCGATTTGCTTGCCGGCCTATTGCCTGGGCTCGCGATCGGCGCAGGCCGACCCGACCCCCGACTGATGCAGCGACCGCCGCGGCCCACGGGCCGGCCCTTGTTGTCGCGCAAGGTGTATCTCCTTGGCTATGCCATGTTTGGGGCGTTGGCGGCAGCTCTTGCACTAGCTGCGGCAAGCGTATATCTAGCCGGGGCCAGGAGCGCCGGCGGGCAGTTCACGCCCGCCGAGCTGTTTGTTAGCAATCTCCGACCATACGACGAGCGGATCGTAGACGTGGCGGGGCAGCGCGGTTTGACCGCGACGAGCCTTTACGTCGTCGTTGGCGTGGCAGCCCTGCTGGGTGCAGCGCTCATTCGCCGCTCCGGTGCACGTGATGACCATACGTCGCGCTACCTTCTGCTGGGTCTCGTCGGGCTATCGTTCGCGACGCTCATTAGCATTATTCAGCTCGACATTTTCCATCGGTACATCGCGCTGACAACGATCCCATTATGGGGCTGGGCCGCTGCCTTTGCCGCAACGGTGCTTGTCGCCCTGCTGGAGCTGCTGCGACAACGGCTTGACCCGATCTTCCCGAATGTTACCGCCGCAGCCAGCCCACGCCCGCAAGATCGGAAATCGGCATCCAAGAGTCGCTAGCCGCGTGGTAGCAGGTATACTTGGCGGAACACAGTGTTTCGGATCGGCCCATCCCCCATAGGCTTTGTTGCACGTTGGTAACTGGAGCACGCTATGCAAGCTATTATTGTCGGCTGCGGACGAGTAGGCGTCATGCTCGCGCATCTCCTAGAGCACGATGGGCATCACGTAACAGTTATCGATAAACAACCGACGGCATTCCGCAATCTCGGTGCAGGTTTTCGCGGCCGGATGATCGGCGGTTTTGGATTCGACCGTGACACGTTGCGTGATGCCGGTATTGAACGTGCCGATGCCTTTGCGGCTGTAACGAGCGGCGATAACTCTAACTTTATCGCAGCGACGGTGGCCCGGGATGCCTTTCGGGTCCCGATCGTTGTGGCTCGTATCTACGACCCCCAGCGCGAACAAATATATCGCCGGCTTGGCATCCGCACCATCAGCTCGACGGCCTGGGGAGCGCATAAGATTAAGCGGCTAATGCTCAACAGCGAGCTACATGGGACTCAGGAGCTTGGCAACGGCGAAGTGCAGGTGATGGAGGGGCGCGTTTCAAGCTTGGTCGCCGGGCGCAAGGTCCGGGACCTAGCGTATGACGGCGCGGTTAATGTCTTCGCTATTCTGCGCGAAGGGCGTGCCTTCGTGCCAGCACCGGGCGTCGTCCTGGAAGAAGGCGACATCCTCCATTTAAGCGTGGCTGCGGATGCTGTCGACAAGGTCGAAGGACTGATTCGCTAAGCTGCAGGGTCGAAAAGGCCCCAACTCGAGCGAGGAAACCAGCGCACTGCTGGCAGCACCGGAAAGAGCCGGTCTAGCCTTATGTTATAATTTGGCCGGCTGGGGGCTGAACCAGCCTAGTACTTAGTCTTGTAAGGAGACGAGTTCGTGCGTAAATTGCTCACTGGCATGCTCATGCTTGTGCTCTTGTTGCCAATCCTCGCAGCGTGTGGCGCCTCGGGCACGGGTGGTGACACCACTGGCACCACCGGATCTTCGGCCGCAGGAGCTTCCACGGCCGCAAGCGGTCTTCCAACACCTGCAGAAACAGAAGCGCCGAGCACAGCAGCGTCGACCGCCGCGTCTTCACCAGCGGCAGCCGCGTCCGGGTCGGCGGCAACGTCGGCTAGCGGCAGCGGCTTGCGGGTTGCGCTGGTGACTGACGTAGGCAAGGTGAATGACGGCACCTTCAACCAGTTCGCATACGAAGGCCTGCAGCGAGCTGAGCGCGAGCTGGGCGTTACCATCAACTATGTCGAGTCCCAGCAGCCGACCGACTTCGAGACCAACTTGGAGCGGTTCGCGGCGGGTGACGCCGACATCATCATCGGCGTGGGCTTCTTGATGGGCGACGCGATGCAGAAGGTGGCGACCGCGCACCCGGACAAGAAGTTCGCCATCGTGGACTTCGCCTATGACGCCGCGCCGCCGAACCTCAAGGGGCTGGTCTTCGCCGAAGATCAGGCCGCCTACATGGTCGGCACGATGGCTGCCCTGGTGAGCCAGAGCAACACCATTGGTGTGGTTGGTGGCGTCCAGATTCCGCCGGTGGAGAAGTTTGTCAAGGGCTACGAGGCCGGCGCCAAGGCGCAGAACCCGGATATTCGCGTCCTGAGCGTGTACATTCCAAGCTTCACCGACCCTGCTGCGGGTGCGGAAGCCGCTCGCTCCCAGATCGCCGAGGGCGCAGACGTTATCTTCGGCGCAGGTGGGCCGACGGGCTCCGGTGGAATCGAAGTGGCAGCCAGGGAAGGCAAGTTTGTTATCGGCGTGGACCAGGATGAGTACGCCACGACCTTCAAGGGTGGATCAGCCGAAGGCGCCGACAAGCTGATCACCAGCGCCCTCAAGCGAGTCGACAACGCGGTCTTCACCGCCGTGCAGGATGCCATCAACGGCAACTTCACAAATGAGGTCTACGTCGGCACCGCGGAAAATGGTGGCGTCGACTATGCTCCGGCGCACGATGCGGACGAGGTTGTTACCGCCGAGATCAAGGCCAAGGTCGACGAGGTCAAGCAAGGCCTCGCCAACGGTACAATCAAGACCGGCGTCGAGTAAGCTTCACCAACAGCGTCGTAAACCCAGCAAAGAGAGGTGCTCAGGCGCTTCTCTTTCGCTTTAATTCGCTTTAAGCAGGGCAGCAAAGTGGGACGCACTCGGCCGCCATCCTCTTCGGTTGCGCCTGTCGCTCCTGCAAAGATACGACATCATCACTCGCGCGAACTTAAGCTACAATAAGACGACACTGTGGCTCGCACTAGGAAGAAGGCATGAGCGCACAACAGCCACCCGCACTCGAAGTGCGAAACATCACCAAACGTTTCCCCGGCGTGCTCGCCAACGATGGAATATCCTTTACACTTGAGAAAGGTGAAATTCACGCGTTTCTCGGCGAGAACGGCGCGGGCAAGTCAACGCTCATGAACATCTTGTACGGGCTTTATGCTCCCGATGAGGGTGAAATCCTCATCAATGGGCGGCCCGTCACGATCCGTAATTCTGCGGACGCGATCGCCTTAGGCCTTGGCATGGTCCATCAAGAGTATGCGCTGGTGGACACCCTCACCGTGGCCGAGAACATTATGCTGGGAACGGAGATCGTCAGCGGGCCGCTGCTCGACGAGCGCCGAGCTAACCAGCGGATCAGCCAGCTTTCGCGCGAGTATGGGCTCCAAGTCCCGCCCGACGCGCTGGTGCAAGACTTACCGGTCGGCGTCCAGCAGCGGGTGGAAATCCTCAAGGCCCTGTACCGAAACGCCGAGATACTGATCCTCGACGAGCCGACGGCGGTGCTAACGCCGCAAGAGGCGGAGGATCTGTTCCGGGTGATGCGTTCCCTCGTAGCGCGCGGCAAGTCGATCATCTTTATCTCGCACAAGCTCAAAGAGGTTCTCAGCATCGCCGATCGGATTACGGTGCTGCGTCGTGGGCGAGTTGTGGGCACCGCATTGCCGCACGAGTCCACCGACCGAACGCTCGCCGTGATGATGGTTGGGCGTAGTGTCGTGCTCACAGTCGACAAGGACGAGTCGCAGCCGGGCGAGGTCGTGCTCGACGTTAGCAACCTCGTAGTACTGGATGACCGGCAACAGGTAGCCGTCGACGGGGTCTCACTGCAGGTTCGGGCAGGTGAGGTCTTGGGCATTGCGGGTGTTCAAGGTAACGGGCAGACCGAGCTCGTCGACGCGATCAACGGGCTACGACCCGTCGTCGACGGCAGGGTTTGTATTGCAGAACAGGAGACCACAACGGCAGCACCCCGTCATATCTCAGAGCTTGGTGTCGCCTATATCCCTGAAGACCGCAAAGGAACCGGGCTGGTGCTCGCGTATCCGATCGCCGACAACCTTGTGCTCTCCACCTATTACCGCTCCCCGTTCGCGCGGGGAATGCGCATCCTCGCCAACACGATCGAAGAGCAGGCCCGCAAGCTAGTGAAAGAGTTCGACATCCGAACGCCATCGATCTGGACCACGGCGGGATCGCTTTCGGGCGGCAACCAGCAAAAAATCATCGTTGCACGTGAGTTTAGCCGTCCGATTAAGCTATTGGTCGCCTCACAGCCGACCCGGGGCATCGACGTCGGCTCGATCGAGTTTATCCATCGGTCCATCATTCAGCAGCGCGACGATGGCGTGGCGGTTCTGGTCGTATCCGCCGAGCTTGACGAGGTGCTGGCGCTGTCGGACCGGATTGCAGTTATGTACAAGGGCAAAATATTGGCTGTCCTGCCACAGCCCGAAGCGACGCGGGAGCGACTTGGCCTTTTAATGGCCGGCATTACCGACGAACATCCTAGCGAGGAGAAGGTCAATGGCAGTACAGGTTGATGTGCCCCTCGCGCCCACCCGTCGTCACCGAGCGGCGGCGCTTTTCCGCGCCGCCTTGGTGCCGGCGCTCGCCATTCTAACCGCACTCGTGATTGGCGCCATTATTATTTGGTTTTCAGCGCCCTCCAATCGCGGGACGCGTTTGGAGGTCGTGGTTGCCGCCTACCGCGGGCTTTTCGCGGGTGCATTCGGTAGCCGGGTAGCGATTGCCAATACGCTGGTTGAAGCTACGCCCTACATACTGGCCGGCCTCGCCGTAACGGTAGCCTTTAAATGCGGGCTTTTCAATATCGGCGCCGAGGGGCAGCTCTTTATGGGAGCGCTCGCCTCCACCACCGTCGGCTTCACGATAACCGGGCTCCCCGCCATCATTCATCTTCCGCTGGCATTGATCGCCGGCGCCGTCGCAGCCGGCTTGTGGGGAGCAATACCCGGTTACTTACGAGCTCGAACCGGAGCGCATGAAGTTATCACCACCATCATGTTTAACTTTATCGCCTTCCGCCTCGTGGATTACTTTATCGTGAGCGGACCACTCCGCGATCGACGCGCCTCACTGCCACGAACACCCTTCATTCAGGCGAACGCACAGCTACCACGGTTCGTAGGCCCACTCGAGCCGGCGAACCTAACCGGTGGCCAGGAGTATCGGCCATTAATCGTTACGACCGACCCTGGCTGGAACATCCGGCTACACCTCGGCTTCTTGATTGCGTTGCTCGCGGTCTGGATCATCTGGTGGTTACTAAACCGCACCACTACCGGCTTCGAGATTCGCACGGTTGGGGCGAACCCCGAGGCCGCCCGATACGCCGGTATGAGCATCACCAAAAACTTCGTGCTCACGATGGCGCTCTCGGGCGCGCTCGCCGGTCTTGCCGGCGCCGGTCAAGCCCTTGGCCTCGAGCGCAACATGAAGTCGCTCTTTTCCAGTGGCTATGGCTTCGACAGCATCGCAATTGCACTGCTCGCCCGCAGCAATCCCATCGCGATCATTCCCGCGGCGATTTTCTGGGGGGCGCTCAATACCGGCAAAGGCGAGATGCAAGCGCTGACGGGTATCTCGAGTGACCTGATCCGCATCATCCAGGCGCTGGTGATTATGTTTGTTGCAGCCGATCAAATCGTGCGCTGGATCTTCCGCATTCGCCAAGCGCACGGCGAGCAGATGGTCTTTTCGCGTGGCTGGGGTAAGTAAATGCAAGGTACCGTTACACAACCACATGTCAGCAGCGGCGGTAATATTCGGCGGGGCATTACCCGCGCCCGCATCGTCGGCACGATCGGCATCATAGTAGCGACGCTGCTGATATTTGCGATTACTAGCCGTGTCGGCGCCGACAAAGTATCCGTGCTTAACATTCCCCAGCCGGGTGCCCCCCAGAACCAGCCCTTGTTCCGCATTCCGTTACCAACCGTCGCAACCGTCGTGGTTATCCAAGGGCTGCTAGGCGTGGCCGGGCTTTACGTGGCGCTGCGCCAGCCCCTGCGTTGGATTGCCGCCTACGTCAGCGCAGTGATCGGCTTCGCATTCTTCACGATCCTGCTCTGGGCGGTCGCTGGGTCAAGCGTCGACCTGGTAGATGTGCTGGCACGAGTGGTCCGGCTGGCGACTCCAATTACGCTGGGTGCGTTGGCAGGTTTGATTTGCGAGCGGTCAGGAGTTGTCAACATCGGGATCGAAGGGACCATGCTCTTCAGCGCGGCCTTCGGCTATATTGCGGCGATCCTCACCGGTAACACCTGGCTAGGCGTGCTGGCCGCATTACTGACCGGCTGTCTCGTCTCGGCGCTGCACGCGCTGCTTTCGGTCAACTTTAAGGTGGACCAAATCATCAGCGGCACCGTTATAAACCTGTTAGCAGTGGGAGTAACCGGCTATCTCCGTGGCGGCTTCATCTCGCCCTATGAGCAAAGCAGTGGAGCTACGCTAACCGCGCAAGCCCTACCAGGCCTACCCATCCCGGGCTTGGCGCAGATACCGGTTATCGGGCCGATCCTGTTCAACCACCAGCCAATCACGTACCTCATGCTAATCTTGGTTTTCGTGATCAATCTGTTGCTGTTTCGGACTGTTTGGGGTCTTCGAACACGGGCGGTCGGCGAGCAGCCCAAAGCAGCGGACACCGTCGGTATTCCCGTGAACCGCCTCCGCTTCTGGAATGTGGTGGCGAGCGGCCTGATCTCAGGTTTAGCCGGCGCCTGGTTTTCGCTCGAGTCGACCTTTCGCTTTGATGACGTGATGACCAGTGGCCGGGGCTTCATTGCCCTCGCCGCGATGATCTTCGGTAAATGGACGCCGCTGGGAGCTTTCGGTGGGGCTCTGCTCTTTTCCTCCGCAGATGCGCTTCAAATCAAAATCCAGGGCTTCAACTTCGGCTTGCCGCGGCAATTCCTCCAGATGCTGCCTTACCTTGTAACACTGGTAGTGCTAGCAGGGATTATTGGTCGGGCACGTCCACCCGCGGCTGTCGGCAAGCCCTACGAGAAGGGTTAGCTGGGTAAAGCATGCGAAATCAGAGGGGCAAGCGCCAACAGAAGAGCTTGACGTACCGCAGCCAATGGACCGAGCATGACCTCATGTAGCTCATGCTCGGTCCATCGACCAAGGCCGTGACCTCTTGTTATTAGGCCCAGGGAGATTGACCATGAACATATTGATCGTAGGCGGCGGAAAGGTCGGGACGAGCCTCGTGGACATGCTCAGCGTCCAAGGCCACCAGGTTACAATCATCGAAATGCACGATGCCGTCTTTACCAAGATGCAGCGCACAGTCAAAAACGCGCGCCCTGTGCATGGCGACGGCTGTAACCCGACAGTGTTACGTGACGCAGGCATCGACACGATGGACGCGGTTGTCGCCGTTACAGGCGATGACGAGGACAACCTCGTGGTAGCGAAGCTTGCCAAGCACGAGTATCGTGTTGAGCGGGTGATTGCGCGCGTTAATAATCCGAAGAACGAGTGGCTCTTCACCGCAAAAATGGGAGTCGATATCGCAATCTCTCACTCGGCCTTGCTCGCACGCATCATTCATGAAGAGCTTAGCATGGGCGATCTCGTGCCGCTGCTCAAGCTCGGTGGAGGACAAATCTCACTGGCCGAGGTGACAGTACCGGAAGCGGCTCGGGTCATCGGCGACCGCGTAGATGCTCTAAAACTGCCGGCCGAGTGCGTCCTTGCAACCCTAGTTCGCAAAGGCATGCTGGTCATCCCACGTGGCGACACCACGATCCAGCAGGGTGACAAAATCATTGCCCTGGTCAAGACCGAGCAGCAAGCCGAGCTTGTGCGGATCTTCGGCTAGCGACTGGCGCTCCCACGTGTTTACTTGTTACGACCGACCGCCAACCGTTTGGAGCCGGAGCGCGGCGTTGATCAAGCCGATATGGCTGAACGCCTGCGGATAGTTCCCAAGTGCTATCCCAGTCGCCGGATCAACTTCCTCCGAAAACAGTCCGTGCGGACTTGCATACCCGACCAGCTCCTCGAAGCGCGCGCGCGCCTCCTCGACTTGGCCGCTCAGTGCCAGAGCTTCGACCAGCCAGAACGAGCACAGCAGGAACGCCCCTTCGTCCCCAGGCAGACCGTCGCCCGTACGGTAGCGATAGACCAGCGCACCACGGCATAGCTCGCGCTTGATCCGTTCAATCGTCCCCCGAACGCGCTCGTCGGTTCCAGGCAGGAAGCCGACCAGCGGAATGACCAGCAGGCTGCCGTCAACCGCGGTCGAGCTGTAGGTCTGCGTAAATGACGAGATTTCGTCGTTCCAGGCATTTTGGAGAATGCTCTCCCGAATGGCTTCGCGGGTTGCTTGCCACAGAGCCTGATCATAGTTCCAGCCCTCGTGCTCGGCAACCATGATCCCGCGATCAACCGTCACCCAGCACATGAGCTTAGAAAATGTATGGTGCTCCGGCGGGCCGCGCATTTCCCAAATTCCCTGGTCGGGCTCATGCCAATGCCGCACGACATACTCGATCTCGTCTTGCAGCGCTGCCCACTGTTGTGGCGTTAGACGATTCAGGTGGTGCTCGTAGGCTAGAACTGCGTCGAGCACACCGCCATAGACGTCGAGCTGACGCTGGCAGAATGCACCGTTTCCAATTCGTACAGGCCGCGAACCGCGGTAGCCCTCCAGATGGGGCAATTCCAGCTCATCCAGCTCGGGTGATCCATCGATGTCATACATGATCTGGAGCGGCGTGTCGTACATCTCCGCAAGTCGGTTCAACCAGTGGAAGAAACGGGCCTCCTCCTCGTGGTAGCCGAGCGCGCACAGCGCACTCAACGTAAACGATGCATCGCGTAGCCAGGTATAGCGGTAATCCCAGTTGCGCTCACCGCCAATCCATTCCGGTAAGGAGGTGGTCGGCGCCGCGATGATTGCTCCGCTCGGCGCATAGGTGAGCAGCTTGAGCGTGATTGCCGAACGAAGCACGAGGTCGGCCCAGGGCCCATCGTACGCGAAGGACTGCGCCCAGTTATCCCAGAAGCGATGAGTGGCCTCGAGGTCGGCCGGAACTACCTGGATCGGTACTAGCTCGGGGCCGGAGCTTAGACGCTATTAAATAAGTAATGTGGTATGATTCTGTACGGATTTCGT